>JBEPZP010000166.1:0-5949 GCA_041640735.1 Thermomicrobium sp.
GCTTCAGAGCAACCCGTGTTTCGCTTACCCGCGCTGGTCAGTTTCTGAAGTTGAGCGTCTTGGCGAGTAATTCCATTGTTGACTTCAGCTGAGTCGATTACACTAGCTACGAGCAGCATCCAAGGCGACAGGTCGGTGGAGAGAGTGCATCGATACGAACCGAAGGGAGGCGACGATGCCGGACGACGTCGGCACCAGCGCGGCGGGAGCGATCGAGGGCTTGCTCGTCGAAACGCGACGCTTTCCACCACCTCCCGAGTTCGCCGCACACGCTAACATTAACGACCCTTCCATCTACGAGCGGGCGGACCGTGACCCGGAGGCGTTCTGGGCTTCCATCGCTCGAGAGCTGGATTGGGACGAGCCCTGGCACACGGTGCTGGAGTGGAATCCTCCCTGGGTGAAGTGGTTCGTCGGCGGAAAGCTCAATGCCTCGGTCAACTGCGTCGATCGACACCTGCGTGCTGGACGGCGAACCAAGGCCGCGATCATTTGGGAGGGGGAGCCGGGAGACGAGCGCGTCCTCACGTACCAAGACCTCTACCGTGAAGTCAACCGCGTCGCCCTCGCTCTGCGGCAGCTGGGTATCCAAAAGGGTGACCGCGTCGCCATCTACCTACCGATGATTCCCGAACTCCCCATCGCCATGCTGGCATGTGCCCGGATCGGGGCACCGCACTCGGTCGTGTTCGGAGGCTTCAGCGCAGATGCCCTCGCAGATCGTATCAACGACTGCGGGGCGCGGCTGCTCATCACGGCTGACGGTGGTTATCGGCGCGGTCGCATCGTACCGCTCAAGGAGATCGCCGACAAGGCGCTCGAGCGATGCCCGAGCGTGGAGAAGGTTTTGGTCGTCCGCCGCGTGGGCGAGCAGCAGGCGGTGGCGATGCAGGAAGGGCGGGATCTGTGGTGGCACGAGGTCCTGGCTGCTGTCCGCGAGCGCTACTGCCCGCCGGAGTCGCTCGACAGTGAGCACCCGTTGTACATCCTCTATACCTCCGGCACGACCGGGAAACCCAAGGGACAGCTCCATACGACCGGTGGATACCTGACCGGGGTGTACATCACGTCGAAGTGGGTCTTCGATCTCAAGCCGGACGACATCTACTTCTGCACTGCCGATATCGGTTGGGTCACCGGGCACAGTTACATCGTTTACGGACCGCTCGCCAACGGTGCGACGGTCGTGATCTACGAGGGCGCCCCAGACTGGCCGGACAAGGATCGTTTCTGGGATATCGTCGAGCGGCGACACGTCACGATCCTCTACACGTCGCCGACAGCCATCCGGCAGTTCATGCGCTGGGGACCAGAGTATCCAGCTCGTCACGACCTTTCTAGCTTACGCCTGCTGGGGACGGTCGGTGAGCCGATCAATCCCGAAGCGTGGATGTGGTACCACCAGCACATCGGTGGCGGGCGGTGCCCGATCGTCGATACCTGGTGGCAGACGGAAACCGGTATGATCCTGATCACGCCGTTGCCGGGGATCACAACGACGAAGCCCGGCTCGGCGACGTTACCGTTCCCGAGCATCCAGGCCGATATTCTCGACGAAAACGGGAACCCCGTCCCAGTCGGGCAGGGCGGGTACTTGGTCATCCGGCGGCCGTGGCCCGCAATCTCCCGCACGTTGTGGGGTGATCCTGACCGGTACGTGAAGACGTATTTCTCCAAGTACGGCCCTTCCATCTACGTCACTGGTGACGGTGCGAAGCGTGACGAGGACGGATACTTCTGGATCCTCGGCCGAGTGGACGACGTGTTGAACGTCGCTGGACACCGGCTCGGCACGATGGAGCTTGAGAGCGCACTCGTCGGGCACCCGGCGGTGGCCGAAGCTGCAGTCATCGGCGTGAGTCACGAAATCAAGGGACAGGTGCCGGTCGCGTTCGTCGCGCTGCGCGCTGGGTACTCGCCGAGCGACGAACTCGCCGAGGAGTTGCGGCGGCACGTAGCGGAGGTCATCGGGCCGATTGCGCGCCCGGAGCGGGTGATCTTCGTCGCCGACCTCCCGAAGACGCGCAGCGCGAAGATCATGCGGCGCTTGCTGCGTGACATCGCGGAAGGTCGGGTGCTCGGCGATACGACGACGCTGACCGACCCGACTGTGGTCGAAGAGATCAAGCGTACCTGGATCGCCGAACACGGCGAACAGGCCTAAGCAGCGACGCGAACGAGGATCGAGCGGCGGGGGCAGCCCACGCCGCTCTCGTGCCTGAGTGGGGTGGAGTCGGTATGGCCGTTGCAGTGATCGTCAGCGCGGTACGTACACCGATCGGCCGCTTCGGCGGAGCGTTGAAGGAGCTGCCTGCCTGGCGTGTCGGGGCCGTTGCGGTTGCCGAGGCGCTCCGTCGGGCCGGTGTCGAGCCCTCGGTAGTCGACGACGTCATTTTGGGCAACGTTCTCCAGGCGGGGCAGGGCATGAATCCGGCGCGCCGGGCGGCGATGGCTGCCGGAGTACCGGAATCGGTTCCGGCCATGACGATCAACATGGTGTGTGGCTCTGGCTTGCGCGCGGTCGCGTCGGCGGCGCAGGCCATCACGCTCGGCGAGGCGGAGGTCGTCGTCGCCGGCGGTATGGAGAGCATGTCGCAGGCGCCGTATCTGCTCACCGGTGCGCGGTTCGGGTATCGGCTCGGACATGCCACGCTCGTCGACTCGATGCTCGCCGATGGCCTGACCGACGCGTTCTACGACTGTCACATGGGGGTGACCGCGGAGAACATCGCTCAGGAGTATCGCATCTCGCGGGAGGAACAAGATCGGTATGCCCTGGAGAGCCAGCGGCGAGCAGCTCGGGCCTGGGAGGCAGGAGCGTTCCAGGAGGAGATCGTTCCCGTCGAAGTACCGGGACCGCGTGGCTCGGAATGGTTCGAGCGGGACGAGCATCCGCGACCGGAGACGACCTTGGAGGCGTTGCAGCGCCTGCGACCAGCATTTCTCTCCGAGGGAACCGTTACGGCAGGTAATGCCTCGGGGATCAACGATGGGGCGGCGGCACTCGTCGTCATGTCGGAGGAGCGCGCTCGCCGGTTGGGACTCCAGCCGTTGGCGGCGATCCGTTCATGGGCCTGGGCGGGAGTGTCGCCGCGCGTGATGGGGCTGGGACCGATTCCGGCAGTCCGCGAGGCGCTCGCGAGGGCTGGACTGCGGGTCGAAGAGATCGATCTCTTCGAGATCAACGAGGCGTTCGCGGCGCAGGTCTTGGCAGTCAAACGCGAGCTCGGCATCGAGTCGACCAAGTTGAACATCTACGGCGGAGCGATCGCGCTCGGTCATCCGATCGGTGCGAGTGGTGCCCGCGTCTTGGTCACGCTTCTGCACGCCTTGCGGCGGACCGGAGGCCGTTACGGTGCTGCTGCGCTCTGCATCGGTGGTGGCATGGGGATCGCGATGATCGTGGAACGACTGGGTGCGTGAACCGCTCGCGCAGGACCCGTGCGTCAGGCGAACACGAGTTCCTGTTCCACCCGATCCAGGATCGCCAGCGGGAGATGACCGAACTCAGGAAGCTCGAGCGTTCCCCGGTCGGCGCTCGTGACCACTTGCTGCGCGGGGAGCGGTGCGAGGGCCTCACTGAGTCGTGCTCGGTGCTCGGGATCGAGTTCAGAGAGGACGTCGTCGAGGAGGAGAACTGGCCACTCGCCGGTCGCGCGTTCGATGTGCCGGAGTTCAGCGAGCTTCGCGGCGACGACGACGAGCCGCTGGATGCCGCGCGACCCGACGTCCGCAAGCGGTTCATCGTCCAGCAACCACACGAGGTCGTCGCGGTGGGGACCGGCGAGCGTCGCACCGCGGCGGAGTTCGTCGACACGGAGTCGCTCCAAGAGTTCACGGTAGTGCACTCCGACGATGGCTTGCGCGTCCGAGATCGGTGCCTCGAGGACCGTTGTCACGACGTCGTCCGGAAGCGATACACTGCCGGCGTAGTGTGCATCGACAGCGAATGACAGAGCCGTGAGCCGTTGGAAGGCAGCGCGGAGGTCGATCGACCATTGCGCGAGAAAGCGGAGGCGAGCGACGACGAGATAGCTGCCGTAGGTCACCAACTGTTCGTCCCAAAACGCGAGTTCCTCATCTGCCGTACGACGATCTTTCCCGGCCAGTTGCTTGAGCAAGCTGTTCCGTTGTTCGAGGACGCGCATGTACTGCGCGAGGGCACGTAAATAGGTCGGATCGATCGTGGAGAGCACGACGTCGAGATAGCGACGGCGGAGGGACGGGCTGCCAGTGACGAGATCGATGTCCTCTGGCGAGAAGAGAACGACCCGGAGGGTGCCGACGAAGTCCATCGCCCGGGCAGGCCGTCCGTCTCGCCGAAAGCGCTTGGTCAACGACGTGGTGACCGGATCGATCGAGAGCACGACCTCGAGCGCGTGCCGACCGGTGGTAGTCGCGAGGTGCGCAGCGATCCGGGCATAGGGTTGAATGCCGAGTTCGTGGGCGCTCAGGCGATGGATGAGATGCCGATCGTGGGTGGTGCGGAACGATTTGGTGGTCGCTAAAAGGTATAAGGCCTCGATGACGCTCGTCTTTCCAGAGCCGTTCGCTCCGATGATGCGGACACCGGGTGCTGGAAAGTCGATCGTCAGGCGACGAAAACAACGGAATTCTTCCAATTCCAACCGTGTCACGCGCATCGCAGTTACCTTGCCCCAGGTGGACCGGGGAAGGGGTCACGTACCAGAGCGTCGTCTGGAGACGAGTCGCTGCCAGAATTATGCCGCACCGATCACCATCGGCATCACCACGTGAACGAAGGCCTCGTCGCCGACGGCACGAAAGACGCCGGCAGCGTTGGGTGACGTCATTTCGAGCGTGACCTCGGTCGACTTCGCGACGCCTAAGACGTCGAGGAGGTAGCGACCGTTGAAGGCGATCGTCGCCTCCGGACCTTCGACGCGTGCTGGGAGAACGTCCTCGCTGTCGCCGGCGTCGGCGGCGTGGGCCGAGACGATCATCGATCCGGGGTCGAGCTCTGAGTCGCCTGGAACGAACTGGAGCTTGACCACTTCGTTGTTGGTTTGCGCGAAGATCTTCGCGCGGCGCGCTGCGGCGAGGAACGCCTCACGGTCGACCGTGACACGCGTCTTCCATTGCTTCGGAATGATTTGCCGAAACTCGGGGAAGGTTCCGTCGATCAGTCGCGAGAGGAACTCGATGCTGCCGCTGCGTGCCAGGAGCTGGCTGCGATTGGGCGTCACCAAAAGGTGCACCGTCTGCTCGCCGTCGGCCACTACGCGCGCCAGTTCACCGAGCGCCTTCGCAGGCACGATGATCGCCAGGTCGGTCGCTGCTGGATGGGCGAGTTCCAGTGTCCGGGCAGACAGGCGGAAGCCGTCGGCAGCAGCCAACGTCAGCGAGGTTCCCTTGAACTCCAGGAGGACACCAGCGAGGACGGGTCGACTATCGTCGGTGGCGGCCGCGAAGGCGACTTGTGCGACTGCCTCGCGCAGTGCTGCCGCGTCGACCGTTGCCGTTGGGGGTTGATCGCCGATGCGAGCGATGGTCGGATAGTCCTCTGCCGGTATACCGGGGATGCGTGCCTTCGAGGTCCCACACGTGACGCGCAGGTCGGTCGTTCCGGCTGTGGCAAGTACGATCTCCTGGCGCGGCAGGCTGCCGATAAAGTCGGTCAGCACGTCTGCACGAACACTCAATTGGCCTGGCTCCTGAACGTCCGCTGGGATGGCGACACTGAGTGCGATCTCCAAGTTCGTCCCAGTAATGCGCAGCGTTCCTTCTGCCGCGTCGAGTAGGACGTTGCTCAGGATAGGGAGCGTCGAACGCCGTGCCACGGCGCGGGACACGACATGGAGTGCTTGATCCAGTTCAGCCTGCTGACACCGCAACTGCACCCGAAGCTCCTCCCCGGTGTCCGTACATGAGCCTGGGGCGATTATAACAACGGCATCCGCGTCCGCGTCGTCGTAGAGACGTCCGCTG
>JBEPZP010000167.1:0-5904 GCA_041640735.1 Thermomicrobium sp.
CGATCCCCGGCTACGAACACAAAGTCATGTACGTCTGGTTCGAGGCCGTCATCGGGTATCTCTCGGCCAGTATCGAGTGGGCGCTGGCTACCGGGAATCCCCTTGCCTGGGAAGCGTGGTGGCGCGACCCGTCTGCCCGCGGCTACTACTTCATCGGCAAGGACAACATCCCCTTCCACGCCATCATCTGGCCGGCCGAACTCATGGGATACGACGAATCGCTCAACTTGCCCTACGACATCCCTGCCAACGAGTTCTTGAACTTGGAAGGGCAGCAGTTCTCTACTAGCCGCAACTGGGCGATCTGGGTGCCAGACTTCCTCTCCCGCTACGCTCCCGATCCCCTGCGAGACTACCTCACCAGCATCGCTCCGGAGGCGCGCGACAGCGAGTTCACCTGGCAGGGGTTCCTGGACCGCAACAATAACGAGCTTTTGGCCACTTGGGGGAACCTCGTCCACCGCGTCTTGACCTTCGTCCAGAACCGCTTCGACGGCCGCGTGCCGGAGCCAGGCGAGCTGGATGGCCGCGACCGCGTCTTGCTCGAGGCGATCGCTGCCGGATTCACACGCATCGGTGATCTCTACGCGCGCGTCGAACTGAAAGCAGCCCAGCGCGAGGCCTTCGCCCTCGCTCGCGAAGTCAACCGCTATTTGGACGAAAAGGCTCCGTGGTTCCAGATCCGCGAGGATCAGCGCGCTGCCGGTACGACGATCTTCGTCGCCCTCCGCGCGATCGACTCGCTCAAGCTTCTGCTCGCGCCGATCGTCCCCTTCTCCAGCGAGCAGCTCCACCGCCTGCTCGGCTACCAGGAACCGCTCTTCGGGACGCTGGCGATCGAACCTGGCCCGGAGACCGGCGGCCACGAGGTGCTGCGGTATCATCCGCTGCCCAGCGAGTCGACCGACCGCTGGCGGCCGAGCGAGCTGGAGCCTGGACGACCGCTCCCGCCACCGCAACCGCTATACCAGAAGCTCGACGAATCGATCGTGGAGCAGGAACGCCAGCGCCTCTTGGCCCAATCGCGTTGAGGGTGCCGAGCACGCCCTTGCGCTCGGCCTGCTCGGTGGCAACGATGCAGCTACCGCAGGGCTATCAGGGCCTCAAGGTACCGTGCGTCACCCGTTCGGCCGGTACACCTGCTCGTACCAGCGATAGCCCGCGTACACCCGTTGCACGTACGCGTACGTCTCGCGGTACGGAATACGCTCGGCGAAGAGGTCGGGATCGTCCGCTGGCCGGTCGCGCAGCCACTGCTGCACTGCGCCGCTCCCTGCGTTGTAGCTCGCCAGCGCGAGATACACCTGCCCCTGGAACTGCTGCAGGCGGCGAGCCAGCTCGGCAGCCCCGAGCAAGAGACTCGTCGCTGGGTGGAAGAGTCGATCGGGCTCCCATCCGCTCAACCCGAGCTCCCTCGCCAGCCCCGCGGCTGTGTCGGGGAGTACCTGGGTCAAGCCACGCGCGCCGGCCGGGGAGACCGCCGTCGGCTCGAACCCGCTCTCCTGGCGCACGAGCGCTGCGAGCAAGAGCGGATCGACCCCGAAGCGGGCAGCGACCGGCCCCAGGATCTCCGGGTACGGGAGCGGTGCGAGCAGCGGGGCGATGACCTCTGCCGGCACCTCGCTCCGCTCGCCCAGTTGCACGCCGACCCGGTAGGCGAAGGCAGCCTCGCCACGCCGCAGCAGTTCCCACCCGAGGGCAACCAACGCCACTGTGTCGTTGGCGAGCGCGTCGCGGGCGACGTCCAGCTCCCACCCAGCGGCCTCGCGCTCGCCGAGCTCGAGCAACAGCAGCGCACGCCGGGTCGCAGGGTCAACAGTCAGGCGTGCGCGCGCCTCGCCCTCGCTCAGGCCCAACGCGGCCAACCACGACCGGTAAGCCGTCTCCGGAAACGTGAGCGGGCCGTCGCCGCGGCCCGCGACCGGAGCCCGCCCGCTCGCGAGTTCCGCCGCGCGGACCCCGTAAAACCCGGTCGGGTCGAGCGCACGTGCACGCCCCCAGGCTTCCTGCGCGGTAGACTGGTCGCCGAGAGCTGCCAGTGCCTTCCCGTACCAGAACAAAACCCGCGGTACGTCGCGCTCCGCGCCGACGCGCCAGCGTTCGGCAGCCTGCGCGGCCTCGCCACGACCGTACGCGAGGAGCCCGAGCCGGAAGCGCGCCTCGTCTGCAGCGCGACTCGCCGGGTACTGCGCCAGCACCCGCTCGTAGAGGGCGGCCGCCGTCGTCTCGTCGCTCCACTCGGTGAGCGTACCGGCCGTCACCAGGGCATCCGGTGTGCGGTCGTCGCGCGGATACTGTTCCGCCATCGCTGCGAGTTCGCGGAGACCGGTCGCGAGGTCGCCGCTGCGGATGCGGGCGATCGCTCGCTGGTACCCGGCGTCACCTCGCGTCGGATCCTCCGCGAGCACAGCCGTGTAGGCAGCGACTGCTGCCTGGTAGCGGCCTGCAGCGAAGGCGATCGCGGCCCGCTGCTCGACCGAGACTGCGCTCCCGAACCCGAGCGCATCGAGCTCATCGAGCGCAGCTTGTGCGACCGCGCTTTCGGGAGCCGCCTCGATCGCCTCGAGGAAATCAGCTCGGGCCGCGTCCTTCTCCCCCAGCGCCCGCGCCGCGCGGCCACGCTGGAGCAGGAGCGTCGCCCGGTAGCTCGGGATGGTGGCCAGCTCGAGCAAGCGATCGATCGCCGCTCGCGCCGAGGCGGCGTCACCCTGCTGCTCGGCGCGCGCCCGCCGCCACTCCAGCGCCGCGACGGCGAGACGCCGGATCGGCGCAGTCGCGACGATCCGCTCTACCGCGGCGAGCGCTTCCTCCTCGCGGCCAGAGCGTGCTAGCGGATCGAGCGTCCAGTACTCCAGGTACGGCGCCAACTCCGGTAGGAGCGAGCGTGCTGCGCGGAACTGCTCCACGGCTGGCTCCGTCTCGCCCGCCAGGAGGAGCGCCCGGGCCGCGACGACCGCCGCCTTGCCAGCCCACGCATCGTCCGGAGCCAGCCGCGCCAGATCGGCCGCAAGTTCGAGCGCCGAGCCGACGTCGCCCATCGCCAGAGCCGCCCGGGCGAGCAACAGCCGTGCCGCGAGCCGCACGTCGGGTTCATCGGCACCGAGCGCGGTGGTCACCGCACTCGCTGCTGCGCCCGGCTCGCCGGCAGCCAATAAACGAGTGGCACGTTCCAGCGCTTGCGCCGGGTCGGTCGCTACCGATCCGTCCGGCAGCCCGGCAGCACCGGCGAGCAGGGATTCACCCACTTCGGGCGGAGGAGTCGCCAGCGGCACCTCGCGCGACCACGGCCGAGGCGCGAGCAGGAACGTCGTCGAAACGACTGTCGCGACGAGGACGACATGGAGGAGGAGCTGCAGGCGTCTGGTCACGAACCCTCCGACCCGTCGCATATCCCAGCTGAGGATAGCTGGCCCTCCCCGCCGCACCCAAACCACCGGTGACGAAAGGCGCAGCCTTCCGCTCAAGCACGCCCGAGTCGTCGAACGAGGTGATCACGTCCTGTACGGGTCGGGCGTGCCCGACCCGCCCCGCCGGACCGGGCATCGCCGCGTGCATCCAGGCATCAGGCGGCCGGTCACCGCACCCGGCGAGGTCACCTGTGCGTCCCATCGCTCCGCTGCGCCATGCGGCGCGGCCCGGGCGCGGCACGCCGCGCCCCTACAGCGCGTTGCGAACCACACCGCCCCTACCCGGCCAGGCACCCGGGCGCCGTGCCATCCCAACCAGGGCCGGGGGCAACCTCGTTGTGTAGGGGTCACGCGTGCGTGACCCGCCCGGGTCGGGCACGCCCGACCCGCCCCGGATCGCCAGGGCCCGGACCGGGACCACCGTGCCGTATCCTCGCCCGGCACGCCCGATGTCTGCCACCCTACACAGTGTGACCGCGCGAACCCCGCGTAGCGGTCAGGCATGCCCGACCCGGCCCGGCCCTGAAGGGCCGGGGATGCGCCACGACGGCGCGGCGAGGCGCGCCTTTATCCGCACCACGTCAACGCGAACGTCCATGTGGGTACCCCATCGGGGTGGCCCCCCGCGCCATGCGGCGCGGCCCGGGCGCGGCACGCCGCGCCCCTACACAGGAACACCGCCAGGCGTCCGCCCCGCAGATGTGCCGTCTGCCGTTGGCTCTGTCGACGTGGTTGGGCGCGACCGCCGTCGGGTAGGGGTCACGCGTGCGTGACCCGCCCGGGTCGGGCGTGCCCGACCCGGCCCGGCCCACCAGGGCCGGGGAAACCCCATCGCACCGTCGCGGCCGTGCCACCCTCCGCCCACACCACATCACCGTGACCGTCGACGTTCGTGGCCCGTCGTCTCCAGCGCACCGGTCGAATGCCCCGATACGGGTGCACGTCCCGCGTCTGGCACGTCTCGGGGACGCGTGCTTCACTTGTCCGGCGACGACAGGAGAGAGTTGCGGTGGACGCGACGCGACCGGTCGACCTTCTGGATCGTTTCCTCGGTTGCCTCCTCGGGCTGGCGATCGGCGACGCACTCGGCATGCCGGTGGCGGGGCTGGAACGCGAGGAGATCGCAGCTCGCTACGGATGGCTGGACCGGTTTCTGCCGCTGCTGGGGGCGGATGGTTCGGTCGAGGTGCCAGCCGGGACCTTCACCGACGAGACGGAACTGGCACTCTGTCTGGTCGAGAGTGCGATCGGAACCGGCGGATACCTCGACGTCGCCGCCGCTGGGTACCGCTTCCTGCGACTGCTCCACGGACCAGGCGCGCGCTTCCTCGATGAAACGACGCGGCAGGCGCTTGCGGCAGCCGCCGAGCACGACGACTTCCAACGCGGACTGGCTGGTCCCGGTACGGCGTCGGGCAGCGCGGTCGCGCGCGCAGCACCGCTGGGACTGCTCCACGCACTCTGTCGCTTCAATCCCGAGCTCTTCGTCCGCGACGTCTTGCGCGCGACGCTCATCACCCACGCGGCGCCGGAGGTGGTCAACGGTGCCACCGCAGTAGCCTACGCTGTCCTCCTGCTCGTTCAGGGCAGTACACCGCCCGAAGTCCTGGTAGACGAGGTCCTTCGTTTTATCGACGAGGACGTCGTCGCTCGCCGTTTGCGACGTGTCCTCCATCGGCCATGCACCACAGAAGACCTGTCAGCAACAGCGACAGCGGTAGCCGACTTCGGCACCTCGGGCGTGGCCGAGGAGGTCGTCGCCAGCGCCTTCGCTGCCTTCGCCGCTGCTCCGACCGACTTCCGCCGGGCCGTCACGCTCGCGGTCAACGCCGGCGGCGCCGCCGACACCCGTGGAGCGATCGTCGGTGCCCTCGTCGGGACACACCTCGGGGCATCAGCCCTGCCCCTGGACCTGGTGGAAGGGCTCGACGGGCGACCGTACCTCGTGATGGCAGCGCGCGGACTCTTCCAGGCTGCCCAGCAACGCGCTGGTCGCTTCGTGCGACTCCTGGTGCGCTGACGATGAACGCTCGCTCCTGCGCGGTCGTTTTCGATCTCGATGGCGTGCTGGTCGATTCCGAGTCGCTGCAACTCGCTGCCTGGCAGCGCTATGTCCAAACCTTCGGTAAGAACCTACCGGCAGAGCTCTTGCCGCGCTTGTTCGGTCGCCGCCTCATCGACGCCGCGCGGGTGATCGTCGAGGCACTGCACCTGCCAGTGTCGCCGGAGGATGCTGCGCGCCAACGAGACGACCTGTTCCTGGCCAGTCTCCCAGGCAACGTCCGTCCGATTGCTGGTGCTCGCGAGTTGATCACAGCCTTGCGGGAGCGCCAGCGGATGCTCGGTCTCGCCACGAGCGGCCATCGCCGGTACGTCGACCTTGTCCTGCAGGAACTCGGCCTCGCTGGCGTCTTCGCGGCGGTGGTGACCGGCGACGACGTCCGCCATGGCAAACCGGCTCCCGACTGTTACCGGCTGGTCTGTGAGCGACTCGGCT
>JBEPZP010000168.1:0-5892 GCA_041640735.1 Thermomicrobium sp.
CAGCGCGCCGCGGATCGCGTTCGGAATCAGATGCTCCTCGGGCCGATGGTCCTCTCCCATCGAGCCGTCCAGGGCAGCACCCGCGGCGTTGAAGTAGCGCAGGCTGATCGAGCGCAGCCCGTAGGCCTGGTCGTACCACCGGAGATACTGCTCCACCTGCAGCTTGGTCGCTCCGTACGGGTTGGTCGGCTCGGTCGGATGCTCCTCGTCCAGTGGCAGGTAGCGCGCCTCGCCGTACACCTCAGAGGTCGAAGAAAAGACGACGTAGGGCACCTCGTGCACCAGACACGCCTCGAGCAGGACGATCGCGCCACCGACGTTGTGCACCACGTACTTGTTGGGATCTTGCACCGACTCGCGCACGGACGTATAGGCTGCCAAGTGCACGACCGCGTCGAAACGCCAGCGGCGGAAGCAGGCGAAGACCGCCTCACGATCGATCAGTTCTCCCACTACCAGCGGGGCACAGATGGCCGCACGGTGCCCCTGGCGCAGGTTGTCGTACACGACCACCTCGTATCCTGCTTCCTGCAGCGCCCGCACCGTAAAGGAGCCGACGTACCCGGCCCCACCGGTCACCAGGACCGTACCCGATGAGTGCATCGTGTGCTCTCCCCCTCACGAGCGCCGTGCAGCGGCCACAGCCGCCTGCGCGACGGACTCGTCGGCCACTTCCGGTGGTGCTTCCCAATCAGCGAACCAGGCGAGAATCCGTTCGATGTCGTCGGCCGGCACGTCAGCGAGGCGCCGAAACGCACCGTAGCGCGGATCATCGCAGGCCACCGCCAGCACTTTGTCGTCGCCGCTCGCCCGGCGGAGCAGAGCGACCGGGCGCACGCGCACTCGCGTACCGGTCGGCAGCGGCGCACTCGCGAGGACGATGACGTCGAGCGCGTCATCGTCAGAAGGATTGTACGTGCCCACGAGGTACCCGTAGTTGGCAGGCCACGGGCGACGCGCGAAGGGGTGCTGGTAGGTGCGCCACACACCGGTCGTCTCGTCGAAGACGTGCCGGAGGAGCGAACCGGCCGGGTCCTCGATCACGGCCTCGATGCAGTCAGCGGCTCGATCGGGAGTTCTGTCATTGCACCCCATTGCGCCCACGATCCGTCGTAGACCCGTACGTCGGGATAGTCGAGGAGCCGGAGCGAGACGTAACTGATCGCCGCTGCCGGACTGTGGAGTCCGGTGACGAGCACACGATGCTCCGGTCGCACATCGACCGCGCGATAGAGCGCCGCCAGTTCCTCAGGTGGACGGAACGCCACCGGCCGGTCACCGACGAGCAGCTGCGGCCAGGGGACGGAGACTGCGCTCGGGATGCGCCCGCGCCGCAGGCGCCCTTGCCAGGTCTCCTGCACCTCCGCCGGGCTGCGGTTGTCGACGATCCGGCTGGCCGGATCCTCGAGTGCGGTGCGGACATCGGGAAGTTCTGCGAGCACCTCATAGCGGAGCGTCGCGCGGAAGCTTCCTGTTGGCGGAGTCGGCGGCAACACCCGAGTGACTGGCAGACCGGCAGCACGCCAAGCGGCGAAACCACCGTGCAAGAGGCGTACGCGCTCGAAACCGACGGCGTGCAAGAACCAGAACCAGCGGCAGGCTGCCCGACCGTCTCCCCGCTCGTAGACCACGACCTCGTCCGTCGGATCCAAGCCGAGGTTCTGCACGAGCTGCGTACGTCGCGGCTCGCCGACGAACATCCCGTACACGTCGTTGTGGACCTCGATCGTGTCTTGCCACCAGACGTGGTAGGCCCCTGGGAGGTGACCAGCTCGATAGGCAGCGAGTGGGCTCGCGTCGAGAACGAGGAGCCCCGGTTCACCGAGCCGGTCAGCCAGTTCGTCCACCTCGATGAGATACCGACCTCCGGGATAGGCTGCGGCGGGTGCGAGCGGAACCGAATCGGCTCGCCGCCGGCAGCTGACGAGGAGTGCACCGCCGATTCCCAGGAGAAAGACGCGCCGCGTCGACCGCACTGCTGCCTCGGGTCCCTCGATGCCGCTCGCACACGAGACTACGGGGCGGAAGGCGGAGCGTTACGCCTTCCGCCCACTCTATCCTACCGAGCACGGTCAGCGGATCGCGTAGTCGATCGACACGGTCACGATGATCGTCGCCTCCCCGACAGGAACACCGCCTGCCTCGATGGCGTCCCGCTTGGCTGGAACAGGCATCGGCGGCGTCGTCATCGACTCCACGATGCGGATCGGCTCGCCGAGCCCGACACCGGTGAGTTGGGCCAGGTGCGCGGCCTTGTCGCGCGCGTCGCGTACCGCCAGTTCCCGCGCTTGACGGAGCGCGGCTGCGGGATTGGCGACCGAGAACGTGACACCTGTGACGACGTTCGCGCCGGCCTGCACCGCCTGAGAAAGGAGCTCCCCGACCCGCTGCACTGGCTGGAACTCGACCTCGACCAGGTGCGTGACCCGATAGCCGATCACGGGTGTTTCCGGACGATTCCAGTCCCGCTCGACCACGATGGAGTAGACGACCGTTTTGATCTTGTTGTCGGGGACTCCAGCCCGCCGGAAAACAGCCAGGATCTCCGTCATCCGGCTCTGGACCACGCGCTGGGCCGTGGCGGCGTCCGGATCGAACACCTCGACCCCCAGCGTGAGGTGAGCGACATCAGGCGACACAGCGACCCGCCCTTCTCCGACGACGCTGATGCTACGCTCGGACGCTTGCGTTCCCTGGGCAGCAGCAGGACTTACCGACCGGAAGGAGGTCGCTCCCGTCAGCACAGCCCCGACCACCAGGACGACCACGAGTGCGAGCGCACCGCTCAACCAACCTCTGCCCATACTCCGTCTCCCTTCCGAGGCTCACTCACCGACACTCCGAAAGAGAGACGAGTGGACGGGGGAGCAGGTTCCAGGCACTCGTCGCTACAGCCGCACGGAGCCCAGGTTCCTGCGCAACGCCGGGAGCAGGAAACCGATGACCAGCCCAGCGAGCGTCAGCAGGCCGAGCAGCCCGATCGCGCCGTACAGGACGAACCGGCCAATGGTACCGAGGTCGAGCGAGAATTCGCTGTCCGAGGGAGCTGGCTCGCCCGTTCCCTGGGTGACGGGAAGCTGCGCATCAGCGGCCGCACTGACGGCCGGAGTGGGCTCGGTCGCAAAGGTCTGCACACTGGGTAACGTCGCTTCTTCCGGACCGCCCATCTCGGGTGTCTCGGCCGCAGCTGCACGGAACTCCGCAGCAGGTGCTGGTGGCGCCGCAGCGTACTGCTCAGGCGTGCCGGTACCGGGCGATGGCAGCAGAGCCGTCGTCGCCAAGAGGATCACGAGCAGCGTGGCCGCGAGGACTGTGCCTACGCGGGCCACTCGTTGGTAGCGCCACCACCAGGGCACATGGGCGAGCACGGCGACCGACCGCGGTTCTACGACGAAATCACGCGGCACCTGCGGCCTGGGAAGCGCCCGCAACGCCGCACTGATCCTCCTGTACTCCTCCCAACGCGTGCGACACTGCTCGCATGCCGCGAGGTGGGAGGCAGCGACCGGATCCGGTTCCTCCGTCGCCAGCAGGGCGAGATGCTCTTCGCTGAGGTGGGTCGCTTTTCGGCTCATCGATGGTCGAACCTCATCGTGTCTCAGCTGGCCGATCGCTCGCTTCGGGCTCCCCATGAGGGAGACGACCGGTGAGCTCGAGGAGTTCCCTCGCTCGTGGATCTGCCTCCAGCAACGCGCGCAGACGCATGCGCGCCCGGGCGAGACGCGACTTCACCGTACCGACGGGGAGCGCGAGGATCGTCGCCACTTCGTCGTTGGGAAGCCCCTCGACGTCGGCGAGCACGACGACCGCGCGCTGCTCCGGTGGAAGCTGCGCCAGTGCCGCTTCGAGCGCCTCGACGAGGCCCAGGTGTTCGACTGCTGAGGATACCGTCGGCTCCACCGGCCGCTCCGGTGCCAGCTCCAGCGGCACCTGGCGCCGGCGTCCCGCCGCCCGCAGCTGATCGAGCGCCGCATTGGACGCGATCCGCAGAACCCAGGCGCGGAAGTTGTCGCCGCGCAGCCGGTCGAGCGAGAAATAGGCCCGAACGAAGGCCTCCTGCGTGACGTCTTCGGCAGCATCGCGGTCACCGAGGAGTCGGTACGCCACGGCAAAGACGATCCCTTGGTACCGGCGGACCAGCGTCGCGAAGGCCGTCTGGTCACCCGCCCGTGCTGCTGCAACGAGCGACGCATCGGAATCTGGCGGCGTCATCGAGCGAGCCATCCTCCCGCGACTGGAACGGTACTCGGGAGTGGTCACATTGTCCAGTCGGGACAAAGGAGATCGGTCCGCGAGCGCGGTTCCTGGAAATCGTCGCTTGCGTTCGCACGAGGCGCTTCGTCGCGCCGAGGGATAGCCCGAAAGTCCTATGAAGGATATACCCTGCGCAGCCGTAAGCCCTATGAGAAGAAAGCGGGAAGAGGCAGGAAGGCGTAGCCGCATGGCGACGAAGCAGAATCGAATAAACGGGATCACACTTCTCCTGGCAGACCCACAGGCTGCTGTGCGGCAAAGTCTGCGGCACTACCTGCAGGCCACCGAGGGGGTGCGGGTCATCGCCGAAGTGGGGGAATTGGCCCGCGCTGCGAGCGCCGTCGAATGGCAACGGCCAGACCTCGTGCTCCTTTCGGCACAGTACGGATCGCCGCTGGTGCGGTTCGTCCGCGCTCTCCGGCGCACACCACCCGTTCCGGCGCGCGACGAACTCCCGCCGCCGAAAGTCGTCGTCTACGGCCTGGGGAACGAGGCCGATTTCGTGCTGGCGTTGGCTCGCGCTGGCGTCGACGGACTGGTCGCGGCGGAAGCTGACGTCCAGGAACTGGTCGAAGCCATCCGGACGGTCGCGCGTGGCGAGAGCTACGCCAGCGCACGGTTCAGTGGGTTGTTGCTCCGGGAGCTACAACGCTGGAGCATCCTCCAAGAGGCTCAACCCGGTGTCCGCCTGACCCGACGGGAGACACAGCTTCTGCAGCTGGTCGCCTCCGGGCTCAGCAACAAGGAGATCGCCGAAACACTGTGCTTGGCCGAGAGCACTGTCAAGAACCGCCTCTCGTTGCTCTTCGACAAGCTCGGTGTCAAAGACCGAACGCAGGCGGCGATCTTCGCGCTGGCCAACGGCGTCCTGCACCAACCACCGCTGGTCGATCGCCAGTCGCTGCCGGAGGCATAACGCTCACGGCTCAGCCAGGCCGAACTGATCCAACCAGCTGGCCCAGTTCGGCCGCGGCGTCGGGGTGGGTGCTGGAGTCGGTGGAACCGCTGGCGGCGGTGCTTCGCGCCAGCGCACCAGCAACACCGTTTCTCCCGGGTAGGTGAGATTGAGCTCGCGGCGCGCCGTCCGTTCGACGTAGGCGCGGTACCGCTCCCCCTCCAACGCAGCCAGCTGGCGAGCGAGATCCTCGCGCTCGGCGAGCAGGAACTCCAGCGCCTGCCGGCGCTCTTCGACCTGAGCTTCCAGCTGTCGGGCTCGCCAGGCTTGTTGGCCGAAGGCGACGACGAAGTAGAGCGCCACTGTGAAGCCGACTCCGACGAGGATCACGTTGCGTAGCCAGACCAACGACGCCCGCACTGCTCAGACCTCGACCGCGAGGGTCGGCCACATCGTGTGCCACGAGGTCGCCTGCTCGTAGGCGTGGGCGACCCGCAGGAGCGTCGGCTCGTCGAACGGCCGCCCCATGAACTGCAGACTGACCGGCAGCCCGTGCGCGAAGCCGCAGGGAACAGCGATGGCCGGCAAACCGGCCATGTTGGCCGGGATCGTGAAGACGTCGGAGAGGTACATCTGCAGCGGGTCGGCCGTGCGCTCGCCCAGCCGGAAGGCGACCGTCGGTGACGTCGGTGCAGCGATGACGTCGACCTGCTCGAAGGCTCGGTCGAAATCGCGCTTGATCA
>JBEPZP010000169.1:0-5870 GCA_041640735.1 Thermomicrobium sp.
CGGATTTGGCACGCACCTCCATGGAGCAACTCCAACAGGTCGTGCAGGCTGTCGCCTCCGGCGCGAGCGCCCAAGCCAAGAGCCTCGAGCGCATCAACAGTGCAGCGAACGAACTGGTATCCCAGGTACAGCGTGTGTTGACCGACACCGCAGCGGTGGAAGAGGCGACGATCCACGCTCGTCGCCAAGCGGACACCGGTGCGGACGCAGTCCGTCAGACGCTCGATGCCATCGTGGAGATCCGCAACGTGGTGCTCGCTGCCGCCGAACGTGTCGGCGAACTCGGTCGGTTGGGTCAAGAGATCAATTCCGTCGTCGAAACGATCGACAATCTCGCGGAACAGACCAATCTGCTGGCCCTCAACGCTGCCATCGAGGCGGCCCGAGCCGGAGAGCATGGACGCGGTTTCGCTGTCGTCGCGGATGAAGTCCGCAAGCTGGCCGAACGGAGTCGCCGCGAGACGCAGGACATCGCGCACCTCATCGATCAGGTGCGCCAGGCGACCGAGCAGGCAGTAGCAGCGATGCGCACTGGTGCCGACCGCGTCACGAGCGGCGCCGACCGGGCCGAAGAGGCTGGACGAGCACTCCAAGCGATCCTCGAGGCGGTAGAGCAGACCAGCAAGAAGGTCGATGCGATTACGGATGCAGCTCGACAGATGGCAGCGGCGAGCGACCGCGTCGTCGCCGCCTTGCGCGAGATCAGCAGCGTCATCGAGCAGAACGCGACCGCCGCAGAAGAAATGGCGGCACAAGCGAGCCAAGTCACTGATGCGGTCAAGGCGATCGACCGTGCCGTCCTCGAACAGCAACGCACTATCGAGCGCGTCCAGCAGCGCGTCGATAGTGCAACCCAGGCGATCGAAGAGGTCGGTACACAGTCCGGTATCGTGGAGCGCTACGCTGCGCGGCTGCGGGAGCTCATCGCGAACTTCACGGTCGGCAGCGAGAGCGACCGACCGGAGCATGACCAGTCAGCAGTGCGCGGCACTGGGCCGACCTCGAACGGTCACGCGCACTCCGTCGACCTTCACGCCGACGCCGCACCGGTGCTCACCCAGCCAGTGAACCTGCGCGAGCGACCGTCGTCTCCCTACGCGAACGGACGAGCACACCACTGACCTGAGCGCCAGGGACAGCCTCAACCGAGCGAGTCGGGGCATCTGCCCCGACTCGTCTCCGTCTTCAACCGCCGATCTGGCTCATTCCTCGCCCGGTCCGCCGATCCCCCTCGCGGAGACCGTGCCCCCACGGCTTGCGCCAGACGGCTGCGCGGATCCGCTCCATGAGCGCTTCGTCGCTCGCACCACTGCGCACGAGCTCGCGGATGTCGACCTCGTCGCTCCGCAAGAGACAGAGCCGGAGCTTACCGTCAGCAGTCAAACGGATCCGATTACAGAAGGCACAGAACGGCTCGCTCACCGGGCTGATGAATCCGATCGTGCCCTTGGCACCGACTATCCGGTACACCCGCGCCGGGTCGCTCAAGGGAGCTTCGATCGGCTCGAGCGGACCGTAGACCGCTTCGATCCGCGCCCGGGTTTCGGCACTGGTCACGAGACCGGCATCGTGCACTTCCGCCACGCCCTCGAGCGGCATCACCTCGATGAAGCGAACCTGCCACGGGCGTTCCAGTGTCAGTCCGGCCAAAGCCGGCACTTCGTCGTCGTTGTACCCGCGAACCACGACCGCGTTGAGTTTGATCGGCAGAAGCCCCGCATCCTCGGCAGCGGCGATCCCGCTGAAGACCTTCTCGATCCGACCGCCTCGCGTCATGAGGCGATACCGCTGCGGATCCAACGTATCCAAACTGATGTTGATCCGCTTCAGACCAGCGGCTGCGAGATCGTGAGCCAGCCGCTCCAACAACAGGCCGTTCGTGGTCATCGAGATGTCCTCGATACCGGGGATTTCGGCCATCGCCCGCACGAGGTCGACGATGTTGGGTCGCACCGTCGGTTCGCCGCCGGTGAGGCGCAGCCGACTGAAACCGACCTGTGCTGCTGCGCGAACGACCCGGAGCAGTTCCTCATCGGTCAACAGTTCGTCGCGCGGCGCGAACTTCATCCCGTGTGCCGGCATGCAGTACACACAGCGCAGATTGCAGCGGTCGGTGAGGGAGATGCGCAGATACGTGATCGGCCGCCCGTACGCGTCGCGCGTAATCCGCTCACCAGCCCGGGGAACGGCACGCTCGTCCGCAAGAGGGGATCGCTGCACGACTGGCAGTGTCATCGCAGAACTCCCTTCCCCGGTGCCTGGCCTCGATACGCCCGTTGCGTGCAGGATCGCTTTCCTCAGGATAGCACCACCAGTACAGTAATGCAACCGATCCGTTCAGTTTTCACCACAGGCGTCAGCGGCGCAACGCGATCACTTTGAACGACTCTGCGAAGGCGAGCCCTCGCTCCGCACCGATCTCAGCCGCTCGCTCCTTCACGCGTACGGCTAACTCTTCCGGATCGCTGATCTGGCTGCGATGCGCCCGCAGTGCCGCGATCTTCAGATCCAACGTCTCGCTGATATCGACATAGAGGTCCGGATAGAGCGCTCCGAACAACCACAATTCGGCAACCTTGTGCGGCTCCAAGCCTTCGGCCAGGTGCTGGGGAAAGTACAACGGATCACGTGCCGTCGGGTACACCGCATCGACCGTCGTAATGCCGACCGCTCGATGATCCGGGTGCAAGGCATACGGGCGGAAAGGATCGTGGGTGATGACGATATCCGGCCTGTAGAAGCGGATCTGCCTGACGATCTGCTCACGGAATGCGAGGTTCGGCTCGAGTTCCCCATCGGGCAAGCGCAGGAAGACGACCTCGCGGACACCGAGAATGCGGCACGCGTCGCGCTCCTCCTCTTCACGTTGGCGGGCCAGCGTCTCGGGAGCGATGTCGCGACGGTTGGTGCCTTTATCGCCCGACGTACACTGCACCAAGACGACATCCTTGCCCTCGCGCGCCAGGCGCGCTACTGTCCCTCCGGCACCGAATTCCATGTCGTCCGGGTGCGCAACCACCACCATGATGCGTTGGTACGGTGTGAGTGCCTCGACCACCGTTTACGCTCCCTGTCCGAGCGAAGTGTCCGGAGCGGCAGCGACGGACCGGGCGAGCGTCGCTGCGAGTCCATCCACCGGGATGCGTTCCTGTTCGCCGGTCACCAGATTGCGCACGGTCACGACGCCCGCGAGCAATTCGTCCGGTCCCACGATCGCGGCGAACGGGATCCCCTTGCGGTTGGCGTACTGCAGCTGACGACGGACGTCGACACGCTCTCCCAGGTACACCTCGACGGTGAGGCCAGCTGCGCGGAGCGACCGTGCGAGCTGGAGAGCGAAGGGACGCTGCTGCTCCTCTACTGAGACCACGAGCACCTGAGTCACGGTGCCAGGTGTCGGCAACAGTCCGTACTCGTCGACGACTTCGACGAGCCGCTCCAGCCCTAACGACGCACCCGTTGCCGGAATGTCCTCCCCCAAGAACAGCCCGATGAGATGATCGTACCGGCCGGCACCACCCAACGATCCGATCGCTGGTTCGCTGACGATGACTTCAGCTACCGGCCCGGTGTAGTAATCCAAACCCCGCGCCAGTGCCAGATCCAGCACATAGGCGCCAGACGGGGCTCCGTACTCGGCGAGATGGCGGAAGAGCTGGGTCAGCTCATCGAGCGCCTGCTGGGCGAGCGTGTCTCCCTGCAATTGTCCTCGCACCGTGTCGATGACGCTCTCTGGCTTCCCCTGCAGCTCGATGAGTCCCAAGATCCGCTCGGCCGCAGCCTCTGTCACGCCAGCACGCACGAGTTCCTCGCGTACCCCGTCGCGGCCGATCTTCGCCAGCTTGTCGATCGCCCGATAGACAGGTAACGCGAGCTGCGGGTCGATCCCGGCCGCGCGGACCAACGCTTCCAGGAGTTGCCGGTGGTTGACGTGGATCACTGCATTGGGAATCCGCAACGCGCCGAGGGCGTCGATCCAGACCAAGAGCACCTCAGCGTCAGCGAGCATCGAGCGAGTGCCGACAATATCCACATCGCACTGCCAGAACTGGCGATAACGGCCTCGCTGTGGCCGCTCAGCCCGAAAGACTGGACCGATGTGATATCGCTTGAAGGGAAACGTCAATTCCCCGCGGTGGACGGCCACATACCGCGCCAGCGGTACGGTCAGATCGTAACGGAGGCCAACCTCACGACCGCCGTGGTCGACGAAGCGGTAGAGGAGCTTTTCACCCTCCTCACCGTACTTCCCAGCGAGGACCTCGTAGTACTCGAGAAGTGGCGTATCGATCGGGTCGAACCCGTACCGCTCGAAGACCTGACGCAAGATGTCCACCACACGCTGGCGCAGGAGCATCTGTCGGGGAGTGAAGTCGCGCATGCCGCGCAATACTTGCGGTGGACGCCGCACTGGTGCCGTCTCGCTCATGCCACCGTTCCTCTACTTCCGTGCTTCGAACACCAAATGCGCGAGTTCCGGCAGTACGAGTTCGTCCATGGCTAGCCGTACCGCCCCAGTCGAGCCAGGCATCGCGATCACGATCTTCCCAGCGTAGACCCCAGCGGTCGCGCGGGACAACATGGCAGCAGCGCCGATCTCACGGTAGCTCAACCAGCGAAACAGTTCACCGAAACCGTCGATCCGCTTTTCGAGACGCGCCTGGACAGTCTCGATTGTGACGTCGCGTCGTGCGATGCCAGTTCCCCCGTTGAGCAGGATCGCATCACAGTCTGACCGAGCAGCGAACGCATCGAGCAACTGCCCGATCTCCTCCGCCTCGTCGGGCACGATCGCATACCCGATCACGACATGGCCGGCTCGTTCCAGTCGCTCGCGGATGAGCGCTCCACTGGTGTCGGTCTCGACCGTTCGTGTATCGCTCACCGTGATGACTGCACAGCGAACGCTGCGCGGTGCAGCTTGACGATGCAGCTCAGGACTCGTCGTCACTGCACCCCCTCCTCGCTCGTCAAGCTCACTGCGAGTGCCGCGTATCCCACCATGGCTGCCTCGAGTTCGGCGACTGAGACACTGTCGTTGACCGTATGCGCGAGCGTTTCGTCGCCCGGTGCAAAACCGATCGTCGTCATACCGTGAGCCGCGAAGTGTCCACCGTCCGTCGCAAAGCCCCAAAAACCATCCGGCACCGGTCGACGGAATACCGTTTGGAGCGCCCGGCGAGCGACAGCGATGACCGGATGATCAGCGGGCACGTCGTACCCGCGAGTCGGCGGCAGTTCGAGGACGAGTCCGCGATAGCTCCGCTCGATTCGCCTCTGCAGATCGACCTCGACGCGGACCCCTGGGTCGGCACACGTCTCGGCCAAAGCCTGCACAGCCCCGAGGATAACGCTCGGATCCTCACCTGGCACGTTCCGCCAATCGAGTACGACCTCGACGAGGCCCGGAGTGACATTGCTGCTCTGCTGATCAGTGCCGAGCAACGTCGGAGCGACGCTACTCCGCCCCAACTCTGGGTGGACGGCACGCGGCAGCTCGTCGAGCCGGAGGAGGAAGCGCGCCAGTGAAAAAACCGGATTGATAGCTCGCTCGGGTGCGCTCGCGTGCGCCGAACGCCCGACGAAACGAACCACGAGACCGACACGGCCGCGATGCCCACGACGGAGTTCCAGCTTCGTCGCCTCACCGAGCACCACGATATCCGTACGCAGCCATTGACACAACGCCGCTGCGCCCAGTCCACCCACTTCCTCCTGCACGACGCCCGTCAGGTAACAATCGCCAGAAGGTCGAATCCCCAGGTCGCGCAGCAGCGCGAGGCCGTACACCTGGCTGGCCAACGCACCCTTGACGTCACACGCTCCCCGGCCATGGAGCACGCCATCGACGATCACAGCGTCATACGGCG
>JBEPZP010000170.1:0-5856 GCA_041640735.1 Thermomicrobium sp.
GGACGAGAGCGCCCACCGACTCGAGCAGACCGGAATGGACGTAGATGTCCGATCGGCCTGCCGCACCACCGAGCGAGAGAAACGGGATCAGCCCTCGCCGGCTTCGCTCAGTGACCGCCTGAATCACTTCCTCGGCGAGCTGTTCGAGCGGCCGCGCATCGGTCTCGACGACCACGTCGGCACGGCTGTAAAGATGCTTCCGTTGCTCCCAGAGTTGGCGGAGTCGTTCCTCGATCCCTCCGGTCAACAGCGGTCGCCCGGCTGCACCGTCAGCGTCCTGCTGGGCACGCAGGCGCGCCGCCAGCGTCTCCAGTGGTGCGGTCAGGTGCACGACGGCCGTACCGCTGCGCAGCGCGATCCAGTTCCGCTCGTCGAGCACGATGCCGCCGCCGGTCGCGATGACCACTTCGCCCTGACGGACTGCTTCGAGCAACGCCTCACGTTCGGCTGCCCGGAACACCGACTCACCGAACTGGGCGAAGATTGTCGATATAGGCAGGCCGAACCGCTGCACCACTAGTTCGTCCGTGTCGATCGCGCGCCACCCGAGGCGTCGGGCGATCAGCGGTGCGAGCGACGTTTTCCCCGATCCGCTCAGTCCAATGAGTGCGATTCGCTTGACCACGTGCCTCCCTCGCCTCGCGACGCCATACTGGTGCGGATTGTAACGCATCATGACTACGGGAATGTGTGCTACGATAGCTGCAAAACCGTCATCCGTTGGCCGATCTTCCGTGAACGTGCGGCGTACAGGGAAGTGAGGTTGAGTGCGAATGCGACGCAAGGTGTCGATCATCGGGGCAGGGGCTGTCGGTGCGACGACAGCACAGTATCTCGCCGCGCGCAACATCGCTGACATCGTGCTCGTCGATATCGTCGAGAATCTGCCTCAGGGCAAGGCGCTCGACCTTCTCGAGGCCGGCCCCGTCATCGGCTATGACTGCTCGATCGTCGGTAGCAACGGGTACGAGGCGACGGCCGGATCCGACGTCATCGTCATCACGTCCGGCTCGCCACGCAAACCTGGGATGAGTCGCGACGACCTCCTCCGCGTCAACATGAACATCGTGCGCAGCGTCACCCAGAGCGCTGCCCCCCTGTCGCCGGACGCTGTCATCATCGTCGTGACGAACCCGTTGGACGCGATGTGCCATGTAGCACTGGAAGCCTCGGGTTTTCCGTCGCAGCGCGTCATCGGCCAGGCCGGTGTGCTCGACGCCGCACGTTTCCGTGCTTTCGTGGCCATGGAACTCGGCGTCTCGCCGCGCGACGTCCATGCGATGGTGCTCGGAGGACACGGCGACACGATGGTGCCACTCCCACGCTACACGACAGTCTCCGGCATACCGATTACCCAGCTGATCCCCGCCGAGCGGATCCACGCGATAGTGGAGCGCACGCGGGATGGCGGCGGCGAGATCGTTCGCCTACTCGGCACGAGCGCCTTCTACGCGCCGGCCGCATCGGTCGCCGAAATGGTCGAAGCAGTCCTGTTGGACGAGAATCGTGTCCTCGCGGCGAGCACGTACCTCACCGGGCAATACGGGATCAACGACCTCTACGTCGGTGTCCCGATCAAGCTCGGCGCCGGTGGCGTGAAGGAGATCATCGAAATCGAGCTGACCGAAGAGGAGCGAGCCGCCTTGCACCGCTCGGCCGCGGCAGTACGCGAACTCGTCGAGGCGATGAAGGCTCTGTCCTGACGGAGCGAATGGTGGCACCATGACGCGCCGAGGTCAGCCGCGATCCGCTGCCCCCCAACACCTGCTCGGCGTCGACGAAGCACGCCAGCGGATCCTCGAGCACTTCGCTCCCCTGCCACCTCGGCGCGTCCCGCTTCTCGATGCCCTCGGACTCGTCCTCGCCGAGCCCATCTGCGCGCAGGACTCGGTGCCACCGTTCCCCAACGCTGCGATGGATGGGTATGCCGTCCGGGCCGACGATACGAGCGGAGCCAGTCGCGAGCGTCCGGTCCGACTCCGCATCGTCGGCGAGGCACCGGCTGGCGGCGCGACGACCCGCTGGCGCACCGAGCGTACACAGATGGTCGAGGCAGGGACTGCCGTGCGCGTCATGACAGGCGCCGTGCTTCCGCCGGGCGCCGACGCAGTCGTCCGCTTCGAGGAGACCGACGAAGTGGACGACCCGTCGCCGGTGCGCGAGACGGTGTCGGTCTTTCGGCCCGTCCGCGCCGGCGAAAACGTGCGTCCCGCCGGCGAGGACATCCGGGCAGGGACGACCGTCCTTCAGCCGGGCACGATTCTCGGACCGGCCCACCTCGGTATCCTCGCCGCTCTCGGTCGTACCTGGGTACTGGTTCACCCGCGACCAGAGGTCGCCATCCTGGCAACCGGCGACGAAGTCGTTCCTCCTGACTATCCGCTGTATCCTGGGCAGATCCGTAACAGCAATTCGTACACGCTCGCCGCACTCGTGAGACAGACCGGCGGTATTCCACGCTTGATCGGTATCGCAGCGGATCAGGAAGCCGACCTCGAGGCTCGTCTCCGCGCTGCTCGCGGCGCCGATCTCATTCTCACGTCGGGCGGCGTCTCCCAAGGTGACTACGATCGCGTGAAAGAGTTCCTCCGCGTACGAGGACGCTTCGAGATCTGGCAGGTACGCATCAAGCCGGGAAAACCGATGGCGTTCGGTTTCATCGACGGTGTGCCGGTCATCGCGCTCCCCGGAAATCCGGTTGCCGCGGTCGTCGCATTCTTGCAATTCGCCCGACCAGCACTGCTCCGGCTCCTCGGATACGCGGAACTCGAACCCCTTCGGATGCGCGCCGTTCTCACCCGCCGGATCGACAACAGCGGGCAGCGGCGCCACTTCGTCCGCGCAACGGTGGAGGTTCGCGACGGCACGCTCTTCGTGACACCTGTACCGAATCAAGGGGCTGGAGTATTGAGCGGGCTCGTCTCCGGCAATTGCCTCGCCATCATCCCAGAGGATTGGCCGGAAGCTCCGGCCGGCAGCGTCGTTGAGGTCGAGTTCTACGAACCGAGTCAGGTGCACCGGTTGTTGGCCACCGGCATGCTCAACGCAACAATACCAGAAGGATCCCCGCCAGCATGATGAGTGCACCGATCACCGCATTGAGACTGGGCGCCTCTCCGAGGATCGCCCAGGCCAGGATGATCGCTCCGGTCATCTCTTGCGTATAGATGACGTTCGCGATCGCCGCGTTCAGGCGCCGTACCGCTGCGTTGTACAAGGTGTGCCCGATCGTATTTGGAACGAGCCCGAGCGCGAGGAGCGCAGCGACGACTTGTGCGTCGTACCGCTCGACAGCGAGTCCGGAGCGCAGGAACGCCACCAACCCGAACGGCAAGACCCAGAGTGCAGCGAATCCGTAGACAGCCGTGGCATAGGTCAGCAGTGGTAGACGACTCCGCTCGCGACGACCGACGATCGAATAGGCTGCATAGGCGGCAGCCGAAATGAGCGCGAGTGCATCACCGATGATCACCCGTGTCGTGAGCCGCGGCTCGAACCCAGCCAGCACGGCGACCCCGACGAGAACGACGAAAATGCCCACCACCTGAGCAGGTCGCAGCGGCTCCGCCAGCAACACCGCGGAGAGGATCGCCAGCATGACAGTGGAGGTATAGAGGAGCGGCAGGACATGTGCCACCGGCGCGAACTGCAGCGCCGCGATGTAGGCGACGAAGTGCACCGCGAGTGTGGCACCGTACAGAGCGAACTTCCGCCAGCCCGCGATTGCGTCCCGCACGCTGTATTCCCGAAACGCGAAAGGGAGAAGCACTGCTGTCGCGACGATCAGGCGCCAGAAGGCGATTTCGAACGCACTGACGCTACCAGCCAGGCGCACCAGCACCGCGCTCGTCGACACAGCAAGGACACCAGTACTCGCGAACAGGAGGCCTGTCAAAAACTCCCGCCGCTGCTGGGTTGTCGGTGAGACCCGGAGCGTCACGGTTACGACCCTTTCGTCGTGGCCCGGTATATACCTGAGGGTGGTAGGATACTACGCCTACCGGTCGAAAGCGCCGGTCGCACGAGCGATTGGACTGCAGAGCGTGACCGAGCTGACGATCAAGCGCTTTCGAGCGCGACCGCCATCGGCGAGGGAGCGAGTCCTCGCTTTCGCAGTTGCCGGCGGAACATTGCGGGCCGTCGTCGCCGACGGGCACGGCCAAATTCTCGGACAGGCATCGGAACCGCTCGACAATCTCGACGCCTACGGCGTCCTTCTCCGGCTGAGTCACCTGGCCGAGGTAGCGCTCGCCGGAGCGCATCTCGGGCCGAACGAAATCAAGGCAGCAGCAGTCGCCTTCGGGGGTCCAGTCGACCCGTCACGTGGCGTGACGATCTTTTCTCCCCGCTCGCCTGGTTTCGAAGACTTTCCGCTGGCTGCCTTGCTCGAAGAGCAACTGGGCGTTCCGACGGTGCTCGAGAACGACGCCCGTGCCGCAGCCTTCGGAGAAGCAGTCTTCGGCGCTGCCAGGGGTTGCCAGACCATCGTGTACGTCCATTTAGGCACCGGTGTCGGCGGCGGTATCATCGTCGACGGACGACTCGTTTACGGCGCTTCCCACACCGCGGGAGAGATCGGACACACCGTCGTGACGACTGGCGGACCGCTCTGTTCGTGTGGGAAACCCGGTCACCTGGAGGCATATGCCTCGGAACCGGCGTTGCGTGCCCGCATCTGGGAGGCACTCCTTCTTGCCCCCGAAGATCCAGGCCATGAATTGGTACGCCAGTCTCCGTCACTGCACGACCTTTTCCGGAACGCGTCCACTAGCCCTGCTATCCGAGAGGTGCTCAGCGACACCGTCCGTATGCTTGCCCTGGCCCTCTCGACACTGGTCGCGACGCTGAACCCTGACGCGATCGTCATCGGTGGCCCTCTCGCCGGAGCCGGGACATTGCTCCTCCAACCGCTACAGGCACGCATTCGCCAGTTCGCCTATCCAGCCTCGCTCCGACGGGTACGCATCGCGCTCGCTGAACTCGGCGCCGACGCACCCATCATCGGTGCCGCCGCGTTAGCGTTCGCACGTATCGAGCGTCCGGAACACTGAAGAACAGCGGTGTGCAGTCGCCGAACGCTGCTTTCGTCTTGGCGTCTCGCGCAGACGAAAGCTATGCTTATCAGTCGGCATGAGCGAAGGAGAACGACATGTCCGCACCAGTGCTCAGTCCCAAGATGCAACAGCTTCTCCTCCAGATACTCGAGGAACTCGGACGGCCTGCTACGACGGAAGAACTCGCCCGTCTTCTTCGAGAACGACTCAGCGCTGCGCAATCGCAGCCGCGATGAATGGGGGCGACCACCGTGGTGAACACATCGTCGACGAGCTTGACGCAGATCGTCTTCGAGGGAGAAGAGTGGCAGCGGGAACTCGCTGACCGCGTACACGCGCTCCTGCGGGCCTCAGCACGCTTCTTCCCGAACGATGCTCCGATTCGTGTTCCGCTGCGCATCCTGGCTGAGCACTTCGCTGCAGTGGACCCGTCAGCTTCGCTGGAGGATTGGCTGCACCGTCTGGAACGAGCCCTCGCAGCGAACCCGCACGTCTTTCTCCTGGAGCAAAGTGAGGATGGCCTCGTCGTCGTCACCACGAGGGCCGGAAAACCGCCTCTGCCACCTGAAGCCTTGATCGACACTGCGCATCAGCTTCCAAGGCGATTTATGGAACCACCGGCCCACGCGGTGGTACCGCCGCAACGAGTGCAGCCAGCCGAATCACCCCGGGCAGTCGCCGAACCGGTCGCGGCGGCTGCCGAAGAAGAGGCGATCGCGACAACCACCAGTGTCGCACCGGTCGTCGAGGACGTCACGACCCTCACTGACGAGCAGTTGGTCGAGGCCGTGCGTCTCGCACT
>JBEPZP010000171.1:0-5810 GCA_041640735.1 Thermomicrobium sp.
CCTGGAAGGCGACCATCATGATCATGAGGACGCCGAGCAGCGCGTAGTCGATACCGAAAGCCAGGCGGAGCTTCCCTTGCATGAAGCGGGCACCACCGGAGACCCCGCCGAACAGGACCGCGACCGGAATAGCGGCGATGGGGTTGTTGCGAGCGATGAGGCCGGTGATGAGACCGTAGAAACTGAAGTCACCGAAGTCGGCGTAGTTCTTCGGGATCTTGTACACGCCCGGCACGCCGAGGAAGTAGTGGAAGCCAGCGAGGGCAGCGAAGAGGCCACCGAGAGCGAAGACGAGCGTACTGATCCGCGTCGCGTCGATACCGGCGTATTCGGCCGCCCGCGGGCTCTCGCCGTAGGTGCGGATTCGATACCCCAGCGTCGTCTTGGCCAGGAACCATGTCAAGGCGACTGCCAGGATCACGGCCGCATAGACCGTGACCGGAAGCCCGAACACCTGCGGCACGCGCAAGGCGGCCGGCAGCGTGAAGCCCTCGCCCTCGGCCGTGCGCCCCATGAAGGGGCCACCCTCGCGGATCATGTGGGCGACGATCCACACCATCGCCCAGTTCAACATCATCGTGGTGACGATCTCGTTGACCTGCAGGCGCCCACGCAGGTACCCGGCGATCGACCCATAGAGCGCACCGGCCGCCAGTGCCGCGAGGAGCATGAGCGGTAGAACCAAGAGCCCTGGAAGCTGCACATCCACTGAGGTCTTAGCCCCGAACGCGTAGGCGACCCCGAAGGCAGCCAGCGTGCCGGCGAAGATCTGCCCCGGCATGCCGATGTTCCAGAGACCAGCTCGCAACGGCACGATCAACGCGAAGGCGGCCAGTAGGACGAAAGTTGCCCGATTGATCGTCTGAGGCAGACCGAACTGGCTCACGAAGGCGTAGGTGACGATTTCACGATACACCTCGAACGGATCAGCGCCGGCCCGGAGGAAGGCGAACCCGACGAGGAAGAGTGAGACCACGATCGCGAGAACCGAGGCGAGCGTTGTATGCCACCAGCGCACATCGGCTCGCCGCTGGATGCGGATCGTGTATCCGCCGATGACCGCCTTCATACCTGCTCCCGTCGCAGTCCAGCCATCAGCTCACCGATCAATTCCTTGCTCGCTTCGCTGGCCGGTACTATGCCGGTGAATTGCCCCTCGTAGATGGCCGCGACACGGTCGCTGAGGGCGAGGATCTCGTCGAGGTCTTCCGAGATCAGCAGAACGGCTGTGCCGGCCCGCTTGGCATCTAGGAGTCGCCGTTGCACGAACTCGGCTGCACCGACGTCGAGCCCATGCGTGGGTAAGCAGGCGATGAGAAAACGGGGTTGTCGCGAGAGGACCCGTCCGAGGATCACCTTTTGCAGGTTGCCGCCGGAGAGCGAGCGCGCCGTCGCCTGCGGCCCGCTCGCTACCACGCTGTACTCCTGGAGGATCCGCTCGGTCAACTCGCGCGCCTTGCTGCTGGCCAGGACTCCCCAGCGCGAAAATTCCGGTTCGAAGTGGTAGTTGAGGAGGACGTTGTCGACGAGCGAGAACGTCGGGATCGAGCCCACGTCGCGTCGTTCGGTCGGTACGTAGCCGAGCCCACGTTTCCAACGTTCCAGGACAGGAGCGTGAGTGATATCGACACCATCGAGCAGGATCGTGCCGCGTTCGACCGGGCGGAGGCCAGCCAGCGCTTCGGCGAGAGGTTCCTGGCCGTTCCCCGCCACGCCGGCGAGGCCGAAGATCTCCCCGGCACGGACCTCGAACGACAGACCTTGAACCGCGAAAATACCCCGGTCGTCGCGGACCCAGAGGTCGCGTACCTGCACGACCGGGTCACCGAGGGGAACGTGGACCCGCTCGATCTGGAGGACGACGTCACGCCCGACCATGGCCGTCGCGAGCGTCTGCTCGGTGGCTTGCCGCGTCTCCATCTCAGCCACGACGCGCCCGCGGCGGAGAATCGTCACGCGGTCGCAGTACTCCAGCACCACTGGAAGCTTGTGGGTGATGAAGGGAATGACCGCCAGATCTTCTTTGGCTAGCCGAGTGAGCGATTCGAGGAGTTTGACGATCTCGGGGGGCGAGAGGACCGACGTCGGCTCGTCCAAGATCAGGATGCGTGCCCCGTGGTACAGCTCCTTGACGATTTCGACGATCTGCTTTTCGCCTTCGGAGAGCTGCCAGACCTTGGCGTGCAGCGGGATGCGGAAGCCGTATCGTTCACAGAGCTGGCTGATCTCGCGTTCGGCCGTGCGCAGGTCGAGGATCGGCTTCGTCTTCGGGTGCCCGAGGACGATATTTTCCAAAGCGGTGTGGGCGGGGATCAGCTTGCGCTCCTGGTGGACCATGCCGATCCCGTGGCGCAACGCGTCGCGCGGACTACGGAAGTGCACCCGCTCGCCGTTGAGGTAGATTTCCCCCTCGTCCGGCTGAAGCTCTCCGAAGAGGATCCGCATCAAGGTCGTCTTGCCGGCACCGTTCTCGCCCAGGACAGCGTGCAGTTCTCCGGCGCGGAGCGTGAGGTTGATATGGTCGTTGGCGACCACCGTCCCGAAGCGCTTGGTGATCCCGCGCGCTTCGAGCACCACGCGTCCAGCCTGCGCTGCTCCCTGTTGTTCGGTCACGTTTCCCTGCCTCGCCGTTCGTTCTCACCCGATAGGCAGCGCGGGAGAACCGCGCTGCCTATCGGGGCCAGGAACCGATAGTCACATTATGGCAGGATGTTCACACCGTCGAGGTCGAAGTTGATCTTCTGCAACAGGAACTCGTCGGTCGGCTTCTCGCCTGCCGGCTTGACGACAGTGCCTTTCGGCGGAATCGGCAGATCTGTCAGCTCGAGCCCGGTACCGTTGCTCACCAGTGCGTGCTCGGTGAAGGGATCCCACTCGCCCTTGCGCATCGCCTCGCGCCGCTCGGCGACCAGGTCGATGATCTCCTGCGGCAGCTCGGCCCTCGCCTTCGGGCTGATGGCGTCGATCCCCACCTTGCAGTCGTTCATGATGTCGGTCGTCGTCACCTCGGTACCGTCGGCGAGCGTGATGGAGGACTCCATCCCCGGGAAGATGATTTCGGGCGGCTTCTCACCCTTCATGTACGCCTGGATGATCTTGTCGTAGATGACCTCCCAGCGCGTATCGAAGGAGATAGCCACAGTGTCGGTCGTAGCCCACTGGTAGAAGCAGACCGTGTCCATGTCCTTCCCGACGAACCACAGGCCGCGCGCCTTGCAGACATCGAGCGTCGACCCGGAGTCGGTCTGCTGCGTGAGCACGTCGCAGTTGTACTGCGTCGCGAGCGTCTCAGCCACGGCGCGCTCTTCGGCTGGCAAGAACCAGTCGCCGACGTACTTGATGTGGACCGTGACGTCCTTGTTGAGCTTCTTGGCTGCCTCCTGTACGCCGAGGACGAAACCGGCCTGGCGACGCAGCACTTGCAGGTTCGGATACGCCGAGACGATCCCGACGTTACCGGTCTTCGTCAGAGCGGCTGCGATCAGCCCCTCGAGGTAGAGCGACTGGTACTGGCGCGGGAAGATGCGGATGAAGTTGGGCCGCGTGGTCAGGTCGCTCGTCGTCACGGCGACGAAGATCTTGTCCGGGTATTTGTCCGCGATCTCCAGGAGCGGCATCCCGATGAACTCGGCATTGCCGACGATGATGTCGGCACCCTCGCGGGCGATCATCTCCTCGGCGAAGGGTACCGTGAGGTCGGGGCTGACCTCCTCGCGGTAGATGTATTTGACGTTCGGGTACTTCTCGGCCAGGCGCTTCCCCGCCCGGTCGTGGGCGCCGGACCAGGTCGTCCCTTCGATGATGCTGAAGTGCAGGATCGCCAGCACGACCTCCTTTTCTGCCGGCTCTGGTGCCGCAGCTGGCGTTTCCGCAGGAGCCGGTGCCGGAGTCGGCGTCGGGCTAGCCTGTTGCCCACAGGCAGCGAGGAGGGCGCTGACAGCCGGGGCGGTCAAGCCAGCCAGTGCTCCGCGTAGGATCGTCCGTCGCGACAGTTTGCGTTCCAGCATGCGGAACTCCTCAGCCATAGTGTCTCTCCTCCTCGACTCGACACGACAATCCCGATCGCCCTCTCGGACCTCGTGGTGGACTCGCCGTTACACACCTCCTTCCGCTGCACAGCAGGAAGGACCTCGAACGTCTGGGAACGAGTGACCGGCCCTCATGGCTGAATCGCCTCACCGGAGCGTCCGGACGACAGCCTCGGAAAAAGAAAACCCCGAACGACACGCTGCTCGTCGCTCGCGCGTCGATCGCTTGCGATCCGCTCGAACTGAACGGCTCCAGCTCGCTGGCGTTCCTCGCAGCGGAGTGAAGCCACGCTACATAGAGTACGCAGCTCATGACCGGCCGTCAAGAGCATCGTGTGAGGCACACTGCGCAGGTTTCGGTACGCAAGTCGTGCATCATGGACAAGCGGCGGGGAAAATGCTGGCCGCCAGTCTCCGCCTCGGGCGAAAAAAAGCCCCCGGGCCACGGCCCGGGGGCTCCTCGTCGTTTGCGTCGCTCGTCAGGGGACTTGGACGCGGATGAGGTTCGTCACCTTGGTCACGCCGGGTGCACGCCAGGCCGCTTCCTCGGCCTCCTTGCGCTCCGCCCACGAGCGGACCGTGCCGGAGAGGATGACGTGACCACCCGGTTCGACGCGCACCTGGATGTTCTCGGCGTCGAGTTCAGCGTGCCGGATGAACGCTTGCTCGATCTGCCGCTTGATGTCCTCGGGAGCGACCGTCGGTTGCCGCACGGTGATCAAGTTGATCACCGACTTCACGCCGCTGATGCGGCGGGCTGCCTCTTCTGCCTCGCGACGCTGGTAGTGCCAGTCGACTTCGCCTTCCAGCGTCACGCGACCGTCCTCCACCCGGATCTTGATCCGCTCGTGCGGGATCGCCGGATTTTCCTCGAAAGCCAGGGCGACAGCGCGGGCGATGTCTTCGTCCGTGCGCACGCCGAGTCCGCGCGGGACGACCTCGATGTGGTTGACGACTGCTCGTACTCCTTCGACCCGCAAGGCAGCGCGCTCGGCAGCCCACTTCTTGAGAAAGCTGTCTACGGTCCCGGTCAGCGTCACGACACCGTCGTGCACAGTAACGCCGACGTCGGTCACCTCGACCTCCGGATCCCAGTCGAGTTCGTCCAGGACGTCCTGCTGGATCTCTTCATCCGTGCGTACGCGAGCCATCCGACTCCCTCCCTTCCATGTACGACCCCGGGGCGTCAACGACCGGACACCTGGATCGGAATCCGCTTCACTCGAGCCTCCTCCGCCTTCGGGAACGTGAGGGTCACGAGCCCGTTTTCCACCGTCGCCTTCGCGCCCTCGAGGTTCACCGGTACCGGCAAGGTGATGCTCTCGGCGAATTCACCGGTCGCGATCTCGCGACGGTACCAGGTCGCCTGCTTGGCCTCTTCCTCGCTCAACCGGTACCCGTACTTACCCCGGATGGTCACCACGTTCTGCTCGACGGTGACCTCGATGTCCTCGGGTGTGGCTCCCGGTACCGCGAGGCGGATGACCAGCGCGTCACCCGTCTCGTAGACGTCCGTCGCCGGTCGCCAGGCCAGTGCGCGGGCTCGCGCCAGCGGGCGCTCGAACACCTCCGCCATGAGCCGGTTCATCTCGCTCAGCATCCTTTCGGCCTCGGTCACCGGATTCCAACGCTCCAGCATGGCTCACCCTCCTTTCGCTCTTGTCGTGGTCGGCTTCCTGGTCGCCTCACCGTTTTGCTGCCTCGTGTATAGCATGCTGATACGCAGCGTGTCAAGAGTTCGTACACGGATTGTAACGATTTTGTAGCGCGCCTCGCGCGCGG
>JBEPZP010000172.1:0-5769 GCA_041640735.1 Thermomicrobium sp.
CGTCCGGGCCGAGCAGTCCCTCGTAGGTGTCGATGGCTGCTGCGACGTGCCGGGCGGTCCAGGGGATGAGGAGCAGCTGGAAGTTGAACGGGAGATGGAGTTCTCGCTCGTGACGGCACCCGTAGAAGGTCACTAAACGGTCGATCGGGATGTACATCTCGCCGATCAAGACACGCTCGCCGAACGAATCGGCGACATGGCGCATCGCTGCGACGATTTCGTGGAGACCGTACTGATCAGCGCTGTAGGTGGGGAGCAACTCCTTGAACGGAAGTTGGTCCGGCGTATAGTCGGGGTTCGGCGGGTTGTCACGCAGTGCTGCGTCCTTCACGAGAAAGCGGAGCGCGTCGATCCGGAAACCGTCCACCCCGCGCGCGAACCAGAACCGCAGCACGTCGAACATGGCTGCCCGCACTTCTGGATTGCGCCAGTTGAGGTCAGGTTGTTCTTTGAGGAACGTGTGGAGGTAATACTGCCCAGTCGCTGGGTCGAACTCCCAAGCGCTGCCACCGAACACGCTCAGCCAGTTGTTGGGTGGCCCGCCGTCGGGTGCTGGATCGGCCCAGACGTACCAGGAGCGCCGTGGGTGATCGCGCGCGCTCCGCGCTTCGCGGAACCACGGGTGCTGGTCGGAGGTGTGGTTGGGGACGAAGTCTAGGATCACCTTGAGGCCACGGGCGTGTGCGTCGGCGAGCAACCGGTCGAAGTCGTCCAAGGTGCCGAACAGCGGGTCGATATCGCAATAGTCGCTGACGTCGTAGCCGAAGTCGGCCATCGGCGAAGGAAAGATCGGGGAGAGCCAGATGGCGTCGACCCCGAGCCACACCAGGTAGTCGAGCTTGCGGCGGATGCCTTCCAGGTCCCCTACGCCGTCGTGGTTACTGTCGGCGAACGAGCGCGGATAGATGTGATAGATGACGGCTCGCTGCCACCAGTGCCAGCGGCGCTCTTCTTCCACCGGTTGCCCCCTCTCGGCACGATACCGGACAGCCCAGCCGTGCTCTCCGGTATCGTCGCTCACGTCGATCTCCCCGCTCGTTCAGCGGCGGACAGTCTGGCGTGCCCCCACGAAGCGGGCGAGCAGGAGGCTCGTCCCAACGGCGACCAAGAAGACGAGCGGGATGTCGATGAGCAAGAAGCCCCAGGTCAAGGCGAGTTCGCCGGTCAGCAGACTCGCCAGCGTCCCGAAGATGACGCTCAGGACGACGAGGGCGATGGTGCGCAGGCGCACCGAGGCGATTCGCCAACAGATGAGCCCGACGACGACACCAGCACTGATCGGTAAGATTTCCTGCATTTCGTCACCTCCCGTGTGTCCGTTCCTGCTCCAGCCTGCCCGAGACCGTGCTCGCTGTCAAGCACCTGCTCGGGTGTCGCGTCTCCAGGCAGCGCTTCCCGGTGAGCTGCAGACTGCGTGGTGCGGCGATGTACCGGTACGCTGACTGCACCGCCTGCTCCGTTCGCGGTCCGCTTATGGTCGGAACCGCGTCGTCGGCGTGAGGCGCTCGGTGCGCATCCTGCACGAGCGAGAGGTGTCGTCCTGACCACAGGGGGAAAGGACGCCGGTCGACGGGCGGTTTCCGGAGAGCACGCGGCAGAAGGCGCCCCGACCCTCGGAACGTTGCAGCCGCCGCGTGTGCTCGCTTGCGGTGCCACGTGCGTACCGGCGGGCGCCAGAGTCGGAGCCCCGATCCCGCGGGCCTCGTATCGCGCGGCAGGCGCGAGCATCTCGTCGCCGGTTTCGCCGGGTACGGGTCGGCGCGAGTCTCCTCCTCGTAGGGAGCCGCGCCGACCCGCGCTCAGCGGGTGACGGTGAGACCCAGGAGCCCACCCATCTCGCGCAGCTGCTCGCGGGCGCGCTCGATATCGCGTCCGTCGTGCGCGGCGGTCAGCACCCGTTCGCCTGCTTCAGCGAGGAGCTCGATCGCGCGCGGGGTGTCGAGGTCGTCTGCGAGGGCGGCGACCAACGCGTCGCGGAGAGGCGCGAGATCGAGCGCTGTCCCCTGTCCGCTCGGTGCGTCGACGGCCTGGCGCAAGCGGCGGACCAGCGGTTCGTACCGGGCCGGGCCATCGTCTTCGTAAGTGAACGGAGTACGGTAGTGATGACTCAGGAGGTAGAGGCGGATGGCGTCACCGGTGTGCCGGCGCAAGGTATCCCGGACGAGCACGAGGTTCCCGAGCGATTTGGACATTTTGGCGCCCTGATACTCGACCATCGCCACGTGGACCCAGAAGCGCGAGAAGGGAGCTAACCCGGTATACCCTTCGGACTGCGCGATCTCGCTTTCGTGGTGGGGGTAGATGAGGTCGTAACCGCCACCGTGGACGTCGATCTGTGGCCCCAGGTACTTCATCGCCATGGCGCTGCATTCGATATGCCAGCCGGGGCGTCCTGGGCCCCACGGGCTGTCCCACGTCGGCTCACTGGGCTGTGCCGCTTGCCAGAGAATGAAATCGAGCGGGTCTTCCTTCCGCGGATCGTGCGGATCGGCGCCCCGCTCGGCCGAGAGCCGGATCATTTCCTCGCGACTACAGCGACAGAGATGGCCATAGTCGGGGTCGCTGGCGACGCGGAAATAGACGTTGCCGTCCCGCACGTAGGCTGCTCCGCGCTCGAGGAGGTGCTGGATGATCTCGATCATCAGGGGGATTTCCTCGGTCGCGCGCGGAAAGACGGACGGGAAGAGGACGTTCAGCCCGTTGAGGTCCTCCTGGAACTGCCGAATGTAGCGGTCACCGAGACGGTCCCACGGCTCACCGACCTCGCGTGCCTTGCGCAAGATGTCGTCGTCGATGTCGGTGATGTTCTGGACGTACTTGACGCGCCAGCCGTGGTGCTGGCAGACCCGGTTGAGCACGTCGAAGACGAGGTAGGTCATCGCGTGCCCCATGTGGGTCGTATCGTAGGGGGTTACCCCGCAGACGTACAGGCGCACGGTGCGTCCGTCTGCCGGAGCGAACGGTTCGATGCGTCCAGTGAGCGAATTGAAGAGCTGCACGGCCTGTCTCGCTCCCTCCTGCACTCGCCTGCCTCACTTCGGGTATCGTACCATCGCGTCGTCAGGGAAGACGCGTCGATGCAGAAGGGAGGAACGATGACGAGTCGAGTCGGTGAGCGCGCCCCCGACTTCCGGTTGCCGAGCACGCTCGGTCGGCCGCTAGCGTTGAGCGAGATCCTCCAGGAGCGGCTCGCTGTCCTCGCCTTCTTCCATTTCGCCTTCACTGGCGGTTGAGCGAACGAGCTGTCCCAGTTGTGGGACAGGATCGGAGAAATCCGGTCGCTCGGTGCGGAGGTGTACGCGATCAGTTGCGATAGCCACTTCGCGCAAGCAGCCTGGGCACGCGAACTCGGCGTCGATTTTCCCTTCCTGAGCGACTGGAGCCGCGAAGTGATCGCAGCCTACGGTGTGAAGCTGGACGAACTGATCGGCTATCGCGACGTGCCAGCGCGCGCCATCGTCATCGTCGACCGCGATGGCACGATCGTCCACTGGGACCGCGCGCCGCTGCGGGAGCTTCCGGATGTCGAGGCAGCTCTCACCGTGCTGCGTTCAGTGGCGTCGCGCTCCTGACCCGATACCCGCCGAGGTCGGGACGTCCACCGGCGCTGGTGCCTCGCGCAGGCGACGGAGCGCCGCTTCGACCAGGCGGCGCGTCGCCGGCGCCGGTTGCCCGACCTTGAGCTGAACGAGTTCGGGCGGGAAGAGGAGGTCGAGCGTCCACTCCATCGCCAGCCGGATGCGCCGGTCCCACCGCGGGATCTGCAGCAGCGCGTAGGTGCGCCACAGCCACCAGGCCACGAACCCGGTCAGTGTCACGCGTCCCAGCCAGGCGATGGCGGCGTGGTCGCCGAGCGTGACCATCATGCCGCGGGTGCGGTACTGCATCGGCTGGAGTGTCCCGCCCCTGACGCTGGCCAAGAGGTTGCGCGCCAGGAGCTTGGCCTGGCGCACAGCGTGCTGTGCGGTCGGCGCATAGGGGCGCCCCGTCGCCGGATCCATCACTGCCGCGTTGTCGCCGATCGCCCAGATGGTAGAGTGCCCGCTCACGCGCAAGTACTCGTCGACGACGAGGCGGCCGCGCTGGTCGAGCGGGAGCCCGAAGGAGCGGACGAGCGGATTCGGCTCGACGCCGATGGCGCTGACGATGGTGCGCGACTCGACGACCGACCCGTCGTCCAGGACGACGGCGGCCGGCTCGACCCGGACGACCTTGCGCCCGAGCGAGACGTCGATACCGCGCCGGCGGAGTTCGCGCACCGCGCGGTCGGCAGCGCTCTCGGGGAACCCGGTCAAGAGGCGTGGCATCGCCTCGATGAGGACGATCCGCTCTGTGCCGGGACGGATGTTGCGGTAGAACGGCAGCGCATGCGTGAAGAGGCTCCGGATCTCCGCAGCGACCTCGACACCGGTCGGACCACCGCCGATGACCGCGACCGTGAGCAGCCGTCGTTGTTCCTCCGGATCGGTCTCGATATCCGCTTGTTCGAGGAGGTCGATGAGGTGGTTCCGCAAAGCGAAGGCATTGCTCAGGCGCTGGACGTCGAACGCATAATCGTCGAGGCCGGGGATGCCGAAGGTCGCCGGTATCCCGCCGAGCGCGAGGACGAGGTGGTCATAGGGAAGCTCGAGCCGCTCCTGGTGGTGCTGGTAGAGCCCATGTTGGATCGTCACGACCTGCCGTTCGAGGTCGATCGCGGTGAGCTCGCCGACGTAGAGCCGAGCGTGCGGGACGACCTGCCGGATCGAGGTCAGGATCGTCTCGACCCGCAGCGCACCGGAGATGACTTCGGGCATCAGCGGGTAGAAGACGAACGCGTTCTCGCGGGAGATCAGGGCGACCTCGACGTCGCCGGAGCGCGCAGCGTCGCGCAATGCGTGGGCAGTCGTGACGCCAGCGAAACCGCCGCCGGCGATCACGATGCGTGTCGGTCTTTCGTGTCGTGCGTTTTCCATGTTCCACCCTCTTCGTCTCGGTCCGGCACCGTTGCCGCCAGACGAACCCCTCATTGTATCGCACATGGGACACCCGGCGTGTCAGGGGACTTCGGTACGCCGAGGCGACCCGGACACGCGTCCCCGCGGGCAAGGGAACTGTAGGGAGTGAGCTGCGTCGTAAGGGAAGGTCAGGCGATGGGAGCAAGAGGATTCGGCCTCGCTGCTGCAGTGTCGCCGGAGGTGATCCGAGCCGCGGCAGCGGACTGTGAGGCGTACGGTTACCGGACGTTCTGGGTCAACGATACGCCGGACGGCGACGGCTTAGCAGCGCTGGCCGCTGCTGCTGCGGTGACCAGTCGTATCGCACTCGGCGTAGGTGTCTTACCCTTGACGCGTTGGGCACCGGAGCGGATCGTGGAGCGGGTGCGCGAGCTCGGCTTGCCGCTCGAGCGGCTGCGCCTCGGCCTCGGTTCGGGGGCAGGTTCTGGCGCGTTGGAGCGCGTGCGGTACGGCGTCGCTGTGGTGCGGGCGGCGCTACCCTGCGAGGTCGTCGTCGCTGCGCTCGGCCCTCGCATGTGTCGTCTGGCTGGCGAAGTGGCCGATGCCGTCCTCTTCAACTGGCTCACGCCCGAGTACGTCGAGCGCTCGACCGAGTGGCTGCGCGCGGGCGCAGCAGCGGCCGGTCGCGTCATGCCCCAGCGCTATGCCTATGTTCGCGTTGCGCTGGGGGAGGCGGCGTTCGCCCGTCTGGAGGAGGAGGCGGCCCGGTACGAGCGGTTCCCCGGGTACCGCGAGCACTTCCGGCGGATGGGGGTGCCTGCACGCGCGACGG
>JBEPZP010000173.1:0-5738 GCA_041640735.1 Thermomicrobium sp.
GCACACCCGACCCGGTCCGGCCCGTCAGGGCCGCGCGTTCATCCGCCTCCGTGCGTCATGCACCCCCGCATGTCCACCGCGTCCCAGGTGTCGTCGATGTCGCCGCCCCGGCAGCGTCGTCTCCCGTGCGCGCGGCGCGGCCCGGGCGCGGTACGCCGCACCCCGACAGAGAAACCGGTTCCCCGCACCAGTTAGACACGGCCAGGCGCCCGGATACCGCACCATCACCGCCAGGGACAGGGGCAACCACGTTGTGTAGGGGTCAGGCGTGCCTGACCCGTCCGGGTCGGGCACACCCGACCCGGTCCGGCCCGTCAGGGCCGAGTATCTGCCGTACGCGCAGGGACTATGCACACCGGTGGGCGGACTTTGTCGACCGGCCAGACGGTCGTTGACCGCGCCTGCAGCACGGCCCGGGCGCGGCACGCCGCGCCCCGACACAGGAACCGGGCGCCACACGCCTCGCACCCGGCCAGGCGCCTGTGCGCCGTGCTGCAAAAGGACTGCCGGGCTCGGCACCGTACGGCCCTCCATGACTTGCCCGTACGGCACGCCCTGCCCCGACCTGATTGCCAGGCACTCCGCGCCCGTACGGTACCAGGGCGATCTAGGACGAACGGGTGAGGGACAACGGGACGTCCGATCGTCACGATCGGCTCCGGCGCGGCCGATCTCTTCCCGGTGTGGGGGTCGGTCTGCTGAGGGAGAACCGCGATGTTCGACGCCTTGCTGCGACAAGTCGGCGATACCATCTTCCCCTGCCTGGGCTTTAGCCCCACCGAGCTCCTCTGGCAGCGCTTGGCCCGCGTGGTGCACCAGGAGGCGCGCCGGGCCGGCGCCGCCAGCGTCGAGGAGTTCCTGCAGCGTGCTGTCCGCGGCGACCGGGCTGTCCTGGAGGCGATCTGCCAGGCGCTGACGATCAACGAGACCTACTTCTTCCGCGAGCCCAAGCACTTCGACGCGCTCCGGCAGCTCCTGCCCGAACTGGCCCAGCTCCAACAACCGCTCCGCATCCTCTCGGCCGGTTGTTCCAGCGGCGAGGAACCGTATTCCCTGGCGATGACAGCGCAGGAGGTGCTCGGCCCGCTCGGGCACTCCTTCGAGGTGCTGGGTGTCGACTTCGACGCCGAGGCGCTCGAGCGGGCCCGCGGCGGCTGCTATCGGCAGTGGTCGTTCCGCGATCAAGGGATGGAGCGGGCCCGGCCGCATCTCGAGCAGCGCGGCGACCTCTGGTGCGTGCGCGAGCCGCTCCGCCAGCGGGTGCGCTTCGAGCAGGTCAACCTGATCGAGCGGGTGCCCGCTGGCCCCTTCGCCGTGATCTTCTGCCGCAACACGCTCATGTACTTCACGAGCGAGCACCGGCAGGCGATCGTCCGGCGCTTCGTCGATGCCCTCGTGCCGGGCGGGATCCTGGTGATCGGGTCGGCCGAGACGCTGGAGCGACCGCCGGCCGAGCTCGAGCGGGTGGCAGTGGCCGGCGCGTACCTCTACCGCAAGCGCGCCCCGGCTGCCGCACCGAGCGCCACGCCCGAACCGGGCGAAACCGTGCGCGTCGTGCTGCTGAGCGCGTCACCGGTGACGCGCGTCGCGATCCGCCAAGCGCTGCGCCTCCTGCCCAGCGTGGAGCTGGCTGCGGAAGCCCGCTCCTGGGAGGAGGCGCTGCCCCGGCTGGAGGACGAGGACGGCGACGCCGTGCTGCTGGTCGATGCGCTCGAGGACGGGGTGATGCTGAGCCAGCCGAACGTGGTGGAGGAGTGGCCGGTCGTCGCGGTCGCCGGGCCGAACGTGCGGCTCCCGCGCGGTGTGCTCGCGGTCGCAGTCGCCGAGCTGGTGCCGGGCACCGTACGGCGGGTCGCGCCCCAGCTGGGGGAGGCGCTCCTAGCTGCCCACCGGCAGCGACGCCAGCGGCGGCGCCACCCGACCCAGCGACCCGGTACCGGGCTGCTCGGCCGGCGGGCGCCGGTCGCTGCTGCGCCAGCGCGTCCGAACGGTCGTACGGGGACCGGCCCGCTCGTCGACCTGCCGCGGCGGCCGGCCGAGCGTTTCCTCCTCATCGGGTCCTCGACGGGTGGCCCAGCGGTGGTCGCTGACCTCGTGGCGGCCTTGCCGGCCGGCCTGGGGCTGGCGGTGCTGGTCGTGCAGCATATGCCGCCCACCTTCACCCGCAGCTTCGCCGAGCGGCTGGCACGCCTCGGCGCCTACGCGGCGCGCGAGGCGGAGGACGGTGAACTCCTGGTGGCCGATACGGTGCTGGTGGCGCCGGGTGGGCGCAACGTGCTGCTCACCCGGGCTGGTCGCGTCCAGGTGGTGCCGCCGGAGCCGGGCGACATCTACGTTCCCAACGTCAACCGTGCCTTCGTCTCGGCCGCGCGCGCCGGACTCGGGCCGCGGGTGATGGCTGTCGTCCTCACCGGGATGGGTGACGACGGGGCGATCGGGATGGCCGAGTTGGCGGCGGCCGGCGCCTACACCGTCGTCCAGCGACCCGAGGAGGCAGTGGTGGCGGGGATGATCGAGTCGGCGCTGGCCCGCGGCGGGGTGCAGAAGGTGCTGGCGACTGCCGATATCCCCAGTGAGGTCGTGCGGTGGGCACAGCGTGGGGTCGTCGCTCCGCGCTCGTGAGACGGACTACTGGAGAGGAGGCTTGCGATGTTGAAGGTGCTGATCGCTGACGACTCGAAGATGATGCGCGTCATGCACGTGCGGTCGCTGCGTCAGGTCGGCTACGAGGTGGAGGCGACCGAGGCGAACAACGGCGAAGAGGCGCTGGCTGCCTTCGAGCCGGGCAAGTTCGACCTGGTGATCGTCGACTGGAACATGCCGGGGATGGACGGGATCGAGTTCGTGCGGGCGGCGCGCGAGCGGGAGCAGGGCGCGGCCAAGCGGACGCCGATCCTGATGATCACCAGCCAGAGCACCGAGGAACAGATGCTTAAAGCGAAGGAAGCGGGGGTCGACAACCTGCTGACCAAGCCGGTGACGCCGGAGGCGCTGGGCGCAGCGCTCGAGATGCTCCTGACGCGGGCCTGAGCCGTGCCGGCTGGAGAGGGAGGAGCCGAACCGTGAGCCATGCCATCGTACAGGAACTGACGACGAGCGGTCGGTTGGTCGAGTTCATCGGTCAGGCGGCGCGCGAGGCGCTCGAGCCGCTCTGCGGGGCGCCGGTCGAGGTGCTCGGGGAAGCGGAGTTGCCCTGGGCGCATCCACCGGTCGGGATCGCCCTGGTGACGGTGGTCGATACCAGCGGGGGCGGCTTCCAGGCGGTCGTCTGGCTGGGGGGCGAGCTGGAGGCACTGGCCTCGGTCGCCGAGGTGCTCCTCGGCGAGCGACCGGACGGCGAGGACGAGATGCTGCAAGACGCCGTGCGCGAGCTCACCAATATCCTCGCCGGGCAGATCCAGCGCCACCTGGCGAGCGTCGGCTTGCAGATGGGGCTCGGGTTGCCGGTCTACGTGAGCGGCGCCAAGAGTCTCAACGTGGGTGCGAGCCTCGCCTCCGGCGCGGCGGTGCGGGTGCAGGTGAGCCTGCCCGACCAGCCGGTCCTCGATGTCGGTTTCGCTGCCAAGGAGGGCTAGCAGCGAGGAGCGAACGATGACGGTCAAAGTCGCGCCGGTCTTTCCACCTTCAGCGCCGCTGACGCGCAACCCCAAGGTACCGCAGAAGTTCCGGGCGGTGCTCTGGGAGCAGCACTTGCTTCCCACTGTGGCCGAGAACCTGGCGACGCTCTTGGGGATCGCGGTCGGCTTCCTCCCCGAATCGATCGTCGGCGCGTACTTCGAGCGGGGCAAGTTCCCAGCCCAGTCGGGCTGGGCGCTGGCACGCTTCCGCCTGAACCTGCAGGACGAGCAGGTAGCTGCCTTCCTCCTGCAACCGTTGGCCGAGGCGCTCGACTGGGGAGCGATCGGCATGCGCCGCCCGCCGGCGACCCGCGAGGCGCCGGTCGTCGATGCCAGCGGCGTGCACCTGAGCGAGGCGCAGGAGATGGACCTGGCGGCCTACCACGAGGTGTGCAACGTCGTGACCTGCGGTGTCCTGGCGCGCGCCTGGCGGAACAAGCTGGAGCGGCCGCTCTACATCTTGCTCGATGGGGTCGAGGCGGTGACGCCGGCGCAGTTCCCGCCGGAGCTCGACCAGGGGAAGTGGGTGATCCTGCAGGCGAGCTTCGGCTACAGCGAGCGGCCGGTGAAGCCGGTGAAGGGGCAGCCACCCCAGTACGAGAAGCAGACGGTGTGGCTGTTCGTCGTGCCGGAGTCGCTGGCGCTCAAGGCGCTGTGGGGGGCGCCGGACGGCAAGGAGAAGGACAAGACGGCCTGGTTGGCCTCGACCGGGCTGTGGAGGTGACGGGCATCGGGCAGGGAGGGATTCGCAGCGCGAGGGAACGCGGCTGTACCGTCACGACCCGGGTCAGCCCTCGCCGTGTTGGGGTCGGGCCGGCCCGAAGGGCCGGTCAAGGCCGCGTCGATGCACCGGCGATGCGTCCCACACCGCACACCTGGCCTATGCACCCGTCGACGTGCCTGGTGCGTCACGGTGGTCCACCCGCGCCTTTCGTCGCGGCCCGGGCGCGGCACGCCGCGCCCCTACAGACCACCGCGCACCCTGTTGCAGAGGGTCAGGCACCCGGGCGCTGTGCCGTTACCAGAACGGCCAGGGGCACCCCCGTTGTGTAGGGGTCACGCGTGCGTGACCCGCCCCCGGTACGCCTGCCCGACCCCTCCCGAGTCGCGCCTGGCTGACCCGATGCGTCGCACACCAGAGGCTTACCCCCACCCGCGTCTCAGACCCCCTCGGGCTAGCCGAGAAGTCCTGTCTCGCACCGCTCGCCTCAAGCGCGCGCCGGCTCCGTCCGATATCTGGGACTGAGACGAGTGTGGAGGAGTCGAGGGAGGCATGCCCATGACTATCGGTTTTCGCGAAAAGGTCCTCGGCATCGTCGCAGCGATGGCAGCGATCTTCGTCCTCCTGGGGGCAGTCGGCTGGTTCTGGATCGGCAGCAGCCTGCGGGCGGTCCATCAGGTGCAGGAGATGAGCGATGTCCTGGCGACCGTGGGCCAGGTATCGCGGCGCATGGCCGAAGTGCGGGCGAACTCGATCGCCCACGTCGGCGCGACGACCAACGCCGACTTCCGCAAGCAGCTCGATGCGCGGATCGCCGAGCTGGACCGAGAGATCGCAGCGGACCTCGAGGTGCTGGAGACTCGTGCACACACGCCGGAAATGCAGCAAGCGGTCGACAACCTGCGCACGGCCTGGACGGCGTATCGTGAATCGGCCGAGCGGACGTTGCAGCTCTCGCGCCGCTACGACCTGGTCGGTGCGCAGCACAACATGACGACCGACTCGGCGCAGAAGTTCGCAGCGCTCGTGCAGGCCATACGTGATATGGAGACAGCTGTCGCGTCCTATGGAGAAGCGGTAGGTACTCGCGCGCAGGCACAGCTCACCACCCTGCGCTTCGCCATGCTGGGTGCCGCTCTACTGGCCGTGGTGGCGTTCGTCGTCGCTGTCCTCGTGTTGCGCCCGGCCCTGCGGACGGTGAGCGCGGTGGCGCGGGCCAGCGAGCGCTTGGCGGAGCAGGAGCTGGCAGCCCTGGAGCAGGCGCTGGGCAAGCTGGCTGCCGGGGACTTGACGGCGCGCTTCGCGGTGACGACCGAGCCGCTCGGCGTGCGCGGGCAGGACGAGTTGGCCCGGATGGCGCAGGCCTTCGACCGGATGCTGGAGCGGTTGCGCGCAGTCGG
>JBEPZP010000174.1:0-5705 GCA_041640735.1 Thermomicrobium sp.
CAGATACTCGACTCCATCGATTTCGATCATCGCTGGCTCCCGTCTGCGATTCGCAGCGCCACAGTATAGCGGAAGCCGCAGCGCGCGTCCACGGGGGCGTTACGTACGGACTCGTAGACATCAGGGGTAGGCGCTACGGTGATCATAGCACTGCTGCCGAGGAGGGCGGCGCCACGAGGCGGCGTCAGGCGACGAACCCGCAATGACGTTGCGGCAACGCTTGAGGGGCGAAAAGGGGTCGAAAGCGAGGTGCAGTGCGCGGCTGCATGTGGTATCCTCTACGAGTGTGCCGGCACGGTTGCTCGTGCCAATCTCGGTACCGAAGGGGTGTGAGGCCAGGTGGCGAAGTCGGTTCACGTCGAGCTGCGTGAGAACGAGAGCTTCGACGCGCTCCTGAAGCGATTCACCAAGGAGCTGCAGAAGGCCGGTGTGCTGCGCGACTACCGCGCCAAGCGGCACTACGTGAGCAAGTCGGAGCAGCGCCGAGCCAAGCTCCGCAAGGCGGAGCATCGCCGTCGCCGCAAGCTCGCGAAGCTCGCCAAGAAGGGCCAGCTCGGGCTCTGATCGTGCGATCCACCGGAGCGCACGCGGAACAGCCTAAGCGCTCGTTCTTCGCTCGTATCGTGCAGTGGACGTGGCTGTTGCCCGTCGCGACAGCCACGTTTCTGGTTTTTGTGGCTGGTTCGGTCTACTTGATCGGCCAGCTCGGTCTGACGCCCCTGTTGCTCCTCGTGTTGTTGCTTCCGTCGTTCGTCACCACGACCTTGGCGCTGATAGTAGCGTTGTCGGACCTTCTGCAGCGACCAGCAGAGCGCTATCCGCTCGGCGGGCGCTGGTTTTGGATCGCCCTGGTGGTCGGGTTGAACGTCCTCGCATTCCTCCCGTACTGGTTGTTCGTCGTACGACCTCAACCAGCAGGCGACGAGCGCGCTGACCCGACGGAGAGCGAACGCAGCGCCGCCTGAAGCTCGGCGACCAGCGCTTGGACCTCGCTCGCTGGAGCGTGCGCGGCGATCGCGACATCCAAGCGTTGGAAGAGGTCGTCGATCCGTGCTCGCTGCGTCGGTTCCACGTGGACCCGGATCTCGTCCCACTGTGTCCGCGCGCGACGCACTGCTGACTGCGCCGCGGCGAACTCCTCCGGCTGCAGGATCGCTCCGCCGCGCACCGTGTCGTCCGTGTAGAGCGAAAGTGCCACGACGTCCAGTTCCGTCGCGATACGCGACGCGGTCGTCGTGACTTCGGCTGTCTCGGCGGTAGGACGACGAAACGATAACCAAGCAGCGACGATGAGCGCTGCGAGGACAATGCCGCCAGCGAGGAGTGCTACGGGCAGCCAAACGGGCGCTCGTCGGCGCGGTCGTACGACGGCCATCGCACACCTCACAGCCGCGCGACTTGACCGACCAATAGGCAACCGATCGCGTCACGGGGCAGGACAACGTCCGGTGGGAGGGGGCGGTCGAAGAGGAGGCAGCGTGCGCCGACGATGGCGCAGGCGCACCCGCGCGCTGCTTGCCGAACCTCGCGGGTACTCGCCGCCTCCAGTGCCCGGCAGGCGCCGTCCAGCGCGTGGAAACAGATGGCGCCGTGGCGGTCGATCACGACCAGCGGTCGACGCTCGCGGCGTAGAGGGCCGATGCCGGTCCGAACCACAGTGGTGAAGACCCGGTAGTACGGGTTCTCGAACAGTAGCTGCACCCCTTCGACCGGCACACCGAACGCGCGGGCAGCGAGCCCGCGCGCTGTCTCGCGGTCGATGCACGGCACGAGGGCAGGGCCCGGGTCTGGATCGACGGCGACGGCGCGGATGCGGCTCGCTTGTCGCTCGGGAATCGGCTCGACTACGACCTGGACGCTCCCGGCCGGTGCCCCGAAGGCGACGAGTCGGCGCTCGACACGCTCGACGTGAGCCAGAAGTTCTGTACCGGAGCGGACGTGCACTTCCTCGATCACGCTCAACGGCGTGGTAGCTGCTCCCACCGCTGCGATCACCTCGGCGTGGGGGGCGAGGGTGACGTCCATCCCCAGCTCCCGGGCCAGGGTTGGTGCGAGCACTCCGGCGCCACCTCCGAGACCGATGACGTGCGCATCCGTGAGTTCGTACTCGCGGATGAGCCCGCGCGCCAACGGCAGAAGCGCCTCGATCGCACGGGCGAGAACGGTGCGCGCGAGTTCCTCAGCCGAGGTACCGAGCGAGCGTGCGACAGTCGCGAAGGCTTCGCGTGCGCGCTCCTGATTGCCGAAGGCGTAATCCGACGGTTCGAGCAGCCCGAGCGCGTTCGCGGCGTCGGTAAGCGTTAGTGCGGCCACCTTGCCGTGCCGGTCGCGGACGACCACGTACTGTGGGGCATCGCCGGGCTGCGGAGCGATGGTTTCCCAGGTGAACGGCGGCTCCAGGTCGTCAACGAAACTGACGTAGGGCAGACCAGTGATGTGGGCACTCCGTGGGCCGACTCCGGCGACCCGACCCCGCTCGACCCGGAGGAGCGAGCCACCGCCGATGCCGGCGACGTGGACATCGACCGAGCGCAGGCAGGTGGGGTGTTGCATGATCCGAACGTAGCGGAGCGCGGGGCGACCGGCGCGGATGACCCCGATATTGGTGCTCGTACCGCCCACTTCCACGAAGAGCGCGTCGACGGTCGGTCGGGTGCGCAGGGCTCCGGCCACACTCGCGGCGGGACCGGACAGGATACTCGCAGCGGGTAGCGTGGCCAGCTGGGTTATGGGGACGACGCTCAGGTCGCCCGTGAGGACCAGAGCCGGCGCCCGGATTCCCGCCTCGCTGAGCGCGGTCTGTACCCACGCAGTCGTTTGCCGCATACGGGGAAGGATGCTCGCGTTGACGGCGGCAGTGAGTGTCCGTACCTCCAGGCCGTACAACCCGGTCAGTTGATGGCCTGCCGTCGCTGGCAGGCCGAGTTGCTCGGCAACCTGGAGCGCCTGTTCTTCCACGCTACAGTTCTCCACGGCGTAGGCTGCGGAAACGGCGACCGCGTGGGCACCGGCGACGCGGAGATCCTCCAGTGCTCGTGCGAGCGTGGTCGCGTTGACGTCCTCGAGATCGAGGTAGGCGTAGGAGAGGGACAGCGTGCGGCCGGGAGCGAGTTCGATGCGACCCAGGCGGGTCCGTTGTTGGGTACGCCGTCGCTCGGCGCGCGGGCCGATGGCGAGGATACCGACCGGTACGACGTCGCCTTCCAAGAGGGCATTAACAGCCTGCGTCGTGCTGAACGTCACCAGACCAATGTCGTTGAATGTAAACGGCGCGTCGGCGAGCAGTGCGCGCAGCGCAGCGATCGCTCCTGCAGCGACACCTTGCTCCGCGCGGTGAGTCGTGGGTACGGCTGCCCGCGCGAGCAGCACGCCCGTTCGGGCATCGACTGCCACCGCTTTGGTGAAGGTACCACCGACGTCGATACCGATCCGGATCACTCCGCTCCCTCCCTCAGCCCGAAAGTCTCATGGCGCGACGGACGGTCGTGCTGCGGTACCAAGACCACCCTGCCCATAGCCATGCCACGAGATAGGCCGCGACGAGGACTGCTTGGCTCACCAAGACCTCGCGCGTCGGATGCAGTCCCAAGAGGTTGGTGAGGAGCCGGTCGAGTGCCGGAAGTTCGACGACTGAGACCGGAAGATACCCGAGCATCTGGAGTTCCCAGACGGCGTGTCCGAGTATGGCGACCGAAAGCAGCATGATGACGACGACTGCGGCGGACAGGAAGGCGCGGAGTGGCACCCGCGCACCGAGCGCGATCATCGCCCATCCGAGGCCTATCAAAACCACTGCAGCGAGCACCAGACCGAGCGCGACCCAGAGTTCCAACCGGCGTGCCATAAGTACCAAGGACTGGTAAAGGACCGCCGTTTCGGCACCTTCGCGGTACACCGTCGTGAAGCCCAGCAGGGCGACCGCTGATGCCTTGCCTGCCGCCACAGCCTCCCAAGCGTGCGCGCGCAGGTACTCCATCCAGCGCCGGGTATCGATGCGACGGAGAAGCCACACGCTCAGCGAGATCATGAGGGCCACAGCCACGAGCGACATGAGGACCTCGAGGAGCTCGCGGCCGACCGGTACCACTCGGAGGACGACGACCAGTAGGAGCCAGGTCGCCAGACTCGCTGGCACGGCGAGGAGGACACCGATCCAGAGCGGACGGCGCAGGGTCGGTTGGTGCACACCCAAGTATCCCAACAGGGCGGCGATGACCAGCAGAGCCTCGATCCCCTCGCGGAACAGGATCGAGAAGGACGCGAGCGTCACGAAGAGCGGTGCAGCGACACCTGGGCCACCGATAGTCCGATCCACCTCGACGAGCCCCTGGTCGATCTCCATGAGGATGCGGTCGATCTCCTCCGGCGGTGCGCCCTCTTGGATCCGCTGTCGCCACTCGGCGAATTTCACCTCCATGGCGAACGTGAAGTCTGGGTCAGCGACGCGGAGCGGGATCTCTACCAACTCGAAGTGGTCGAGATAGGCCTGCCGCGCCAGGCGCAGGGCACGGTCGCGGTCTCCGGCTCGATACGCGTCGCGGCTCTGCTCCATGAGCGCACGGATGGCCGTCAGCTCGTCACGGACCGAGATCGACGGCGCACGCTCCTGTGCCTGCGTGCGGTGTGCCAGAGCGGTGCAGAGCACAGCGGCGAGAACGAGGAGCGTCGCAACACGTGCCCAGCGTGGCGCGGCGAACGTCACGGCAGAACCTCCTCGACCTCTCGGAGCCCGGTCTTCACCTTGTCGATCAGTTGGCCGACTTCTTCCGCTGGTCGCCCCTCGCGGATCGCGTCGCGGACGGCCTTGAAGTCCAGTTCCAGGCGCTCGACGAGTTGCCGTTGCCCAGCGTCGAGTAGCGGCGGCTCCAGCTGCTCGAAGCCTTCCAGATATGCGTTCGCAGCCTGCTCGTAAGCGGCATCGGCCTGCCCTCGCTGGTACAGCTCGAGCGCTTCGTCGAGCATGGCGTTGATCTGCGCGATCTGTTCACTCGTCTCAGTCGCTTGCGGCGCACTGACGCCGTAGGCCAGTCGCAGCTCCGCCGCCAAATGTTGGAGTCGCTCACGTACCGCCTCGCTATCGGCGAACGGGGTACCCGCCTGGTCCTGGAACTGGGCTAGTCCGCTCTGCTCCAAGCTGGTGAGGTCTTCCCGGACTTCCTGTGCCGCCTCCGTGCCGGTAGCCGGAGCTGCAGCCACGACATCGGGCAGCTCGCTGCGCAACACCTGGAAGAAGCCCCATGCGTCTTGGAACTCCTCGATGTTGGCGATCTGGCCGTCCTCGACCGCTTCGGCGAGCTCGGTCGCGACTGCCTCCGCGAGGGAGGCAAGGGCAGCAGCGCGCAGCGTCGACGCATCGCTACCGGCTCGCTGGAGCACCGAGTCGAGCGCTTGTCGCAGTGCATCCTGGGCTGCCTGATTGCGCTGCAGCGCGTCGCTCGACTGCCCTTGTGTGGCCTGGAGGTAGGCGTCGAGCTGCTGACGGATCCCTTGCAGGCCGAATTGCTCGAGCGTCCCTTCGATGGAGGCCCAGTATTCCGCCGTGGGATGCGCGGCGTGCGCTTGTGCCAGTGTCCAGTTTCCACGCTCGAGATTGGCGCGACTGGCCTCGAGGTGGCCGAGCATCTCGTAGAGCGTCGTCATGAACCCTGCGTCATCCGTCGCGGCCGCACCGTGTGTCGCGTGGCTTTCTCCGGTCGGTGTCACTG
>JBEPZP010000175.1:0-5644 GCA_041640735.1 Thermomicrobium sp.
TACCCGGCCGGGTGCGCCACTGGCTCCGCGCCGTCCACGCCGCCCTTCCTCGGGCAGCGCTTCCTCGTCTCCGGGCGCCCGCCTTCTCGGGTGGAGCAGAGAGCGTACCACGTTCCTAGCCTAAGAGTCTATCAACTTGCCTATGACTCTGTCAATACCAGCGGTACGGAAGTACTATGGCAGCCGCGCTCGAGCAGCCCGCGGTGCCTCCCCGATCCCAGCGACCAGGAGGGCGGCGCGCCTGCGTCACGCTCAGGCATTGCGCACCCGGCGCGCGCTCGCGTATCCTTATTGCCACAGATCCGAGCGCGATCCGGCAAGAAAGCGACTCGAGGTACCTGATGCTGCAGCGTCGTCCTCCGCGCACCCTCACCACCGGTGAGCGCACACTGCACGCACTGCAGTTCATCGTCGAGCGCGGTCCCGAGTGTTCCGTCAAAGAGCTGGCCGCCGCGCTCGACGTGAGCCTGGCCACGGCGTATCACCTCGTCCACACGTTGGTCGCTGCCGGGTTCGTGATCCTGGAACGGCACCGCTCGCTCCGACCCGGCCCGGCTCTCTACCGGTTGCTCGATAGACTCGCGGCTCACGGACCGCGACCGGAGTCGCTCGAGCCCTTGGTCGACGAGGTCGGCCGCCTCACCGAGTGCCGTGCCTACCTGGCCACCTGGTCCGACCGCGACGTGGAAGTCCTCTACGTGCACGGCCGCCGCGGCGTCCGGGAACTCCCGGGGCTCGCGCGCGGTTTCCGCGGTGCAGCCCACGCACTGGCCTTAGGCAAGGTGCTCCTCGCGCAGCGCCCTCCCAGCGAGTGGCCCGACTACCTCCGGGAGGAACCGCTCCCTCGGTTCACAGCCTATACACTGACGGCCCGCCAGGCGTTGCAGAGCGAGATCGACCGCGTGCGGGAGCAGGACGTGGGCTTCGACCGCGAGGAGTACGCCCACGGCTCCTGCTGCATCGCTGTGCCGTTGGAGTCTGGACATCGCAGCACGCCGCTCGCGCTGGGGATCAGCGTTCCCCGGAAGCGCTTCGCGGTCGAAGCCGACCTCCTCACCGGGCTCCTCCGGCAGGTGCAGCAGGCCGTGTGACCCTCGACGGCGGTACGTCAGCTTTTGGCACATAGTGCGAAAAGGTGACGTTTCCTGTTGTTGCGCCCGGTCGGTCGGTCCTACGATGACGGTGTCACACGAGTGGGGGAACGCTCATGGAAAGCACGGCCCTCTGGCGCCAGCTCGAGCAGGTCCTCGACCCCGAGCTCGACGAGTCGATCGTCCGCCTCGGCTTCGTGACGCGCCTCGACTGGGACGGCGAGCGCGCACGCGTAGCCTTGCGGTTACCCACCTATTGGTGCTCGGCCAACTTCGCCTACCTCATGGCCGACGGCGTCCGCCGAGCACTCCTGGATCTCCCGGAGGTCAAGAGCGTCGAGGTCGCCGTCGAGGACCACTTCGCTGGCGACGAACTGACCCGCGGCGTCACCGCTGGCAAGGGGTTCGTCGAGATCTTCCCCGAGGAATCCGAGGAAGAACTCGAAGACCTGCGCCGGCTGTTCCTCGTGAAGGGGTACCTCAGCCGGCTTCTCGTGCTGGCCGAAAGTTTCCGCGCCACCGGCGCGACCTACGAGACGCTGCTCAGTGCGCGACTGGCAGACCTGCGGATCCAGGGAGACGACGCCTGGCTGGACAGTGAGGGGCGTGCCTTCGGGCCGGTGCGTTCCCGGGTCGTCGAGCGGTATCTGACGCGTCGGGCGGAGCTGGGCCTCCCCCGCGCTCCTGAATCGCCGCTGCTCCTGCAGCCCGACGGCAGGCCTATCGACCGTGCCCGGGTACGCGAAGAGTTCCGTCGCCTGCGGGCGACGGTGATCAACATCCGGGCGAGTACGGTCTTCTGTGAGGCAGTGCTGGCGAGCCGGAACGAGCGAACGGCGTGGGAACGAAAGGAGGCAGTGTCATGATCCGGTTGCCGGACGGGAGCGAAGCCTTCGTCATCGACGGGCACATCCACTTCTGGGACGGCAGTCCCGAGAACTGGCGCAACGAGTACGGGCGCGCCTGGATCGAGTGCTTCTACGACTTCCACAAGTCGATGAGCCCGAAGGAAGCGGTCTGGCCGATCGAGAAGTTCATGAAGTACAGCGAAGAGGACCTCATCAACGACCTCTTCGTCGAAGGCTACGTCGACATGGGCATCTTCAATTCGACCTACCTCAAGGAGTTCTACAAGAACGGCTTCAATACCCACGTGCAGAACGGCATCCTCAAGCAGAAATATCCCGACCGCTTCATCCTCTGCGGCTCCTTCGATCCCCGCTGGGGCGAAGCCGGATTCGAAACCTTCCGCCGCATGGTCGAGGAGTACCCCATCAAAGGGCTGAAGCTCTACACCGCTGAGTGGTACAACGGCTCGCGCGGCTGGAAGCTGACCGACCCCATGGCCTACCGGTACCTGGAGCTCTGCCGCGAGCTCGGGATCAAGAACCTCCACATCCACAAGGGACCGACCGTCTACCCCTTGAACAAGGACGCCTTTGACGTCCACGACGTCGACCAGGCCGCTACCGACTTCCCCGACCTCAACTTCATCGTCGAGCACATCGGTCTGCCGCGCATGGACGACTTCTGCTGGATTGCGGCGCAGGACAAGAATGTCTACGCCGGCCTGGCGGTCGCGAGCGCCTTTATCCATCCACGACCCCGCTACTTCGCCGAGATCATGGCCAACCTCCTCTACTGGCTGGGGGAGGACCGCATCCTCTTCGGCAGCGACTACGCGATCTGGACCCCCAAGTGGATCATCGAGAAGTTCGTCGCCTTCGAACTGCCGGAGGACATCAAGGAAGAGTACGGCGTCGACCTCACCCCTCAAGCCAAGCGCAAGATCCTGGGTGAGAACGCCGCCCGCCTCTACGGCATCGACATCGAGGCGCAGAAGGCCAAGCTGGCCCAGGACCCGATCGGCCAGCGCCTGGCTGCCATGTCTGCGTAAAGTGTGAGGGTCACCGCGGGGAGGGGGTGCTTCCCCCTCCCCGCTCGTGTGAGTGCGTGCGTGAGTACGGGAAGGGAGTGAGAGCGGATGCTGGCAGCACGGCTCTATCGGTACGACCCGTCGCTCAACGAGCAGTTGCGGCTGGAGAACGTGCCGGAACCGACCATCACTAAGCCGGACGAGGTGATCGTCAAGATCGTCGCCGCCGGCCTCTGCCGCACCGACCTCCACATCATCGAGGGGGTCTGGCGCGACATCTTGGACCCCAACGGGACCCTTCTCCCCTACACGCTCGGCCACGAGAACACTGGGATCGTCGAAGCCGTCGGCAGCAACGTCACCTCGGTCAAACCCGGCGACCGCGTCATCTGCCACCCCCTGCGCACCTGCGGCGTCTGCCTCGCCTGCCGCCAGGGCGAGGACATGTACTGCGCCAACGGCCGCTTCCCCGGCCTGGACAGCGACGGCGGCTTCGCCGAGTACCTCTTGACCAGTGAGCGGGCACTGGTCAAGCTGAGCGAGGACGTCGACCTGGTCGAAGTGGCGCCCTTAGCCGATGCCGGCCTCACCGCCTACCGCGCTGCCAAGCGGGCGGCCAAGCTCTTGCCTCCCGGCACCTGGGGCGTCGTCATCGGGATCGGCGGGCTCGGCCACATCGCCCTCCAGGTCCTGCGTGCCTTGAGCGGAGCCCGTCTGGTAGCCGTCGACATCTCGGAACTGGCCCGCCAGCGGGCCAAGGAACTCGGTGCCGATGCCGTCCTCCCCGGAGGCCCCGACCTGGTCGCGGCCGTCAAGGAGCTGACCGGTGGCGGCGCCCACGTCGTCCTCGACTTCGTCGGCGAGAAGGGGGTCGAGCAGCAGGCCTGGCAGATGCTCCGCAAGGGCGGCACCCACATCGTCATCGGCTACGGTGGTCAGCTGCAGATCCCGACCGTCCAGATGATCTTCCAGGAGATCGCCGTCGCCGGCAGCCTGGTCGGCAACTACGCCGAGCTCTACGAACTGATGGATCTGGCTGCCCGTGGCATCGTCCGCGTCCACACCCAGCGCTACACCTTGCAGGAGATCAACCGCGCCATCGACGACTTCAAGCACGGTCGCTACTTCGGCCGCGCCGTCATCACCCCAGCCTGAGCGGTCGACCGGGCGTTCTGCTCTCGTGCCGCGTGCTGGTGGGCGACAGCTGGAGCGTCACGTGTCCGGACAGGAGCCGAGAACGACGCGGCCCGGGTCGGGAGTGGCTTCCACCGACCCGGGCCCTCGTCGTGTCAGCCGCAGTGGTGCGCTCGTGACCGGTCGCGCTCGGGCGCGCACCCGCTGCACGGTAGCGCAGTGGGGCACGCCTGGAGGCGACCGCCTCGTCGGCATCGATGCTGCTGCGAGGGCGGTTCCGTTCTGTCTGTGCTCACCCCTAGCACATGACCACCGCGACACCCACGACACAGCCTCGCTCACACCTCGCCAGAGCGTGGGCGACAGCGAGCCGGCTCGCTCGCGCTCGTCCACGCGCAGCGCGTTGGCCGCGGGTGAGGAGTACGGCTGTTCGCCTCCTTCCCGCGACGAACGAATCCGCTCCGCTGCGCATCGGTACCTCTCGGGTGGGCGAACACCTCTAGACCGTCTGCGCATCGCTGCCTCCACGCTGGCGTGGCCGGGAGCACAGCAGCTGTCTGCGCGTCGGACTCGTTCCGAGCGCACCCTGCTGGTCACTTCTCTCCGCGTTAACGGAGCTCCAACGCAGCACATCGAGGGTAGCACCGCGGAGGAGCAGAGCCAGCCGCGACCCTGGACACCGGGTCACCATGCGCCCCGTGCCGCGGCGAAGGGACGCAACATCGGCCCCCGATGCCCTGGACCTCGGAGGAAGGCGTTCGCGCGTACGCGTGGTGCCTGGGGTCCAGCCGCTCCGCACGCGACTCCACTGCACGAGGGGCTCGGCACCGACAGCGGCGCAGCGTCCAGTGGTACCTTCCGGCTGCCGACGAAGACGGTCGCGCCGCGCGTGGCAGCCCGGTGCGGTCCGTCGTGCGTTCGCGCATCTCGGCGCGGAACGTTTTCGGGAAAGTCGAGCAGGGCATCACGACGCCGTACCAGCGCGCACGCAGCGTAGCGTCAGGTCGTACTGCGGGGGAGACGCGACATCGTTCGGCTGCACGGGCGGTGGCGCTCGGCCGGTCGCTCCCCTTCCCGGTGCTCTACGGAGGGCGCAGCCGGGCGGTTCAGCTGTGGAACGTGAACGGCGGGGCAAAAAGGAACGAGTCCCCGGTACGTCGGGGACTCGTCGTGTTCGTGGTAGCGGGGGTGGGATTCGAACCCACGACCTCTGGGTTATGAGCCCAGCGAGCTGCCGCTGCTCCACCCCGCGGCGTTGCGAGCGGAGCTGCTCGGGACCGTCGGCTCAACCGTGCGCGCAGCGGCCTCGCCTCCCACGCGGTTGCCCGCGCAGTACTCTCCGGCGCTGGTGCGGGGCACGACCCGGTTCGGAATGGTTCGGGGTGTTTCCACACCGCTCTCGGCCACGCGCACGGCTGAACCGGCGTTCCCGAAGAGGCGTTCCTGCGTGATCCGCTCGACTGTGTCGGTGTCCGCCGAGCGTACTCGAGGAGGACGGACTGGCCTCGGCCATGAGGACGGCTCGGCTCCAGTCGGTTACCCG
>JBEPZP010000176.1:0-5641 GCA_041640735.1 Thermomicrobium sp.
AGAAGGCTCGTTTGGACCGAATGTTGCACAACGAGGAGATCCGCGCACTCATCACAGCGCTCGGGACCGGCATCGGCGACCAATACGATCGCTCCAAGCTGCGCTACCATCGCATCATCCTCATGACGGATGCCGACGTCGACGGCGCGCACATCCGAACGCTGCTCTTGACCTTCTTCTTCCGCTACCTGGAGGGACTGATCGTCGACGGCCATCTGTACATCGCGCAGCCACCGCTGTACCGTCTCCAGAGCGGGAAGGAAGTGCACTACGTGTACTCGGATGAAGAACGTGACGCTATCCTCAATCGGGGCGACGGCAAGACTTGGGACGTCCAGCGCTACAAGGGTCTGGGCGAAATGAACCCCGAGCAACTCTGGGAGACGACGATGGATCCCGCTCGGCGTACCCTGCTGAAGGTCACGATCGAGGATGCCGTGAAGGCAGACGAGACCTTCAATATGCTGATGGGTTCCGCCGTGCCACCACGCAAACGCTTCATTCAGGCGCACGCCCGCGAAGTGCGGAACTTGGACATCTGATCCGGGTGGAGGAAGAAAGCGAACACCGAGGCGGTCTGTCCGCCTCGGTGTCGTCGTATGCGTGCTCCCTCGGTACCGAAGTCAGCGTCCGGCGACAGCACGCTTGAGCTGGGTGCCGGGACGGAAGCTGGGGCTCCGCCGGGCCGGAATCTCGATCGGCTCGTTCGTCCGTGGGTTGCGCCCGCGCCGGCGCGCTCGCTCGCTTACCCGGAACGTGCCGAAGCCAGCGATGCTGACCTCCTCACCTTTGGCGAGCGCATCCTGAATGGTTTGAAACACCGCGTTCACGATCGGTGCGACCTGGCTCTGGCGCGCACCGGTTCGCTCCGCGACCGCTTTGATGAGATCGCTCTTTCGCATGGCTCAACCCCCTTCTCGTCACTCCCAATCCCTGATCTCGATCAGAGACCAACGCCACTATAGCACGAACGCCGAATTTTGCAAGAGGGAAAGCGGCTACTCTGGGGTAGTGGCTTCCCGCCGGGCGCTTCGCCGTTGGCGGGCAGCCTCGAAGAGGATCACCGATCCGGCAACGGCTGCGTTGAGGGACTCGAGGCCGCCACGCAACGGGATCGCGACGGATCGTGTAGCCAGTTGCGACACCTCCGCCGCGATACCGTGCGCCTCGCTGCCGATGACCAGAGCCGAGGCCACCGTCCAATCCACAGCGTCGTACGGCAGCGTCGCCCGCGGGTCCGCAACGACGAACTGCTCGACGGAGGCGGCCCAGCGTGCCAGCTCGCTGAGCTCGACAGAACGTATCGGCAAACGGAAATGGGCGCCGGCCGCTGCGCGGACGACTTTCGGATTGTACGCGTCGACGGTTCCCGGGGAGAGAAAGACCGCGTGGGCACCAGCTCCCAATGCCGACCGGAGAAGCGTACCCAGGTTGCCAGGGTCCTGTACCCGGTCCACGATCAGGAACAATGCCTGTTCATCGGACGGCAGAACCAGCGGGACCTCAGGGAAAGGAAAGATAGCGAGTACCGCCTGGGGAGTGACCGTCTCAGCGACGTACTCCAGCACCTGCTCGCTGATCGGCACGACGCGTGCGCCGAAGTGCTCAGCACGACGCACGAGGGCAGTTTCGAGAGCGCCGCTGCGTGCCGGAGACCAAAAGAGCGTATGCGGAACGAAACCGGCATCCATAGCATCCGCAATGACGCGCGGACCTTCGACGAGAAACGCCCGCTCTCGTTCACGCGCGCGACGCTCGCGAAGAGAGCGGGCGTATTGCACCAATGGATGCCTGCGACTGGTTACCAGGCCGCTCACAGCGCTTGGCGCGCCACCTCGACCAAACGAGTGAAGGCTGACGGATCGCGCACCGCGAGATCGGCCAGCATCTTGCGATCGATCTCGACCCCGGCCTGCTTCAGCCCGTGGATGAAATCACGATACGGCAGGCCATGCTGCCGGGCAGCAGCGTTGATGCGGATGATCCACAGGCGGCGAAAGTCGCGCTTGCGCTGCCGGCGATCGCGATACTGATAGCGAAGCGCCTTCAGCACGGCCTCGTTCGCGTGCCGGTAGAGCTTGCTCCGCCCGAGCTGATACCCCTTGGCTAACTCCAGGATCTTCTTGTGCCGCCGACGCTTCGTGACACCACGTTTGACGCGAACCATCGTGCTCCCTCAACTTCCTCGTCCTCATCACCACGCATACGGCAGCAGCGGCCGCAACCGATGCACGTCGGACGGATGCACCGGAACCATCTTGTCGAACGAACGGCGCACGCGCGGTGCCTTCTTGAGGCGGTTGTGGTTCCGGGCGTTGCGCATACGCATCACTTTACCGGAACCGGTGATCTTGAAGCGCTTGGCCGCGGCCTTCTTCGTCTTCATCTTCGGCATGTCATTGCTCCTGTCCTTCTTGTTGGTCGCTCGAGCGCCCTGCCTCGCTACGGCCAGGGGCGAGCACCATGACGAGCGTCCGACCTTCCAAGTGCGGTGACTGTTCGACGACTGCCTTGGGGCCGAGCGAATCGAGCACGCGTTGCAGTACCCGCTCGCCGAGTTCCTGGTAGACGATTTCACGACCACGGAAAAGGACCGATACCTTCACCTTCGCGCCATCTGCGAGGAACTGCTGCATCTGACGGATCTTCGTCTCCAGGTCGTGAGTGTCGATTCGCGGCCGAAGGCGAATTTCCTTGACCTCGATGACCTTTTGCCGTTTGCGTGACTCCCGCTCGCGCCGGCTCTCCTCGTACCGGTACTTGCCGTAGTCCATGATTCGGCAGACCGGCGGAACCGCGTTGGGCTGCACTTCGACGAGATCCAACCCACGCTCGCGAGCCAGGCGCAGCGCTTCCTCGGTCCGAAAGACGCCTAAATTCTTGCCGTTCTCGTCGATGACGCGGACCTCTGGGACGCGGATCCGCTCGTTCACCCGCAGTGGTCGTGTGGTACTGATCGTGCCCCTCCTCGCCTCGAGGTTCGAGCCAAACTTCCCCATCGCCACGCTCGACGTGGCGTTCTCGATGGTAGCATGCTCGGGCAAGCTGGTCAACGCGATGGGGAGGAGCCCGGTCGCCCGTAGATCGCTACGTCTCCTGACTGGAAGAGCCGAGACCAGCCGAGCTCTTCCAGCAGAGCCTCGAGTTCCTGCGCTGCCGGTGCCTGGAGCCGCTGGCAGGCTGGGCCCAGACCGTGCCGCTCGAGCCTGCCGAGGTACGCGTAGTCCACGCCGTAGCGGTCGAGCACCTCCGTAAGCAGCGGCACCGTCGGCGTCTCGAATACCGCTGTGACCAGTCGCTTGCGTTCTTCGAGCTCCGCCAGTTGCTGCGCGCTTCCGCGTCGCCACTGGTACTCGTGCCCGTCCCACCCCAGGATCGTCGGCCGACCAGTAGCCATGGAGACCCGGTTGTGCGGGAGATCCCCGACGCTACGATACGAGCACCCAGGTGCTTCGAGGATGACTGCCTCACTGCGAGTATGGCTGCGCAACCAGAGCAGGGCAGCATACTCGTCCGGAACGGACTCTCGAAGATACGCCAAGCCGTCCAAGCCCCGTGCCTCTGCGAAGCCGTCCGTCCACTTCCAGGCCGAAAGGGGAACATAGAGCATGCCGAGCAGGAGCGCTCCAAAGACCACACCGATGACGACACGACTGAGCGTATCGCGCTTGCATGAGAGCGCGAGCAGGGGCGGGAGCGCGACAGCCTGGTAGGCCCACGCGTCGAACGACACTTTGAAGACCGTATTCATACGGTCGCCGAAGACGTCGCGGAGGTAGACGAACTCGACCCCGAGGAGCGCGAGCCAAGCCGCGAGCAGGACCGCGACGAGCGCCCGAAGCGAAGCCGACGTGGTTTCCGAGACGAGGAGGGTGATCGCGCCCCCGATGAGGAGGCCGAAGAGGAACATCGCCGGCGTCCTGGACGCCAGAGCGAGCACGACGAGAAAGCCAGCGAAAGCGAGTACTACCCCGCTACGCGGTCGCCGCTCGACAGGTAGCCTTTGGACGCCCAACCACAGAACCGCCAGGGCAGGCACGACGAGGGTGCCGTACGCCCGTAGCAGCTCCCCGAGAGAACTGCGCTCCCATACCACGATGCCGACTGTCCGAATCAACCAGCTGACGATCGGTACCTCGGCGAGCTGGGCTGGCAGCATCGCCTCGTCGAGACCGTAGGACGCTACATAGGTGCGCTGGAAGGGCAAGGCAACGATGCTCGCCAACGCGAGGGCGAGCAGGCTCTTGCCGATCAGCCGCGCAGCTGACTCGCGTCGGGTCGCGACGATCACCAGGCCAGCCACCAAGACCGCGAGCGGGAGACTCCAGGTGTTCGTGATCCAGAGACAACCCAAGAGGAGGCCACTCAGGACGAAGCCCCGCCAACCACGGTCGCACACAGCAATGGCGAGGACAGCTGACAGGTATGCGAGGAGCAGCGGCAAAGCCAGCAGATGGGGGTGAAGATCGGCCAGGATGAAGGAGAAGGCAGAAAACTCGTTGATCGTCGGGCGCGGCTCACCGCCCCAGGGAAACCCGGCATCGACGATGACCCGCGAGGCGCCCCAGCCGGGGCCGCTCCACCACGACGCAGCTAACGTGCCTGTCGGGTCGCGGAGGATTCGCCAAGCCGTCTCCCAATTCCCAGCACCGACCAGGAAGAGCATCGCCGACGCACCGACTGCCGCCGAAAGGCGGCTGTCCCTGCCCACAGCGCGGACTACGGAACTGGCGAGCACAAAGGCAGCGACGAGTGCACTCGCGAAGAGCGAACCGAGTGCCAGATTGAAGGCGACTTCAGGCCGCAGCCCGAGCACTTTCGCCAGGCTGGCCATTTGGATATAACCGTAGACATAATAATTGATCGTGTACCCAGCGAACCACGGATCAGGCGGCGGTAGGCGGTCACTGACGACCGATGCTGTGAGGAAGGCGAGTTCCATCGGCTTCTCGGTATAGCGGATCTCCGGACGAAAAGACCGGAAGAGCGAGTAGCCGGCGAAGAGGCTGCTGTGCAAGGCCGCCAGCGTCCCGTAACACCGGGCGAGAGCATCGAGTGCGAATGGTGGCGTGCGCCACAGCGACGGTAGCCAGTTCAGCGACGCGACGAGGAACAGAGCGACGATGACTGTCTGCCGCGTATGGGGATTGCCGACGAGGACACCGAGCCACCAAGTCGGAAGAACCCCGACCGCTGGGCCGGCACTCAGAGCGATACCGCAAGCCAACCGGTCCTGCCCGACGATCGTGCGCAGCCATGGAAGCAAGGAAAGCCCGCAGGCCAGCCAGAGTCCCTGCCAGGCGAGAGCGGAGAGCAGCTCGTTCATGGCGCTTGCTGTCCCGTCGGTGGATCGCTCACGACCTCGTAGATCCGCGTCTCACCGAACGTCGCGACCCGCCGCAGTGTACTCCCTTCAAGCGCCTCGAAGGCAGCGAGACCCTCTCGCGATGCGTACGGTTCGTGAGGCCGTGAAGCTCCCGCGAATCCGGGTTGGACTCGCCAGCCTCGTTCCACGGGGCCGACGACGACGTAGCGCACACGATAACGCCAGAGCAATTCGCGCTTGCGTGCTAGATCCGTCGTGTCGTAGAGCTCGCGCACCTCGAAGAGTCGCCGATCGACGGCATCGCCGAGCGGTGAC
>JBEPZP010000177.1:0-5637 GCA_041640735.1 Thermomicrobium sp.
CTCGACGGGCGCAACATTTACGAGCCTGCCGACGTACGCGCGCTCGGTTTCGTGTATGTGGGGGTCGGGCGTGGTCATTGAGCCGATCTGGCATCCGGACCGTGCCGGGCCGATCGAGGTGGGCGTCGATGCCATCGAGATCTGGCGCATCGAACGCGCGTTGCAGCGGTTCGGCGAACGCTTTCTCCGTCGCGTTTACACCGAAGACGAGCGACGACGCTATGGCGCCCGCGTCGCAGAGCTGGCGGCACGCTTTGCGGCGAAGGAAGCCGTGATGAAGGCGTTGGGTACCGGTGTGCGCGGAGTGCGCTGGCGCGACATCGAGGTGCTACCGAACGCACGGGGCAAGCCGCTCGTGCGCCTCTACGGTACGGCAGCGGAACGGGCGCGGGCGCTCGGGTTGGTGCACATCGCTGTCTCACTGACCCATTCCCGCGAACTTGCGATCGCCGTGGTGGTCGCGTCGTTTCGGGCCGACACTTGAGTAAAGCCTTCGGCGGAAGGAAGAGCGCACGATGATCAAGCTGTGTACGGTCGATGAGGTTCGACGAGCCGAAGAGGAAGCAGCTGCACGCGGCTTGTCGTTCTCCGAGCTCATGGCGCGTGCTGGTCACGCGGTAGCAGCGCTCATCGCGGAACTCGCGTCGTCCGCGCAGAACGCCGCGGGGCGGCGAGCGCTGTTTCTCGTCGGTCCCGGGAAGAACGGTGGAGACGGCCTCGTCGCGGCTGGACTGCTGGCAGCACGTGGCTGGGACTGCAGCATCTGGGCCTGGAACCGGCCAACCGCCGGAGACGTGCCCGTGGCGCGCGACCTCCTCGACCGTTGCCGATGGGTCGATGCGGAAGCGTTGGACAGCGTTCTGGAGACGTGCGACGTCATCGTCGACGCCGTGTTCGGCATCGGCGGGCGACCGACATTACCGGACGATGTGGCCGATGTGTTCGAGGCTGCATATCGCCAGCGTGTCCAGCGCGGAACGGTACTGGTGGCCGTCGATGTTCCGTCCGGTATCGACAGCGACACAGGGGCCGCTGATCCGCGTGCGTTCCGCGCCGATCTGACCGTAATGATCGGTCTGCCCAAGGTGGGAGCCTATCGCGTTCCGGCGTTGCGGTACACGGGCGTGATCGAGCTCGTCGACATCGGGTTGCCCCGACCGCCGCAGACGGCGGACGCGGTCGCACTGGTGACCGAGCGCGACGTGCGTGATTGGCTTCCTCGGCGCGAGGCAGACACGCACAAGTGGGCGGTCGGTTCGCTCCTGGTCGTTGGAGGCGCACCGGGGTACTACGGGGCACCGCGTCTCGCTGCTGCCGCCGCGCTGCGCAGCGGTACAGGACTCGTCACCCTGGCTGTTCCACGTTCTCTCGTGCCGTCGATCGCTGCATCGCTCGCGGAGGTGACCTTCATCCCGGCGCCCGACGGCGATGTCGGAGCGGGTGAGCGTTGGGCTCAAGCGGTACGAGATGCGTTACCCCGCTATTCGGCGCTCCTGGTCGGACCGGGCTTGGGACAGGATCGACCGGCTGAGGAGCTCGTCCGGGCGCTGTTCGGGATCGGGGCGCAGCGACGCGGTGCTCTGGGATTTGCGGCTGGTGATGCCGGGGCTACCGCGTCTCCGACACCGTTCACTGGTTACGCTGTGGTGGACGCTGACGGACTGAGCTGGCTGGCCAAGCTGGCTCCTTGGCACGAAAACCTCCGTACGGCCACGCTCATCCTGACGCCGCATCCGGGAGAATTGGCACGCCTCCTCGGGACTGAGGTCGATGAGGTTCTCGCCGACCCGTGGAAAGCGGCACGTGACGCTGCGCGAACGTTCGGACAGCATGTGGTGCTGAAGACTGGCCATCCGGTCGTCGCTGCTCCCGATGGAAGTCTGCTCGTCGCGCCGCAGACGCATGCAGCGCTCGCGACGGCTGGCTCCGGCGATGTGCTCGCGGGCGTGATCGCTGGGCTGGCTGCACAAGGATTGCAACCGTTGGCAGCGAGTGCCGCCGGCCTGTTCGTCGCCAACCAGGCGGCACTCAGAGCAGTTGCGCGGCGTGGGACGCTGTCGATGCTCGCTGGAGACGTCATCGAGGAACTACCGGGTGTTCTCCGAGAACTGTACGATGCTCACTGGCCACCCGAGGGCATCGTCCGAGGGCTGCGTGCGTGGTCCTCATCGGTTGCGGAAGCGTTGCGGAAAGGATGATTTCAGCGATGGTACAAGAGATTCGCGTGCGGACGCTCATGACTCGCGATGTCGTCGCCATCAGCCCGAGCACGTCGGTCGGCGAGATCGCGCGTCTTCTCTGGGAGCACGCCATTTCGGGCGTACCGGTGATCGACAGCGAGCGTCGCGTGGTCGGCATCGTCACAGAATTCGACCTGATCGCGCGGGAAGCGAGTTTCAATGCACCGTTGTACGTACCCTTTCTCGATGCGTTCTTCAAGTTGCCCGGAACTGGCGACGAAACCCAGTTGCGCAAGATTCTGGCCACCACAGCGGCTGAAATCATGTCGTCGCCAGCGGTCACGATCGGTCCGGACGAAACGATCGAAACACTGGCGACACTGATGTACCGGCGGCGCGTCAATCCGGTCCCCGTCGTGGACGAGGGAGGGCGGCTGATCGGCATCGTCTCGCGATCCGACCTCATCTGGCTGATGACACTCGAAGAGCGCGGAGAACTCTCGAAACTACTGGCCAGCCGGTCGGACGAATAACGGCTACGCCGATCACGCTGACTGCTGGAGTTGTTGCCGGAGCGCCTCGACGTCGCGGCGGATGATGAACGTTCGGCCCGACTGCTCGTCTCGGACGTACTCCAACTTGCGCTCGTCCATCCATCGGTAGATAGTCGGGCGCGTCACGCCGAGATCCTGCGCTGCCTTGCCGATACTGACCAGTTCGCTCGGTTCATAGGCGCGATACTTCGCTTGCGACAGCATGCGGCCGAGTTCGCTTTCCCAGAAGCTGCGCGGGACGGAATAGTCTTCTGCTCCGGGCGCCCAAAACAAGAGCTGGAGGACCAGTTCGATATTCTCGAGGATGCGTTCGCGGCGCTCGGAGAGGCGACCTTGAGCGACAGCGGCGAGCCGCTGCAACACTTGCCCGAGCGGACTGGCACGGAGCTCGGCCATGAGCTCTTCTTCGCTCATCTGGAGCTGCTCGACGGCGCGCGGCAAGAGACGCGACATGAGGCGGTAGTGGTGCGAATAGAGGAGCCGGAGCGCCTCGTCGATCACCCTGCGATAGTCCAGTGTCTGGGAGTCCACGGGCCCTCCTCTCACCCAGCGAACGGACTACCGGTGTACGTACCCATTGTACGGGGAGGCGCGTCGTTCGTCAACTGATGCTCCGCTGGATACTCCTTGCCCAGAGTCAGAGCAATCGTCCGTGCCCAGTTGGCACAGCATGAGCTTTGCAGCCAGCGGGTGCTCACGGTCTACTCAGTCTCACCGGTTGAAGAGTGGTGCGGTGTCCAACGGAGGCAACCGTGTGGCGGGAGGGCCGTCAGCGAGACCATCCCGCGGGGCGGAAGCGCGCGCCTGACCGTTCCGACGGCGAGTTCTGGCCGATTGTTCTCCTCGCAAAGGTGTGCCAACCACACGGTACGGAGGCGCGTGCCGCAGTTGCGCACTGCGGTGGCAGCATCGTCGTTGCTGAGATGCCCGAGAGGGGAGGCGATCCGACGCTTGAGCCAGTCGGGATAGGAGCTCTCAGCGAGCAGGCGACGATCGTGGTTGGCTTCGAGGACGACGAAGCTCGCCTCACTCAGTGCCGCCCGCATCTCGTCCGTCACTCTTCCTGCATCGGTGAAGAAGGCGACGAGTACTGCCTCGGTAGCGATGCGCAAGCCGATCGGCTCGCTCGCATCGTGCTGCACCGGAACGGCCTGTAGAGCCAGGTCCCCGATCTCCAGCCACTGCTCCTGCCGAAGCGTCACGAATCGGCGACCGTCGAGCCGCAAGGCCCGGAAGGTCCCGGGCGTCGCCAAGACTGGACACGATTGCCAGTCGAGCAAACGCCGCAGCCCGCGGACGTGGTCGCTGTGCTCGTGGGTGATGAGGATCGCGGTGAGTTCATGGTCACCGATACCGCAGGCGAGGAGCGCTTGTCGAAGGTACCGGGGCGAGAATCCGGCATCGACGAGGAGCGAACAGCGGGGAGTTCGAAAGAGAAAGGCGTTACCACGACTACTGCTGCCGAAACAGTAGACGTCCATAGCCTTATGCTCCGAACAAGGCGCGGCCGATCCGGACGAGTGTCGCACCCTCGTCGACAGCGATGGGGTAGTCGTTGGACATCCCCATGGAGAGTTCCGGGAGGGGGTGCCCGTAGCGTTGCTCGAGTTCGTCGCGGAGGAGTCGCAACTGGCGGAAGACATGCCGCAACACCGCGACGTCGTCGGTGAGCGGTGCGATCGTCATCAAGCCTCGAAGGTCGAGGTGCGGGGACGCTGCGATCGCTTCCAGAATCACTGGTGCGTCTTCCGGTACGCAGCCGTGCTTTTGTGGTTCGCGAGCCACATTGACCTGGATGAGTACCGGTATGACCTGCCCGAGCTGTCCGGCACGCCGGTCCAGTTCGGCTACGAGCTGCAGGCGGTCCACCGAGTGGATCATCGAAAAGAGGCGAACGGCATGGCGAGCTTTGTTGGTTTGGAGGGAACCGATCAGGTGCAGCTCCGCGTCGGGTGGTAGTGGCGCGGTCTGGAACTTCTGGAGTGCTTCCTGGACACGGTTCTCGCCGAAGAGTCGCAGTCCCGCGCGATAGGCGAGTTCGACCGTCTCCCGGTCGATCCCCTTCGTCACAGCGACAATGCGAACAGTCGCGGGATCGCGGCCGGATCGCTCAGCTGCCTCAGCGATAGCGCGCTGGATGGTAGCGAGGCGGTCAGCGAGCACCTGGTGCGTCAGCATCCTGCGTGTCCTATCGTGACCTCGTTTCTCGGTAGAGCTATCACGGCTGCCTGGGCGCCGCCGTGCGGTCCAGTGGCACGATAGGAGAACCACTCCTGGGGGTGACAACGCGTGCAAATACCCATGATTTCGATATGTTCGGCGAGCACGCCGCCGCCCTCGAGCAGATACCGATTCGCCTTCCACAAGTCGTAGTAGAGCTTGCCATCGCGCGACACGAGGGCACCTGTCCGGTCGCAGCCGACTGCTGCTGACCATGCGGCAGCGACCTCCTCGCCCACCTCGTAGCAACAGGGACCGATCGAGGGGCCAAGGACGGCCCAAAGCCGCTCGGGAGCTTGGCCCAACTGCTCCACGACGAGCTGGACGACGCCTGCTGTAATCTGCCGCACCGTCCCGCGCCAACCGGCATGGATGGCTGCGACAGCTGGAACGTCAGGTGCGTACAGGAGAATCGGCACACAGTCGGCACATTGGACGGCGACCGGTAGACCCGGTTCGACGGCCACCAGCGCATCGGTGTCGGGAAGAGCGGTATCCGGTGTCTCGGCACCACGCCCGGCGTCCGCACCGCGAACGATCGCGATGCCGTCACCGTGAATCTGCCGCGCGAAGACCGTTCTCGAAAGAGGGAGATTGAGGCGACTCCACCACACTGCACGATTCGCCAGGGCGACTCCCCTCCCGACGTTCCACGAAATCGCTCCCTGTCCCGGCAGATCGGG
>JBEPZP010000178.1:0-3155 GCA_041640735.1 Thermomicrobium sp.
ACGGCGGGGGCGAGGAGACGCGCTCGAACCGCTGGCTCGCCGAGCTGCAGCAGGACAACTTCGTCGAGATCAACCCGAAGACCGCGGCCGACCGGGGCATCCGCAACGGCGAGTACGTCTGGGTCACGACGCCCGCCCGCAACCCCGATGGCAAGCACGTGCGCATCAAGGTGAAGGCGAAGGTGACCGAGTGCGTCGGTCCGGACACGGTGTTCATCCCGTTCCACTTCTCCGGCTGGTGGCAGGGACAGGACATGCTGCCCTTCTATCCCGAGAACGCGTACCCCTGGGTGCGCGGCGAGGCGGTGAATACCGCGGTCACCTACGGCTACGACCGCATCACGGTGATCCAGGAGACGAAGACCACGCTCTGCCAGGTCGAGAGGGCTTGAGGAGGACGCCATGGCCAGGATGAAATTCCTCTGCGACGCCGGGCGCTGCATCGAGTGCAACGCCTGCGTCACCGCCTGCAAGAACGAGAACGAAGTGCCGTGGGGTGTCAACCGCCGGCGTGTCGTCACGATCAACGACGGCGTGATCGGCGCGGAGAAGTCGATCTCGGTCGCGTGCATGCACTGCTCGGACGCCCCGTGCATGGCGGTCTGCCCGGTGGACTGCTTCTACCGCACGGACGACGGGGTGGTGCTCCACGACAAGGATCTGTGCATCGGCTGCGGTTACTGCTTCTACGCCTGTCCGTTCGGCGCGCCGCAGTTCCCGCAGGCGGGCGCCTTCGGTCTGCGCGGGAAGATGGACAAGTGCACCTTCTGCGCCGGCGGGCCCGAGGCCGACCGCTCCGAGGCGGAGTTCAAGAAGTACGGACGCAACCGCCTGGCCGAGGGCAAACTCCCGGCCTGCGCCGAGATGTGTTCGACGAAGGCCTTGCTCGGCGGCGACGGCGATGTCGTGGCCGACATCTTCCGCGAGCGGGTGCTTCGCCGCGGCAAGGGGGCCGAAGTGTGGGGTTGGAGTACCGCCTACGGCGCCCCGAAGGGCAGCCCAGGGGCAACCCCGCAACCGGCGCCGGGAGGGAAGTCGTGAGACGGCTTGCGGTCCTCTTCGCGGTTGCGACGCTCGGGCTCGCCGCCTGCGGCGAGCCCGAGCAGGTCGTCGTCTACAAGCAGGGCAAGTACCAGGGCAAGCCGGACACCCGTCCCTGGGACAACGAGCCGACGCCCTTCGGCCCGAAATGGACGAAAGGCGATCGCAACGGCTGGGAGACGGCGATCAAGCAGCGCAACCTCGCCCAGCACGAATACAAGCGCATCTACTGAGGCAGGCGCGACGCCAGAGGCGCGGAAGGGAATCTGCCATGCGGAAGACAGCGTTTCTTGCGGCCACGGGGCTCGCGCTCGCGACCGTGGCGGGGCTCGGGTCGGCGGCGCAGCAGACGCCGCCGCTCGTGCTCGCCGCTTACGACTCGGGGGCGCAGCTGGCACAGGCCTCGGCGCACGCTCAGGGCGCCTCCCGCGCGGACGAACAACGCGCGCGGGCGACCGAGCAACCGGGCAACAACGCCCCGATCTGGCGCGGCGTCCGCAGCGGGGAAGCGCACTACACGAGCCTGCCGGGCCGGGAGATGGGGGTGCTCGTCCAGTCTTCCGGGGATACCTGGCGGCGCATCCGTAACGGCCCCATCACCTTCTACGGCGGCTGGCTCCTCGTCGTCGTCGCCCTCGCGATCGCGGCGATCTATTTCGCGAAGGGGCCGATTCGCCTTCACGAGAAGCCCACGGGCCGGCTCATCGAGCGCTTCACGCTCGCGGAACGGTGGGCGCACTGGGTGATGGGCATCAGCTTCTGCGTGCTCGGGTTGACGGGCTTGATCATGCTCTTCGGCAAGCACGTGCTGTTGCCGATCATCGGTTACACGCTGTTCGGGTGGCTCACCGCCCTCGCGAAGAACTTGCACAACTTCGTCGCCCCGCTCTTCGCGGCGAGCCTCGTCGTCTTCATCGTCATGTACGTCCGGGACAATCTGCCGGAGAAGGGCGATGCGGCCTGGCTCGCGAACGCCTGGAAGATGTTCTCCGGGGTGCACTTGCCCTCGGGTCGCTTCAACGCGGGGGAAAAGCTCTGGTTCTGGGTCGGGGTCGTCGGCCTCTGTCTCGTCGTCACCGTCTCGGGATTCATTCTGCTCTTTCCGAATTTCGACCAGTTGCGCACGACCATGCAACAGGCGCACATGGTGCATTCCATCGCGGCGCTGCTCGTCATCGCCTTCTCGCTCGGACACATTTACATGGGGACGATCGGCGTCGAGGGCGCGTACCGCAATATGCGCGACGGTCTGACGGACGAGACCTGGGCCAAGGAGCACCATCGGCTCTGGTACGAGGAAGTGAAGTCGGGCCGAGTCGCCTCCAGCGCGGGGGCAGAACTCCGTCCGCAGGCCTGAGAAACGAGCAAGGGGAGGCGAGCGGAATGAAACCGTGGACGGCCATCTTCGCAGCGCTCGGGGTCGCTGCCGTGGCGATCGGCACGGCGCACGCCAAGCTTCCGCCCCCGCCGCCGAAGACGGAGGCGGAAAAGGCTGCGGAAGCGGAAAAGGCGAAAGCGGCGGCCGCCAAAGAGGCCGAGCTCCTCGACAAGTACCGCGACAAGGCGGTGGCGAACTACAAGAAGAACAAGGGGCTCGCGGAACCGCAGAAGCCGGCGGTCGCGGAAAAGTCGGTGAAGAAGTGAAGCGGGCCGTTTGGAGTGGGGCGCTCGCCGCCGTCTTGCTCGCGGCCTGCGAGAGTGTGCCGCTTTACGCCCCGCGGGCGGTGGCGGACTTGCAGCCGCTGAAGGGCCATCGGGCTTCGGGAACGGTCACCTTCGTTCAAGTCGGGAACAAGGTGCAGGTACACGCCTCGGTGACGGGACTCGTGCCGAATCGGGAGCACGGTTTTCACGTCCACGAGGTCGGCGACTGCAGCTCACCGGACGGAATGAGCGCGAAGGGTCACTTCAACCCTTACGGCAAGCCGCACGGTCACTTCCACTCGGGCGAGCGTCACGCCGGGGACATGCCGAATCTCCGGGCCGACGCCTACGGTCGTGCGGAGGCGCGCTTCGAGGTCGACATCATGACCGTCACCCCGGGGCCGGCGAGCATCGTCGGCCGGAGCCTCATCGTTCACGCCGACCCTGACGACTACAAGTCGCAGCCGGCC
>JBEPZP010000178.1:3165-5617 GCA_041640735.1 Thermomicrobium sp.
GGCAACGCCGGCGCGCGCATCGCCTGTGCCGTGATCCGCGCGGGCTAGACCGACACGCGGAGGAGCGAGGGGGAAAGGGCGCCGCGAGGCGCCCTTTTAATTCCTCACACGCCCTCGGCGATCACGAGCTTCGTTTCCGCCGCCTCTTGGCGAAGCGCGAGCAGGGGCGCGTACTCCGGCGAGCGGTACCAGGCGCGCGCCGCCTCGGCGGTCGGGAACTCGATCACCACCAGCCGCTTGGGCGCCCAGCCGCCCTCCTTCGTCTCCACCGCTCCGCCGCGCACGAGGTAGCGTCCGCCGTACTGCGCCACCGTCGCAGGGACGAGCTGGCGGTAACGGTCGAAGCGCTCGAGGTCCTTCACCTCCACTTCCGCGATCACGTACGCCGGCACCCGCTTCTCCCGTGGAGCTCTCCCGGGCGAGCAGCTTAGCGGCGAGTCTCGCGGCCGCGCAAGCGCCGAGCACCCGGACGACGGTATGCACGCAGACCGGCGGTCGCAAGGAAGGCGGCTGCAACGAAGCCCCTCCGTGCCCCCTGCCGCCGTGCGGGTGACCGCGGTCTCGGCCTCGGCCCGGGGGCGCGTGCGGGAGTCGCGCCACGCCCGAAGCGGATCGCCGAGATTCGAAGCTGCCGCCGCAGCGGCTCGGCGGCGAGATCGCGATTTGCCCGTTGGACCGCGGCCGCTCCTGACTTCGACCCCGTAGCGAGAAGGGCAAGGCCTCGGCAACGCGCCGTGACCCGCTCGGGATCCTGCGGCCCCGCGTGCGGCCGGGGTCGCAAGGGCGCTCCTCGGAGGCGTTGCGCGGGGCAGGTCGCGATCTCCTCTCTCTCGTTTGCGCGCGCGGTCGCGCCCGCATACATTGCGTCTCTCGCGCCGAGCGAGACGGCAGGGCACCCGTGACCTCGACACTGGAGGATGCGTTTCGCGAGTCGCTCGCCCTCGTGGCGGGCGCCGATCCGGCGCTCGCCCGTATCGTTGCGCTCAGCCTCGCAGTGAGCCTCTCGGCGGTCGCCGCGGCGAGCGCCTTCGGCCTGCCGCTCGGCGCCTTGCTCGCGGTCGCCCGTTTTCCAGGGCGGCGAGGGGTGATCGTGCTGCTCGACGCGTTCATGGGCCTGCCCCCGGTGGTGGTGGGTTTGCTCGTGTACCTGCTTCTTTCCCGCGCGGGGCCCCTTGGCGAGCTGGGCCTGCTCTTCACCCCCGGGGCAATGGTCGTCGCCCAGACGCTGCTCGTCCTGCCGATCCTCGCGGCGCTCACGCGGCAGATCGTCGAGGACGCCTGGGTCGAGTACGAGGAGCAGCTGCGCTCCCTGGGCGCGACGCCCCTGCGGGCTGCGCTCACCGTCGCGTGGGACGCGCGCTTTTCCCTCGTGACGGCTGTGCTCGCCGGCCTCGGGCGGGCGCTTTCGGAAGTGGGAGCGGTGCTCATCGTCGGCGGCAACATCGAGGGGGTGACCCGGGTGATGACCACGGCCATCGCGCTCGAGACCGCGAAAGGGGACCTCGCCCTCGCGCTCGCGCTCGGCTTCGTGCTCGTCGCGCTGGTGACCTTGCTCAACGCGGCCGCCCACCTCCTGCGGAGGGCGGCCGAGAGGCGCTGGGGTTGATGGCCGGCGAAGGAATCCTGCCGCTCGAGCTGCGCGGCGTGCGCTACGCCGCGGGCGGGCGCACGATCCTCGAGGACATCTCGCTCCGGATCGAAGCCGGTCCGGCGACCATCCTGCTCGGTGCCAACGGGGCGGGAAAGAGCGTGCTCATGCGCTTGATGCACGGCTTGCTCGCGCCTTGCGCGGGCGAACTGCTCTGGAACGGTCGGGTCGCCGACAGCGGTGTGCGCCGCCGCCAGGCGATGGTGTTCCAGCGACCGGTGCTCCTGCGGCGCTCGGCCCTCGCGAACCTCACCTACGCCCTCGCCCTCGCGGGCGTGCCCCGGCGCGAGCGCGAGCGCGAGGCGCTCGCCGCATTGCGCGAGGTCGGCCTGGAGCAGGTGGCGCACCGGCCGGCGCGACGGCTCTCCGGTGGCGAGCAGCAGCGGCTCGCGCTCGCCCGCGCCTGGGCGTTGCACCCGGAGGTGCTCTTCCTCGACGAACCGACGGCGAACCTCGACCCGATCGCCGCGCGGGAGATCGAAGCGGTCATCCGGGCCTTCGACGCCGCGGGCACCAAGATCGTCATGTCGACGCACAACCTCGGGCAGGCGCGCCGCCTCGGCGACGAGGTGCTCTACCTCCACCAAGGGCGGCTCGTCGAGCGGGCGCCGGCAGAGCGCTTCTTCCGTGCTCCCCAGTCCCCGGAGGCGGCCGCGTTCCTGCGCGGCGAGCTGCCGTGGAGCTGACCGCGGCCGTCGCGCTCGCGATCGCGGTCGCTTCCCTGCCCCTGGCGAGCGCCGCCGAACGCCGCTTCACGCTCGCCTCGACCACCTCGGTCGAGCACTCGGGGCTGCTTCGCGTGCT
>JBEPZP010000179.1:0-5601 GCA_041640735.1 Thermomicrobium sp.
GCCTCCGGCCGCCCCGTGCTGTTCCGCGGTCTCGTACCGGAGGCGACACAGCTGATCGATCGGTTCCTCGCCACCGATCCGGTCGCCAGCCTGCATCGCGGTCAGTTGTATCGTCCGACCCTCCAACCCTCAGCACCGTTGGAGGGACCTGTTCGGCTCCGGCACGTTCGGAAGACGTATCGGCGTGTACTCGATCTCCAGCGCCTGGCTCCCGAGCTGCGCAGCGTGCTGCGCGCCTTCGGTGTCGAACGCCGCGTCGTCGAGCACGTCGTCCTCCGCCGGCTCGACCTGGACATCGCTCCGGGTGAAGTCATCGTGCTCATCGGTGCCTCGGGGGCGGGAAAGACGACACTGCTCCGGCTCATCTGGGGAGCCGTAGCCGAGCAGCGCGGGTCACGCTACCGGCCCGACAGCGGGACGATCGAAATTCCCGAGAATACCCAGCCAGCTGCACTCCTGCCCGGGGAAATCGAGCCCGCTTGGAGTCGCGAGCCCTTGCTGCAGCGGATCGTCGATACGGTCGGGGATCCCGTTGCGGCGATGGAGCTCCTGAACGCAGTCGGGCTGAGCGACGCCGTGCTCTGGCGAGCGACGGCCCGTGAACTCTCGACCGGTCAACGCGAGCGCGCCCGCATCGCGCTCCTCCTCGCCGAACGACCCAATCTCGTACTCTTCGACGAGTTCGCTGCCCACCTCGACCCCGCACTCGCCGCCCGCGTTGCCCGCAAAGTCGCTGCGCTCCTCCGACGACTCGGGATCACCGCCGTGATCGCGACGCATCGACCCGAAGTCGTCCACGCACTGGAACCGGATCGCGTGCTCGTCGTGGGGTACGGAGGTGTCGTCCAAGCCGAGACAGTTTAGTCACCGCGGCGCCGCACTTGTCGACGTACGACCCAAATGCGCGGGCCACCGGGCCGTTCTACCTCGTACGGTTCCGCGAATTCCTCGGCCTCCTCGAGTTCCCAGGCCCAAAGCGGCCGTTCCTGTGCGTACGCCCGTAGAAATTCCTCCGATGCCAAATGCTTTTCGATCTCTTCGAGCAATTCTTCGACCGTGAACGGCCCGAGCACCCGCGCTAAGCGCACCGCTCCGATGAGTCCACGCGGGCTCACGATACCGATGCGCCCGCGGACCCTCGTCGGGTAGCGCCGGATTTCCCAAGTCTTCCGCCCCTGGACGATGTACGAGGCCCACGGTTCTCTGACGACGAGCGACCGTTCCGGGATCTCCTCTTCTCGCTCGTCTCCTCGCCACCCACGTTCCGTCATCCTGACCGTCGCTCCTCTGTGTCTCCCAGCCTGCCTCCAGTCTACGACAGCGCTCGAGTGGTGATGCCGAGAGACCAGCTCAGTGCCAGCGCCACTCGTCGACAGCCAACTCCCGGAAGGTTCTATCACCCTCGGGACTTGAGCGAGGTCGCCGCTGGCCGTAGGGTACACGCAAGAGAGCGCATCGGCCCCGGAGGCAGGGACGGACGAGCACGTGTCTTCCGGCACTCGCCCGGGACGAGAGACCGATCCAACTCATGTTCTCGCCGCGAGTTGGCTCGCTTATGCGACCTTCTACTTCCCGCGTCTCGCATTCGCAGCCAGCAAACTCGGTCTCCTGAACGATCCCTCGCTCGCACTCTCGCGTACCTTTCTCGGGATCGCTGATGCGGCATTTCTCGCCGTCTATGCGCTCGGCCAATTCATCGCTGGCGCGGTCAGCGAACGCCTCGGACCGCGGCGATTGGTCACCGGTGGACTCCTCGTAGCTGCCATCGCGGCACTCGGCTTCGCTGTATCCACCAGCGCCTGGCTCCTCCTCGTCACAGTGGTCGTCCAGGGTGTTGCGCAGTCGACCGGTTGGGCCGCTGTCTGCAGCGACGTGGCCCGCCATACGCCAGTGACCCGGCGCGGCACTGCCTTCGGCGTCTTGAGCACGAGCTACGCTTTCGGTGCCCTCGCAGCCCCGGTGCTGCTCGGCTGGATCGCCTATGGCATGGTCGGTTCCTGGCGGGCCGCGCCGCTCACGAGCGGCCTCATCGCACTGTCGGTCGCCGCGATCTACGCGGTCTGGCTCAAGGTCTCGCACATGGATCAGCGTCCGAGCAGCGGTTCAGGCAGCGTGGCGGAGTGGCGTTCGCTCCTCGCCGAACCTACCGTCTGGCTCCTCAGTATCGCCGATCTGCTGCTCAAACCCGTGATCTACGCGACGGTCTTTTGGGCCCCGGTCCTCGTGCAGGATCTGCTCCCCAGTCTCAGGAGCAGCGCGGCCACGACACTCGCCGGGTTACTCGGCTTGGCCGGATTCGTCGGCCCGCTCCTGGCGGGCTTCCTCTCCGATCGGCTTTTCGCTGCGCGACGCGCGCTTCCGGCGCTCTTCGCTTTGCTCGGCTGCAGTCTCACGCTCGCGCTCTTCCCCCTCGCCGCCGCGACGGGACAGTGGTGGCTGCTCGCGCTCGACCTGCTCGCCATCGGTGTGACGCTCTACGCTGCCGAATCGCTGATCGTCGGGGTCGCAGCTGCTGAGAGCGGACGCGAGCGAGCAGCAGTGACCGTGGGCATTGTCAACGGGCTCGGGTCAGTCGGTGGCATCGCCGGAGGGCTTATCCCCGGCCTCATCTCCGGCTCCGTCCTGTTCTTCCTTCTCGCTCTGACAGCACTGGCAGCGATCGTGCCGCTGCTTCCCCTCATCCGCCAGGAAGGACGCATCCGGCGCCGAGCACCGGCCCCCGGGGATGACTGAGCTGCACAACGACAAGGCGCTTTCGTCGGAGCGGCGACGCACCACTCGATCCGCTGCGCCGGCGCACGGCGGGCGTTGCAACGTGCTCGGAGCGCCTCGTTACGTGCCTGCAGGACCCGACGGGTCCTCGAGAGGCTCCGCTCAGCAGAACCACGATTCGGTGAGTCGAGGTGGGGCCGGCCGCTTGCGCCGGCGTCGTGGCGGCACGGGGGGCGGAGACTTACCGCTGGCCTCGTAGGCGAGATCCCGTACCGCTGCAAACGTGCGGTACGGATCCCAACGCTCACGCGTTGCCCGCTCCACCAGCGCTGCAACGTCGCGCTGCAAGCTGTCCATGCGCGGATCAGGATGCCGCCACTGGTAGCTGAAGTTGGCCTCGTCGAGCGCTCCCAGAAACGGTCGAATCTCCGGCTCCTCCAAGAGGGCCGAGCCGGGAGGAATGAGCAGGCGGATCGAGAGGTGAACCGGATCGACGTGCTCGATCAGCTCCTCGTCTTCGATGAAAGCGAGGAGATCGAGATAGTCCTCCAGTGTCGTCCACGGCGTGAACGGCAGTAACGACGGACGGAGCGCGATCCCTACCTCGTCGCAGCGCCGCAGGGCTTCCACGACGTCCTCGCGCGAATGTCCCTTGCGCAGCGCCTGCAAGGCGCGCTCGCTCAACAGCTCGACGGCTGTCACGATGAAGACGCATCCCAACTGCCGGAACTCCGGAAGCAGGTCGCGGTGGAGAAGGAGGTGCTCGATCCGCGCCGTGAAGTCGAAGGTGACGTCGGGAAACTCCTCGTGCAAGGCGCGGCAGATCCGCAAGCTGTGCGTCGGTCCGTTGAGGAAATCGGGATCGCCGAAGGTGATGTGGCGCACACCTTGCGCTACCTGCTGCCGGATGTCCGCCAACACGATCTCACGTGGAATGGCGAAAAACCGCCCCCGATAGACAGGCACTACCGGGCAGTGCCGGCAGGTGTGGTGACAACCGCGCGTCGTCTCCGTATACCCTGCTGGGACGACGCGGCCGTCGATCTGCAAGTGCGCGTAGTGCCGCGGCAGAGGGAGCATCTCCCGCGCGGGAACGGGGAAACCCACCCGCACCAGCGCCGGCCCGGCATCCTGCTGGCGCGTCACCACTCCCGGTACCGCCACAGGCCCCCCGCGTTCGAGCGCCTGCACCAGCCCGAGGAGCGGGAGTTCCGTCTCGCCTCCGATGACGCTGTCGGCGAGGTCGCGCAGCAGGTACGCGCGGTTCAACCACGCGTACAGCCCGTAAAAGCACAGGTGCACGTCAGGATTGACGGCACGGACCCGCTGCGCGAGCGCGACACCCAGCCGGAGCGCCGTGTGCATCGGCACCGATATCGCGACCAGCCGCGCCTGCCGGATCGTCTCCACCGAGAGTTCCTCCACAGCGGTGTCCACTGCCAGCGGCTGGTATCCAGCCTGGCGCAGGTAGGCCAGTGGGAGCGCCAGGTTCAACGGCTGGTGACCGAGCTCGTAGCAGGAGAGGAGGAGAATCGCTCCTGGACTGCGCAGATCGTATCGAATGACAGGTGTATCAGTGGAGACCGCCTCAGAGAACGTCACGGCACACCTCGTACCTTCGTTTCAAGCGTAACACGGTCTCGGCCCGGCGACGGCACGTGCTTCACGCCTACACCGATGCCTGGCCATTTGCAGCCACTCTGGTGCTACACTCTTTGGCTGTCGACGCTCGTTGGGTGGGGGAGGCACGATGGTCGAAAGACGTACCGCGCCGACGATCTCGCTGCGGGCCCGAACGATTCCCTCGTCACCGATCCGCGGGCTCGTCCCGGCTGCCGAAGCAGCCAAAGCTCGTGGCATCCGTGTCATCCATCTCAACATCGGACAGCCCGACTTGCCACCCCCGCCCGGAGTAGCTGCCACGTTCGCCGCTGCAGCCACACAACGTCCGACGTACACCCCCTCACGCGGTATTCCCGAGCTCCTGGCAGCGTGGTCACGGTACTACCGGCGCGTCGGGATCGCGGTGAGCTCGGACGAGCTGGTCGTCACCGGTGGGGCGAGCGAAGCACTTTGGCTCGCCGTTCTCGCCACCACCGACCCAGGTGACCGCATCCTCGTACCGGAACCGTTCTACGCTCCGTACCAAGGCATCTTGAGGGCAGCCGGCGTCGAGCTGATTCCTGTGCCCTCCCCCGATGAGTACGGCCCCGTGCCGCTCGAAGCCGTCCGGGAGCGACTCGCTCCGGACGTACGCGGCATCCTGCTCTGCAGTCCGTCCAATCCTACCGGGGTGGTGTACGACCGGCAGCACTTCGAGGCGCTCGCCGTGCTCGCTGTGGAGCACGGCCTTTTCTTTTATAGCGACGAGACGTACCGGGAGATCGTCTTCACTGGCGGACGTGCTCCGAGCGCGCTCGATATCCCGGGTACAGAGCACGCTGCCATCGTCATCGACAGCGTTTCCAAGCGCTTCAACGCCTGCGGCCTCCGCATCGGCGCGCTCATCAGCCGTAATCCCGAGGTGATCGCTGCGGTCGCCCAGCTGGCCGAGCTGCGTCTCTCGTTACCGCTCCAGGCGCAACTGGCCGCGGTCGCGGCGCTGGACGCACCGGACGCCTATGTCCGAGACGTCGTCGACACGTACCGGCGACGTCGAGACGTCGCACTCAGCGCACTGGCGCGCATTCCTGGTGTGCGCGTCGTGCCACCGGCGGGCGCCCTCTACCTCGTCGCCGAACTCCCGGTCCACGATGCGGAACAGTTCGCCGCCTGGCTCCTCACCGACTTTCACCTGGACGGCGAAACGGTCATGGTCGCGCCGTTGGCCGGCTTCTACGGCACCCCTGGGCACGGCCGTCGGGCGGTGCGGCTCGCGCTGGTCCAACC
>JBEPZP010000180.1:0-5566 GCA_041640735.1 Thermomicrobium sp.
GCTCGGCTGCCTGTCGTGCGCGCTGCCAGCGTTCGCGCAGTGCTGCCTCCAGAGCGCGGCGTCGCTCGGAGGCGAGGAGCGCTGCCACGAACGCTCCGGCGGCGATGCCGAGCGCGCTGCTCGCGAGGAAGCGGAGAAAGCGGACCTTCACCATACGTCACCTCCGCCGCGATCGTGTCGTCAGTGCGAGGAGGAGGCCGGACAGCACACCGCCAGCGAAGGCGAGGACGACGCCGAGCGGCAGGCGCAGCAGTGCCGGCCCGCGAAGGTCGCGCACGAACGCGAGGCCGATTGTCCCCTGTTCGACCTCCACTCGGTCGGCCCGCAACACCCCGATGCGCGTGCGGTGCGCTCGCAGGTCGCGCACCAGCGCGAGGGCGACCGCGCTGCGCAGGGCGACTGCGCGTTCGGCCTCCAGGTTCCGAATGGCGCTCCGGTCTGCCTGGGCACTGCTCGCCTCGATGCGGCCAGCGGTGCTCTGGTTCAGGCTGACCCGTTGTCCGGTGAGCTGCGCGACCCGGCTACGATCGACGACTACGGTCTCGCCTTCCACGCGCTCGACGTGGACCTCGCGAGCAGCCGTCGCCTCCGTGGGTACGTTGCCACCCGCCTGGCGGTAGAGGGTGCGCTGCACGCCGGGTCGTTCCTGTTCCTGCATCGTGCCATCCTTTCCTGACCTCGCTGGGCCGCGGTCACCTCAGCGGACACGCAAGCGGGCGGACTTGGCGATCTCAGCGAGGTCTTCGAAGAGGTACCGTGTCCAGCGATCGAACTGCTGGTCGCGCCACTCCTGCAGGAAGGAGCGGAGCGCCATGCGCGTCTCGGCTGGCATCTCGGACCAGGGGCGATCGATCCCCTCCAGTTCCGGATGCTCGCGGGCGAAGGCGGCGCGTGCCTCGCGGAGTTCCTCGTCGGCACGCTCCGGCCGCTCGACGAGCCAGCCCAGTTCCTGCAGGTCCGCGTCGAGGACGACGAAGGTCGGGATCGCTTGCGAGCCGTCCGGGCGACGATAGCGTTCGGCCAGGTCTTGGTGTTCGCTGCGGCGGAGGATGCGCACCTCGATGGTCGGGATGCGCCGGGCGAGCGCGATGACCAAGGGCACGAACTGTACCGAGTCGGGACACCAGTCCTCGGTGATCACCAGGATCGCCAGCGGTTCCTGGCCGAAGGCTGCCCAGTCGCCAGGCATGACCCGCGTCCGTGCGATGTTCGCCTCGAACTCCTCACGGTACTGTTGCATGGAAGCGATGTACTCCTCAGGCGTCATCGCCTGCTGCCATCGCTCCGCCACCGAGCTCATGGTCTGCACCTCCGTGTCATCGGCTCGCGTGCGGCAGCGTGCCTTCCGCGGCCCGCTCGCGCAGTTCGGGAAGCACCGTGCGAGCACAACGCTCGAGTACCGACCACTGTGCTTCGGGCGGCATCGGGAAGACGAGGTCGGTGAAGCCGCGCTCGAGGTACGCCAGGGCGACCCGGCGGAACTGCTCGACACTCTCGAACGGTGGCCGCCAGGTGAAGACGGAACAACGCAGCGATGCCGGGTCGCGGCCCGCCTCGGCCGCGGCACGCCGGACGTACTCGGCGAGCGGCCCCACCTCGTCCGGTTCGCCGCGGGTATTCCAGATGTCAGCGTAGCGTGCCGCGAGACGCAGCATGCGCGGCTTGAAGGCGCCGACGATGAGCGGGATGCGCGGCTGCTGGATCGGTTTGGGCTCGAACGGTGTGTCCTCGAACTGGTAGAAGCGCCCGCGGAAGGTCACCCGCCGCTCGCGCTGGAGCCGGTCGATCACCTGGATCGCTTCTTCCAACATGGCGATGCGGTCGGCGGCACTCGGGAAGGGGAACGAATAGGCACGATGCTCGCGTTCCCACCAGCCCGCCCCGATGCCGAGCTCTACCCGACCACCGGTCGCGTGGTCGATGGTCACGGCCATCTTGGCCAGGAGCCCCGGGTTGCGGTAGGTGTTTCCGCTCACGAGCACGCCGAAGCGTAGTCGCTCGGTCTGCACGCCGAGCGCAGCGATGAGCGACCACGCTTCCACGTACGGGGTGTCCTCGTCGTCGGCGGCCATGAAGTGGTCGACCACCCAGGCCGTGTCGAAGCCGAGCTCCTCGATCCAGCGCCACTGGCGTAGCAGTTCCTGGAACGGACGACGATTCCCCGTCCCGATGCCGAAGCGGATCGGCGGCTGCTGGGAAGCCCCTGCGGTCATCCGTTCCGCTCCTCTTCTCCGAACTCCGCGCTGAGCGCATGGAGACGGCGCTCGTGCTCGGCGATCGCAGTCGCGATCGTCTCGGCGACGCGCTCGGCGAAAGCGCGGAACTCAGGGTAGCGCTCGATCGCTCGGTCGAGGTCGCGGAGAAGCAGTTCCAGCAGTCGTTCGCGGTCGAGGTACGTCACGTCGACCTCCCCTCTCCCCGGCGACCGCTCTCAGTATCGGCGAAGGGAGGCGACGTGACAAGGCGTCAGATGATAAAGGCGCGGTCGATCACGCGGCGGACGGGCTCGAAGTCGCGCCTGGCTTCGTCGATGGTCGGGACGCCGCTGTCCACCGCGCTGACCAGCACGCTGTAGTAGGTCGCGAGGGTCGGGTCAGTCACCGGCGTCTCGCGCCGCCGCAGCATGCGCACGAATCGCTCGATCGTCCTCATGGTCGCTCACCTCCTCGTTCGTGCCGTATCGGCACCCGACATGAGGATATCACGATATCGCGATAATAGCAAGATGGGCGGCCTTGCTCGTCGCTTCCCCGTCCGCTAGGCTAGGGGTGGACCACGGACCATCAGGGGGGCCGTACGCCGGTGCCTCGGCGAGGGAAGGGAAGGATCCCATGGAGAGGACACGCAGTCGTCCAGTCCGTGCGCTGGTGTGGCTCGCCGTCCTGTCGCTCCTCCTGGTTGTGCCGGCGTTACCGGCCGCGGCCCAGCCGGAGCAAGCGGGATGGAACGGGTACCTGGAGCCGTGTGGAGGCGACGGCGGCTACGCCGAGCAGGCGTTCGTCAGTGGCCCCGGTCGCCCACTCCACGGCACCGGGAGCGTTCAGTTCTCGATCGCTGCCGTCAACGAAGGACGAGTCTGGTCGCAACTGTTCCAACGTGACGCGGCGGGGATCCCGCTGGCGACCGTTTCCGAACTCCGCTACTGGACCTTCGTGACCCGCGGTGCGGCGGTCGCACCGCACCTGTTCCTGGACGTCGACCTCGACGGTAACGGAGTGGCGGACGACCGGCTCATCTACCAGCCCGAACTCAACGGCACTGTCGCGCTGTTGACCTGGCAGGAGTGGGACGCCGTCGGCGGCCGCTGGTGGTCGCAGCGCGGGCTCGGTGGGCTGCGACGCGAAGCGCCGGGGCCGCTCTCGACCTACCTCGCAGCCTTCCCGGGCGCTCGCCTGGCTCTGCCGGAGAACCGCCAGGGCGGTCTCGGTATCGGCGCTGGCTGCCTCGGGAGTGGTTGGGCTGGTTGGCAGGGGGCGGTCGATGCGCTCTACTTCCGCGCTGCGACACTGACAGCGCTCTGGAACTTCGAAGCGACGGGCGTGGAAGTCACCCGCGGTGGCGGTGTGACGGCGGGTCCGCTCTTCCATGACCTCGCGCCGGCGCCGTGGCGGACCGTCGCGCCGGGCACTGTCACCATCGGTTTCACGGTCACGAGTGACGACGGTGTCCGCTCGGTACGGCTCTGGCTCGACGACCGCGAGCTTCCGGTCTCCCCCAGCGGTGAGCGCACGCGCAAGACGGTGGCCGTCCAACGGCAACTCCAGCCCGGTTTCTACGTCGTGCGCGCGACGGCGACGGACGAACTGGGACGCGCCTTCACGACCCAGTGGCAGTTCGTCGTTTCCAGCGATCCCAACGACGGCTGGTGGTTCGCTGCTGACGGTACGCCGCGCCGCGCGCAGATCGAGGCGTCGCTGCGGGCCCTGGGCGAGGCTTTCCGCTGGCACTTCTTCGGTCTGTCCTGGGACGGCGCGTTCCATCCCGAGATGCCCACGCACGCCGACGTCGCGGCGACACTCCGTTTCCCGCTCCGCTCGCCGCTCCACTTCGCCACGCTCCCGCCCAGTACCCCGATCGTGATCTCGGTGGAAGTCGTTTCGACCGACCAACCACTGGCGCAGGTGGATCTGACGCTGAACGGTCAACCGCTCCCGGCTGCCGTGACGCAGCGGAGCCCGACGCACTGGATCGTCGCGACGACGCGGACGCTCGCGCCGGGTACCTACGGAGTCACCGCGACCGCGCGCGATACAGCCGGTCGCACGCTCACGACGGTCTGGGGGTTCGTCGTCTCCGACAACCCCAACGAGAGCCCCTGGTTCGCTCCCGACGGGACGATGAAGGCGGAGGTGGTGGCCCGGACACTCCGCACGCTCGTCCTGGGGTTCGACTGGCACCTCTACGGGCACTCCTGGGACGGGCAGCCACACCCCGAGTTCCCGACGCACGCGAGCACGGTGAGCGGGCCGCGGCCGCTCCGCCAGTGGTTCGACAGCGCTGGGCGACCGAACCGCGAAGCGATCACCGCTGAACTCCGCGAGCTGGAGCAGACCTTCCGCTGGCACTTCTGGGGGATCAGCTGGGACGGCCAGCGGCACCTAGAGATCCCGACCCACGCCGAGTGAACGGAAACGGCAGGGGTCCGGCCTGTGCTGGACCCCTGCCGCCTCTCCTCTGCGCTCGGTTCAGTGCGTCAGGCGGTAGTTCGGCGCTTCCTTGGTGATGATCACGTCGTGCGGGTGCGACTCCCGCAAGCCCGCGTTGGTCATCTGGATGAAGCGCGCCTTCTCCTGCAGCTCCCGGATCGTCCGGGCCCCGCAGTAGCCCATCGCTGCGCGGAGCCCGCCGACGAGCTGGTAGACTACGTTGGCCAGCGGCCCCTTGTACGGGACGCGTCCCTCGATCCCCTCCGGCACGAGCTTGGCGATGCTGTCCACGTCCTCTTGGAAGTACCGGTCCTTGCTGTACGACCGCGCCTTCATGGCGCCGATCGAACCCATCCCCCGGTATTCCTTGAACCGCTCGCCCTGGTAGAGGATCACTTCGCCGGGGCTCTCGTCGACGCCAGCGAGCAGGCTGCCCAGCATCACCGAGTCGGCACCGGCCGCGATCGCCTTGGCGATGTCGCCCGAGTACTGGATACCGCCGTCCGCGATGACCGGGACGCCGTACGCGCGCGCCACGCGCGCCACGTCCATGATGGCCGTGATCTGCGGCACTCCCACACCCGCTACTACCCGCGTCGTGCAGATGGAGCCGGGGCCGACACCGACTTTGACCGCGTCGGCGCCAGCTTCGATGAGCGCCCGCGCCGCCTCGCCGGTCGCGATGTTGCCGGCGATCACGTCGACGTTCCAGCGCGCCTTGATCGCGCGCACCATCTCGATGACCGCGCGCGAATGCCCGTGTGCGGTATCGACGACCAAGACGTCGACCCCCTCTTCGACGAGGGCCGCACAGCGCTCGAGCGCGTCCGGTCCTACACCGACGGCCGCCCCCACGCGCAACCGTCCCTGGGCGTCCTTCGTCGCGTTGGGATACTGGATCCGCTTCTGGATGTCCTTGA
>JBEPZP010000181.1:0-5481 GCA_041640735.1 Thermomicrobium sp.
CTGAAACCGCGTACGAACGCGTGTTCCTCTAGACGTACGTACACCCGTGTGCTAGACTGCACCGTGCCAGGCTGGCACGACCGCGATGCGGGCGAGTGAGCGGCGAGGCGTCTGCTCCCCGCTCTCTTGGCTGCTGTCGTGCGCCTGGCCGACCGGAGCGGAGAGAGGAGCACACAGGCATGGCGTCGGTGGTCGAGCGAAGCGTCCGTTTCGCACGAGCGAGTCTCTCGCCCTATGCTGCGTTACAGATCGCTGGTGACTCACCCGGCGAGAGCACCCGCCTCTTCGCGGTCGTGGTCGAGCCGCTGGACCCGCTTCCCAGCAGCCCTGAAGTCGGACGACGCGTGCTCGCCCTCCTGCAGCACGCGCTGTGGCAACTCGGCCCCCAGGCGACGCTCGAGGACGTCAGCGAGGCACTCACTGAAGCGTTCCTGCGTGCCAATCACTGGTTAGTGACGCTCAACAGCGGTCGACCCAGCGCCCAGTGGCACCGCTTCGGGGCGACGTGCGCCATCCTCAATGGCCAGGACCTCGTCCTGGCGCAGGTACCACCCAGCGCCGCCATCGTCGTGCAGGACCGTGAGATCTTCACCTTTCCCCCGGAGGGCGCAGAACCGACGCGTTTCGCGACCGCACTCGGTAGCGCGCGCCAGCTTCTCCCCGCGCTCTACTACACCCGGAGCGTCGCGGGCGACCTCCTCGTCCTCACGACAGGCGAATACGGCACAGGCCTCCTCTCCCGCCACGCTCCGCAACTCGCAGCCTTCACTCCTGGCCAGATCCTGGAAGCGCTCGAGGAACTGGCCATCGACCGCAGCGATCCAGCCAGCCCGCCGGCCGTCGCCGTCCGCGTGCCGGAGCCGATCCGCTTTACGCAGCAACCTGTCCGCCGCCTGAGCGAACTCCTGCGCTTGCTCCTCCCCGAACCCCAGCCGCGTGACCAACGTCCCGCCCAGGAGACGGACGGAACGGGTATTGACGCCGACTACGAGGGACGGCAGACTAGGAAGGCGCCGGAGGAGTGGGCGGAGACCGAGCACGTCGCGACGACCGCCCCGAACCCCAGTGATGAGGACGAGCCGCTCGCTCCGCATCGGAACCAGGACGGGGACGAGGAGTGTGACGAGCCGCGAGCCGCGGCTCCCAAAGGCAGGGGGCGAACGCTGATCGAGCTCATCGCAGGGCTTGCCATCGCGACAGTCACCGGACTGTTGGGGATCTGGCAGCTCGTCGCCCGTCGACGGCGACCGCTCTTGCCACAGGACGAAGGCACCTTCGGTCTACCGCGACTCGAACGGCACGAAGACCGCATCCGCTTCCCTGACCTCACCCCGGTGCGACGCCAGTTGCCCCGCCTGCCAGCCAGCCGCCTCACTGGCCTCATCGCGCTCGGCCTCATCGGGGCACTGACGACGACGCTGGTCGTTTCCGTACAGAGCGGCCGCTCCTCGCAGCGCGAGCACGCGTTCACCGAGCTGTACCAGGAGGCTGTCGCCGAGCGCCAGCTCGCCGAACAGGCAGACGATCCCACGATCGCGCGGGCCTACCTCCTGACGGCGTCGCAACGCTTGGAGCGCGCCGCCGCGCTCGGGCTCGATCCGCAACTCATCGCGCAGGAGCGCCTGGCCTTGGAACGAGCCCTCGATCGCCTGCTGCGGGTCGAGCGGCTCCCCGCCAATGCTGTCCAGGTTCTCGGGGCCGTACCGGCGGCACCCGCTGGTGTCGCGCCGCGTCTCTTCTTCGGTAACGGCCAACTCTTCCTCCTCACCGACGCGCTCTATCGCCTCGACGCTGGCGGGACGCGCCTCGTCCGATTGCTCGGACCGGGCGACACGGTCGACGGCGTCCGCGTCGGAACGCTCATCGGTGCTGCGTGGGACGACGGCGTACCGGTCGCCTTCGACGGGAGCGTCGCCTATCGCTTCGATCCCACGACTGCACGTTGGAGCGCGAGCCCGGTCGGTACCTTCGGTGCCCCGTACCAGAACGTCGCAGCAGTCGGCGCCTTCAGCGGCAACCTCTATCTCCTGCAACCACAGACTGGCCAGATCCTGCGCTTCCTCGCCGGTGCCTATCAGAACCTTCCGGAAGACTGGACGGGCGGCCAAGCGAGCGCTCAGTTGCGCGACGCTGTCGACTTCGCGATCGACGGGCGTATCCACGTCTTGCTCGCGGATGGGACCGTACTCACCTTCTACCGCGGCGCGCTGGAAGCGACCGCCACACCGCAGATCGACCCACCCGTGCGCGACGCAGTCGCCCTCTCGCACCAGCCCGACCGCCCGTACCGATACATCGGTACGCGGAGCGGGCGTATCGTGCGCGTGCGCACGGACGGCACACTCGTCCAGCAGTTCATCAGCGGCGCTGGCGTGCCCTCGCTCGATGGACTGCTCGACATCGCGGTGGACGACGTGCAAGGACTCGCCTACGTGCTGACTGAACGCGGTCTCTTCCTCGTTCGTCTCCCCGCACCGCCCGCTGGCCCCTGAACACGAACTTTCAGGTCTCGTCGCTCAGTTCACCGAGCGCGAACCGCACCGCCTCGTCACCGACCTGGACGAGGACGGTGCGGTCGCGCGTCTGGACCGACTGGACGATTCCTCTCCCGCGCGGCGTCGCCACCACTGTGCCGAGACGCGGGTATCCTCCGGGCCGCTCAGGCCAGCCACGCATCAGTCGTGCAACGACCGTCTCGAGCGTCCCCTCACCGAAAGTGAGCCGCCCCAGGCTACCGTAGGACGCTTGGTCACCCGGGACCACCGCGATCGGCACGGAGGACCCGAGCCGCTCGCTGAGCAGCCGCTCCAGCAGCGTCTGCTCGTCCCCGCGCGGATCGCTCAGTTCCACGACGAATCCGCCAGCGAGCGTCGGGCGGATCGCCCGCACCACGTCCCGCCATTCCGGCCCCAGGGCTCGTGCGAGCTGGAGCGCAGCGTCGAACAGCAGCGGTACGCGTTCGATTTCCGCCGGAGCGAGCGGGCGCGCAGGCAGCGGTTCCGGCACCTCGAGCGCCGCGGGCATCCCACGCTCGATGACGACGGCGACCTCCTCACCGAGCGGTCCGGGGAGAGCCACCCAGAGAGCCTCCTCGCGAGAGACTATCCACTCTAGTCTCCCCGAGCCCAGTCGACGCGCTGCACCGTTCACCCTACGGCTCCATCCAGACAGCTACCATAGCGTCCAACGCGAGGCGCGCCTGAACGTTCGCCTCCAGGTCCGCCAGGGCTTGGAGCGTCGCCTTCAGCCCGGCGAGCGTCCCACCGAGACCGCGCCGGCGTGCGAGTTCCTGCAGGGCTCCACGTGCCATCTCGTGCGTCACCGGTGCCGCCGGATCGGCAGCGAGCCGCACTGCGTCTCGCCAGAGATCGATCGCCAGCACGAGCTGCTCCTGCACGACGGCGCGCTTACCGCGGCGCGCCCGCTCGGTCAGCCGTCGGGCGAAACCGATGGCAGCCAGCGGTTCGCTCATGGCGGCGACCACTTCCGCTACCGCCTGCTCGTACTGGTGGAGGGCCTCCTCGTCCTCGGCCATGCGCAGAGCCAGGGCGATCCGTCCCCGCGTGAGCACGGCGAGACGTTGTGCGCGCTCTGGTGCGACGCCGCGCTCCCGCAGCGCTGCCTCAGCGACCGGCAACGGCACCGGATACAGCTGATACACCTGGCACCGGGAGCGGACCGTCTCGGGCACTGCCTGGGCATCCTCGGCGATCAGGACGAGCACTGCATACGGTGGCGGTTCTTCGAGCGTCTTTAGCAAGGCATCGGCTGCCTCGCGCGAGAGCGATTCCGCGTCGTCGACGATCGCCACTCGCCAGGCTCCTTCGAGCGGACGCAGCGCGAGGCTCGCTCGCAGCTCGCGGATCCGCTCGATCGAGATCAGCTTCGCCTCCTCGCGGTCCTGGCCGAGCCGGATGTGCGTGACGTCTGGATGCACACGTCGCGCGACCCGCTCACAGGCGCGGCACCGACCGCACGGACGTGCCGTCTCCCCGGCCTCGCAGAGGAGCGCCGAAGCGAACGCATACGCGAGCGTCGTCCGACCGATCCCAGCCGGGCCGACCAGGAGATAAGCATGGTGCACTTGACCAGCCGCGATCGCCCGCGAGAGTGTCGCGACGACCCGATCGTGTCCGACGACTGGCCACCGCGGAGCCAGCTGCTCGACCATAGAACCGGTCAACTCGCTCACTTCGTTTTGGCAGGTTGTCGCGTCGGTAGCGAAATCGGCCCTTCGACCTGCTCCCCCTGAGCCAACGCTGCAACGATCTCTTCGACCTCAGCGTGACTCAGTCGTCGTTCGTTCCCGAATGCCCGGACGGCGTCGAGGAGTTCCTTACGAGTGACGACGGTGATGGGGCTCTCGACCACCTCGAGTTCCACGCGATCGTTGAGAAAGACGATCAGCCCCTCGACCAGGTCCGCACCGGGGAGGTCGCGCTGCTCGAGGAACGTCCGCAAGGCCTCCATCTGCCGTTGGCACTCGAGAGTCGGATTCCCGAGCGGCGGTCCACCGAACGTGAGCAAGCGGAGGAAGAAGCGGTCCAACCGGCGCCAGCGTGTCCCGCGGACGACGATGCGCCCGGGAAGCTCTCGTGTCGTGATGTTCAAAATGCCGCCGGGCCAGACCAGCACATGCTCCGGCCGCCAACCAGTCGGTACCTCTGGAAAGTGGATGAGCGTATAGCGATCGTTGAGGCGCCGCAGGGTGGCGTCCAGCAATTCGTCCGGGCGAGGTCGCCGGTTCCACTTCGCCCACTGCTGCATGCCCGCATTGAAGAAGAGGAAGCCGGTGATCAAGGCAGCGTACGCGAGGTAGATGTAGAGCAGTTGCTGGAAGAACGTAAGCGCGATCGAACCGAACAGGCCGGTGAGCCCCGCCGCGATCATCAGGCGCGACGCGCGCTGGCGTCGCTTGAGATAACCAGTATTCCGTACGACGCGCATCGCAGGCCCCCCGAAGCGCTGGCTCACCCACCCTTTCCCTCCGAGTCTAGCATGCAGTGTTTCAGGATGCGGCCGGCGGCTCCGGTTGGGCGGGCTGGACGATCGTGACGCTGCGCGGATCGGAAGCGCTCACCCCAGCATCCTGCAGCGCATGGAGGATGCGGCGCCGGAGAGCGCGCGCCACCCGCCACTGCTCCAGCGGGCGCGTCTTGACGGCGATGCGTACCGTGACCTGCTGCGGGCCGATCGCCTCGATTCCGAGCACTTCTCCCGGCTCCAGCACCAGCGGTCCCACCTCCGGATCGCTCGGCAGCGACGCCGCGAGCTCCTGCAAAACCGCGATCACGCGATCGACGTCTTCCTCCGGTGTGAGCGGCAGATCGATGATCGCTCGTGCCCAGTCCCGTGAGAGATTCTGGACGACCCTGATCTCACCGTTCGGGATGACGACGTAGGCACCCTCGACGGTCCGCACCACTGTGGAACGCAAGGTCAACGCTTCGACGAGGCCGCTGACATTGTTGACCGTGATGA
>JBEPZP010000182.1:0-5455 GCA_041640735.1 Thermomicrobium sp.
TCGCGCCACCACGCTTCCCAGGCAAGGGGATTCCCGGTAGCCAGCGCCCACTCGATACTGGCCGAGAGATACCCGATGACGGCCTCGAACCAGACGTACATGACTTTGTGTTCGTAGCCGGGGATCGAAAGCGGGATGCCCCACTCGAGGTCACGCGAGACGGGGCGAGGCTTGAGGCCCTCCTGGATGAAGTTGCGCACGAAGTGCTGGACGTTGGGGCGCCAGTGCGTCTGGCGCTCGAGATAGGCCAGGAGCCGGTCGGTGAAGGCAGGAAGATCGAAGAAGAAGTGCTCCGTCTCGCGCGGTACCGGCCGCTGCCCACACAGGCGACAGCGCGGGTCGACGAGTTCGATCGCGTCGAGGGTGCGTCCACAGTTGTCGCACTGGTCGCCGCGGGCGTTAGGGTAGCCGCAGTGCGGGCACGTGCCTTCGACGTACCGGTCGGGGAGGAAGCGGCGGTCGTACTCGCAGTAGAGTTGGACTTGCGTCTGGGTGAAGATGTAGCCACGCTCGTAGAGCGTGCGGAAGATGTCTTGGGCGACGCGGAAGTGGTTGGCGGTGTGGGTATGGGTGAAGAGGTCGAAGGCGATCCCGAGTTCGAGATACGTTTCGAGGAAGCGACGGTGGTAGCGCTTGAAGATGTCTTCCGGCGTCACTCCCTCGCGCTCGGCAGCGACGGTGATCGGTGTGCCATGCGCGTCGCTCCCGCTCACCATGAGGACACGGTTACCGCGCAACCGGTGGTAGCGAGCGAACGTATCGGCGGGGATGTAGACGCCCGCCACGTGTCCGAGGTGAAGGTCACCGTTGGCATACGGCCAGGCAACGAACACACCGATCGTCTCTGCCATCGCGTTCCGCCCCCCTACCTCGCGACGCCGCTGCGTTTCGCCTCTCGATTAAAGCAGAATTCTGCGTGTCCCTCTGCACGAGGCGGTGCGTGCAACGGTCTGTTCGGCGTGCTCGAGCCATACCAGGACGGAGCGGAAAGGAGCCACGGGTATGCAGCCGTATCCAGCTCATCGAGAGGTGGACGTCGTCTTGCGTGACGGACGGACGGTCCACGTGCGCCCCGTGCGGCCGGAGGACGAGTCGGCGATCTTGGCCTTTTACCGGGGGCTCTCGGAGGATGCCCGGCGGCTCCGCTTCTTCGGCGAGGCGATCGATCTCGAGCAGGCAGCCCACGCGGATGCCACAGTGGACTACGTCAATGACTTCGCGCTAGTGGCAGAAGCCGGACCGGAGCACCGCATCGTCGGCGTCGCGACGTACCACCGGCTGGCGCCTGACCGTGCGGAGGTCGCTCTGGCGGTCGCCGATGATTACCAAGGGCGTGGATTAGGCACGATCCTGGTGGGGCAACTGGCGGAGATCGCTGACGCCAACGGGATCCGCATGTTCGTCGCCTGGGTGCTTCCGGAAAACTACCGGATGATCCAAGCGTTCCGGGATCTTGGGGTGCCGGTCGAGATCCGTACCGGTCTCAGCGAGATCCGAGTTACCTTCCCGACCTCATTGACGCCAGAAGCGATCGAACGTTTCGAACGACGCGAGCAGATCGCCGCTGCGCATGCACTGGCGGCTGTGCTCCGTCCGCGCGCGGTGGCCGTGATCGGTGCGTCGCGCCAGCGCGGGACGGTCGGGGGTGAGCTGTTCCATAACCTCCTGGAATACGGCTTCAACGGGCCGGTCTTCCCGGTGAACCGGAACGCGCGCGTGGTGCAGTCCGTGCTCGCCTATCCGTCCGTCGAGTCGATCCCGGAGGCGATCGACCTCGCCGTGATCGCGGTTCCAGCACCGGACGTCCCGCGCGTCGCCGAGGAATGTGGCCGGAAAGGAGTACGCGCGCTCGTTGTCATCTCGAGCGGGTTCGCTGAGGTAGGCCCGGAAGGACGCGCACGGCAGGACGAACTCCTCCGCATCTGTCGCACCTATGGGATGCGTTTAGTGGGGCCGAACTGCATCGGCGTGATCAACACGGACCCCGAGGTCCGCTTGAACGCCACGTTCGGCCCGATGCCGCCCCCGGAGGGACGCGTCGGGTTCGCCTCGCAAAGTGGCGCGCTCGGGCTGGCGATCATCGACTACGCGCGCTCGCTCGGGCTGGGACTCTCGAGCTTCGTCTCGATGGGAAACAAAGCGGACATCTCCGGGAACGACCTGTTGAACTACTGGGAAACCGATCCGCGGACAGACGTGATCCTCCTCTACCTCGAGTCGTTCGGCAACCCGCGCAAGTTCGCGCGTATCGCGCGACGCGTTGCGCGAACGAAGCCGATCGTCGCTGTGAAGAGTGGTCGCACCACTGCCGGGGCGCGCGCAGCGTCCTCTCACACGGGCGCCGTACTGGCTGCGTCCGATGTGACGGTCGACGCGCTCTTCCGGCAGAGCGGGGTGATCCGGACGGAGACCCTGGAAGGTCTGTTCGACGTCGCCGCGCTCCTCGCGAACCAGCCGCTGCCGAAAGGGAAGCGTGTCGCTGTGGTGACGAATGCCGGTGGTCCCGGCATTCTGGCCGTCGACAGTTGTGTCGCCCACGGCCTCGAAGTCCCGGAGCTGCAGCCGGACACCCGCGAGCAGTTGCGAGCTTTCCTGCCGCCGCACGCGAGCGTGGTCAATCCGGTGGACTTGACCGCGCCAGCGACGGCAGCGATGTACCGGCAAGCGGTGTCGGTGGTGGGACGAGACCCCGGCATCGATGCCGTCATGGTGATCTACCTGCCGCCGATGCGGGTCCCTAATGAGGCGATCGCGCAGGCGATCGTGGAGGCGACCCGCGAGGTGAATGCGCTCGGGAAGCCGGTGCTGGCAGTCTTCCTTTCGACCCACGGAGTGCCCGAGGCGTTGCGCACCCCCGATGTCCGCGTGCCGTCTTACGCGTTCCCCGAAGCAGCGGCGATCGCGCTCGCTCGCGTGAGCCAGTATGCGGCCTGGCGCGAACGACCCACTACACCAGCACCGGATTTCCCCGATATCCGGCGTGACGAAGCCGTCTCGATCGTGGCGAGTTCGCTCGGCCGGGGCGGCGGGTGGCTGGATGCGGTCGAAACGGAGCGCCTCCTCGCGTGCTTCGGGATCCGTATGGTCGAGCAAGTGCTCGTCGAGACCCCGGAAGAAGCCCGGGCCGCAGCGGAGCGACTCGGGGGACTCCTGGTGCTCAAGGCGGTGGCCCCTGGCTTGACGCACAAGACCGAGCACGGCGCCGTCCAGCTCGGCCTGGACTCGCCGGACGCCGTTGAGGCAGCTGCCCGCGCGATGCGTGACCGTCTCGTGCGGGAAGGGTTTGCCGACGTGCGCCTCCTCGTCCAGCGTCAAGTGAGCGGCGGTGTGGAGCTCTTCGTCGGCGTGACCCACGACCGTCACTTCGGGCCAGTCGTGGTGTGCGGACTCGGCGGCGTGTTCGTCGAGCTCTTGCGGGACATCTCGGTCCGCCTGACGCCGCTCAGTGTGGAGGATGCGCAAGAGATGCTCCGGGAGCTCAAGGGGTATCCAGTGCTGACCGGCTACCGTGGTTCACCACCGGTCGATCTGCCTGCGCTCGAAGCGCTGCTCCTGCGGGTGAGTCTCCTGGCCGAGGAACTCCCGGACGTCGCAGAGCTCGACTTGAACCCGGTCATCGCTCGAGCGGACGGCGTCGTGGTCGTCGACGCGCGGGTGCGCATCGAGGCAGCCGAACCGCCGCTGCCGCTCGCGGCACGGACTCGACCCTGGTGGGGCAGCCGACCTGACGAGGGCCGCGGTACGGGTTGAGGAGACGACCGGAGCACGGGGCGCCATCACCTGCACGGGTGTCGCGCCGAGGGGAGACTCGCGCGGACCAGCTGGACACCGCGGTGTCGGGTAGACCAGCACGGTGTCGGTGTCCTGTTGTCAGTGCGAACGTGCGTGACTGGACGGTACCCGAAGTGTCTGCTAGACTCGAGTTCAGTACTTGCTGAAATGCTGAGGACCGACGATGGACCGCCAATGGCTCGAAGTCAAGGCCAAGTTGTTCCGCGGGTTCGCTGATCCGAGTCGCCTCGCTATCGTCGAAGTGTTGCGGCACGGCCCGGCGACGGTGGGAGCGATCGCGTGCGCGACCGGTCAGGGCATCACCAACGTCTCCAACCACTTGCGGTGCTTGCGCGACTGTGGGTTGGTCCGCCGTGAGCGCCGTGGACAATACGTGCTCTACCAGCTGGCTGACGAGCGGTGCGCGCAGGTGCTCCTCTTGGCTGAGCAACTCCTGCGGGAGACAGCAGTCGGGGTCGCAGCGTGCCCCAACTATCGAGCCCCGCAGAACGACGATGGACAGGAGCGGTCGGATGGCCGAGCCACTGCTGCCTGACGCTGCCCAGCCTGCCGAGACCGTGGTGCTGCCCGTGAGTGGCCTCGACTGCGCCGAGTGTGCGCGACACGTCGAGCGTGCCCTGGGGCAGCTGCCCGGTGTGCTCGAGGTCGACGCCTTACCGGCGCTGCGGAGGGTCACCGTGGTGCTCGATCCGACGCGCGTGGATCCCGCGGCGGTGGAACGTGCGCTGGCGGAGGCCGGATACCCGGTGAACGGGATGGAGGCTCCCGCGGTGCAGGAGGCGTGGCACCGTGTGCGTGTGCTCGCCGCCGGCGCGGTGCTCGTGGTGCTGCTCGTCGTCGCGGCCGAGCTGACGCACACCTTGGACTGGGTGAACGACCGGCTTCCCTGGCCGGTGTGGCTGGTGGCTATCATCGGCGGTGGCTACCCGGTCTTTCGCGACGTCCTGCGGGCGACCTGGCAACGGCGCGTGACGCCCAACACGCTGATGACCGTGGGTGCGCTCGCTGCAGTCACGGTGGGCGCGTGGGCGGCGGCAGCGGTCGTCGTGCTCTTCATGCGGCTCGGGGCAGCGTTGGAGCAGGTGACGGGGGAGCAGGCTGGCCGTGCGGTGCGGGAACTCGTCGCGTTGGCTCCCCAGCGAGCGCGGATCGAGCGCGAGGGGAACGACGTCGACGTGCCGGTCGAGGCGGTGCGGCCGGGAGACATCGTCGTCGTGCGGGTGGGTGAGGCGATTCCGGTGGACGGCACGGTGGTCGAGGGGGAAGCGCTGGTGGACGAAGCGACGTTGACCGGCGAGCCGCTGCCGCGCTCGGTCGCGCCGGGAGACGCCGTCTATGCAGCGACGGTCGTGCGCAACGGGTATCTGCGCGTGCGAGCTGGTGCGGTCGCTGCGGAGTCCGTCTTCGCTCGCACCGTGCGGCTCGTGGAAGCGGCGGCAGCGCAGCGCGGTCGTCTGCAGCGTGTCGCCGATCGCTTTTCCGGTTGGTACCTCCCGGTCGTCATCGCCGTCGCGGTCGTGACGTTCCTGGTGCGGCGCGACCCGCTCGCCGTGGCGGCCGTGTTGGTCGTTGCCTGCTCGTGTGCGTTCGCCATCGCGACACCGATGGCGCTGGTGGCGACGATCGGGCGGGCGGCCCGGCGCGGCGTCTTGATCAAGGGTGG
>JBEPZP010000183.1:0-5451 GCA_041640735.1 Thermomicrobium sp.
ACGTCGGAGAGGTACATCTGCAGCGGGTCGGCCGTGCGCTCGCCCAGCCGGAAGGCGACCGTCGGTGACGTCGGTGCAGCGATGACGTCGACCTGCTCGAAGGCTCGGTCGAAATCGCGCTTGATCAGCGTCCGCACCTTTTGGGCCTTGACATAGTAGGCGTCGTAGTACCCGGCGCTGAGCGCGTACGTCCCGAGCATGATCCGCCGCTTGACTTCGGGGCCGAACCCTTCCCCGCGCGTGCGGAGATAGCGCTCGAGCAGCGTGTCACCGGGCAAGCTCAAGCCGTACTTGATGCCGTCGTAGCGAGCGAGGTTGGCGCTCGCCTCGGACGGCGCGATGATGTAGTAGGTCGCGAGGGCATATTCGGTGTGCGGAAGCGAGACCGGCACCAATTCCGCCCCGAGCGCCTGGAGCGTAGCGAGCGCGCCCTCGACCACCTGCTCCACCGCTGGATCCATGCCCGCGACGCGGTACTCCGACGGGATACCGATGCGGAGCCCGCGGATGTCGCCCGTCAAGGCGGCGCGATAGTCGGGGACGGAAGCCGGTACGGACGTCGAGTCCGCCGGGTCATGGCCAGCGATCGCCTGGAGGAGGATCGCTGCGTCTTCGACCGTCCGGGCGAACGGTCCGATCTGATCCAAGCTGGACGCGAAGGCGATGAGGCCGAAGCGTGAGACGCGACCGTAGGTCGGCTTGAGCCCGACGATCCCGCAGAAGCCGGCTGGCTGACGGATCGAGCCGCCCGTGTCGGATCCCAGCGCGAGCATCGCTTCTCCGGCCGCGACGGCCGCGGCGGAGCCGCCGCTCGAGCCCCCCGGCACCCGTTCCAGATCCCACGGGTTGCGCGTCGGACCGAAGGCAGAATTCTCGGTCGACGACCCCATGGCGAACTCGTCGGTGTTCGTCTTGCCGACGAAGACCGCGCCCTGCTCCCGCAGCCGGGCCACGACTGTCGCGTCGTAGGGCGAGACGAAACCGGTCAGGATGCGGGAACCGGCTGTGGTGGGTGCGTCCACCGTGCACAGGTTGTCCTTCAAGGCGACCGGAATGCCGGTCAGGAGCGTCGTCTCGCCGCGCGCGATCCGCTGGTCAGCTTCCTCCGCCTGCCGGCGAGCGACGTCGGGCGTCACGGTGATGAAGGCGCGGAGATGCGGTTCGAGGCGTTCGATCTGGGCCAGATGAGCCTCGACGAGTTCGACAGCACTGACCTCGCGGCGATCGAGCAGGTTGCGCGCCTGGACCACAGTGAGACGGATGAGTTCGCTCGCCACCGTGTCACCCCTTCAGCTCTGTTCGAGCACGGCATGCACGCGGAAAAACCCGTCTTCGCTTTCCGGCGCGTTCGCCAGCACGGCCTCGACGGGCAAGGAGGGACGCACCTCGTCATCGCGCCACACGTTCCGGAGCTCGATGACCTGGGCCGTCGGCAGGATCGCCTCCGTATCCAGCTCCTGGATCCGGCTGACGTGCTCGAGGATGGAGGACAACTGCTCGCACATCCGCTCGCGTTCTTCTTCGGTGAGACCTAGCCGCGCGAGCATCGCCACGTGGTCGACGATTTCTCGACTCAACCGCATCGGCAACCCCTCCCCATCGTTCCGGCGGCAGTGTAGCACGCGCCTGGTCAGTCCTCCGGGAGTCCGTTGCGAGCGATGACGTCGCGGTACCAGAAATAGCTCGCCTTCGGGATGCGAGCCAGCGTCTCGTAGTCGACGTAGACGATCCCGAAGCGCTTGCTGTAGCCGTGTGCCCACTCGAAGTTGTCCAGCAGTGACCAGACGAAGTAGCCCTGGAGCGGGACACCCGCCTCGATGGCACGGTGCGCCGCTTGCAGGTGACGCGCGAGGTAGGCGATACGGCGCTCGTCGCGCACCGTGCCGTTCGCCAGCTCGTCGGGAAAAGCGGCACCGTTTTCGGTGATGGAGAGCGCCCGCGGCCGGTACTCCTGGTGGAGCCGCCGCAAGAGGTGTTCCAGCCCCTCCGGGACGACCGGCCAGCCCATGTCGGTGAGTTCGTAGCCGCGGGCGCGGAGCTCGTCGGCCGCAAGGGCCTGCAGGCCGAGGGGGTTGGACGAGTCAGGCGGTGCGGCGCGGACGAACGCGGGCGCGTAGTAGTTGACGCCCAGGAAGTCGAGCGGTGCGGCGATCTGGCTGACGTCCTGCTCCGGTGGATCGTAGTACGGTGCGAGCAGCTCCCGGGCGTCAGCCGGATACCCGCGGCCGAACACTGGGTCGAGGAACCAGCGGTTCAACAGGCCGTCGAAGCGACGCGCCGCCTCGCGGTCTTCAGGGGAATCGGTGGCAGGCACCACCGGCGACAGGTTGAGCGTGATACCGACCGCGGCGTCCGATCGTGCAGCCCGGATCGCGCGCGCCGCTAGGCCGTGCGAGACCAGCAAGTGGTGGCTCACCGCGACGGCCACCGCGAGGTCCTGGATCCCCGGCGCGTGGACGCCCTGGTAATGGCCGAGGTACGCGACCACCCAGGGCTCGTTGTGCGTGATCCAGTAGCGCACGCGGTCACCCAGTCGCCGCGCGACGGTTTCCGCATAGGTAGCGAAGGCTTCGACCGTCGCACGGACAGCCCAGCCGCCTCGGTCTTGCAAGGCCTGGGGGAGATCCCAGTGGTAGAGCGTCACGACCGGCACGATACCGGCTTCGAGCAGGGCATCGACGAGCCGCTCGTAGAAGGCGAGGCCGCGCTCGTTGACGCGACCCGTCCCTTCCGGAAAGATGCGCGGCCAAGCGATCGAAAACCGGTAGGCCCGCGCGCCCAGTTCGCGCATGAGGCGGACGTCTTCCGGCCAGCGGTGGTAGTGGTCACAAGCGACATCACCGGTGTGACCGGCGAAGGTCTTCCCTGGTGTGTGGCTGAAGGTGTCCCAAATGGAGGGTCCACGTCCGTCGACGTCGACCGCCCCTTCGATCTGGTATGCGGCTGTCGCCGTACCCCAGAGGAACCCGGCAGGAAACTGGCGCATCAGCGTACCTCCTCGATCCAGCTCAGCGTCACCGACCGCAGCGGTCAGGATAACTCGACGGCGTCGAAGATGGCCTTGGCTGCCTCGAGACGACGCACGTCGTCGGGGCTCAGCGAGGGACCCGCTCCCGCCGGTTCATCGGGAACGGATCGCTCTTCCGGCGATTCCCCGTGGGATCGGTCGGACTGCGCCGGTGACGAGGCTTCCCGCCGGAGGGTGGCGATCTCCTCGGGTGCGAGGCAGACGACGCGACACTCGCGGCCGAGGTGACGGGCGAGGACACGCTCGATCACGCGGCGGAGGTCCGTTTCCTCGTTGATGCGGCGGCGGTGGAACTCGTACGGCGCTACCAGCACCACCTCTTCACCGCGGATGAGTCGCGGTTCGGCGTCGGCCAAGAGCGCCGCAGCCTTGCTGTTGGCACTGCGCAACTCGCGCCGGATCGCCGCCCAGCGGAGCAAGAGCTGCTCGAGCAACGCCTCGTCGTCGGTCGCGCTGATCGGCTGGGTACGCGACGACGGGCGGACCGGCGCAGCCGCTGGAGCAGGAGGACGGCCATCGCTGCGCGGGGCAGCAGCCGCTGGCTGTACCGGCGCTCCTGCGGCCGGACGCGGCTGCGCCGTCGGCTCGGACGGCACGGCAGCAGCTTCCCCGGAAGCTGCTCGCTCGAGCGAGAGGATCGCTTCCACCACGGCGAGCTCGAGCAAGAGTTGCGGATCCACGCCGGAGCGTGGCAGGGGCAGGTCGAACCCCGTGAGACGCCGCAACACCGCGGCCAATTCCGCCAGGCTGAAACGCTGGGCCAGCGCGACTGCGTCCTCGGAAAGCAACGGATCGTGGCCGCCCGCTCGGACATAGAGGAGACTGCGCACGAACCCGACGAGGTCGCGGCTGAACTGGTGGAGGTCGTCACCAGCGTCGGCCGCGGCAGCGATGCAGCGCAGCGCCCGTCCGGCGTCACGGTCGGCGATCGCGGTGACGACCTCCACCAGTCGCTCGGAGCGACTGCTGCCGAGGATCTCCAGCGCCGTGTCCAGCGTCAGCGGGTGGTCACCGGCTGAATCACCGGCGAAGACGACCAGCCGCTCCAGGAGGCCGAGCGCGTCCCGCAGGCTACCGGTCGCCCGTCGCGCGACGAGTACGAGGACGGCGTCGTCGACCTGAATGCCCTCTTGCGCGCAGACGTGACGGAGTCGCTGGACGACGTGGTCGACGGGGAGCCGGCGGAAGTCGAAGCGCTGGCAACGGGAGGCGACCGTTTCGGGGAGCTTGTCCGGTTCGGTCGTCGCCAGGACGAAGACGACGTGCGGCGGTGGTTCTTCGAGCGTCTTCAGGAAGGCGTTGAAGGCATCGCGCGTCAGTTGGTGCGCCTCGTCGATGATGTAGAACTTGGTGCGCAGTTCGACAGGTGCGTACTTGACCTTTTCGCGCAGATCGCGGATGTCGTCGACACCCCGATTGGAGGCGGCATCGATCTCGACGATGTCGACCGCGTTCCCCGCAGTAATGGCGCGGCACGCAGCGCACGTATTGCACGGTCGCTGCCACGGATCGGGATGGAGGCAGTTGACGGCTTTCGCCAAGAGACGCGCGGTGCTCGTTTTGCCCGTCCCGCGTGGACCACAGAACAGGTAGGCGTGTGCCAACCGGCCGAGTGCGACCGCGTTGCGCAGCGTGCGAGCGATCGCCTCTTGGCCGACCAGTTCCTCGAAGGTCTGCGGCCGGTACTTCCGGTACAATGACCGCGACTGCAGGCTGGTCTCGCGGGACGAGTCCATCGTTGGGGCCTCTCCGAGCGGTGACGCACCGCGAGCGTCCGTACAGGTAAGCATACGCGGGACGTGCCAAGCGGGCAAATGGGGACGCTCTATCTCGTCGGTACCCCGATCGGGAACCTGGAAGACATCACGGTGCGTGCGCTGCGCATCCTGGGCGAGGTGCGGCTCATCGCGGCTGAGGACACGCGCGAAACGCGCAAGTTGCTCGGTCGGTACGGCCTGACCACCCCGGTGGTGAGTTTCCACCAGCACAGCCGCCCAGCGCGGATACGCCAGTTGCTCGCGGCTCTCGACGAGGGAGACGTGGCGCTGGTGAGCGAAGCCGGGATGCCCGGTATCTCCGACCCCGGGGCCGAGCTGGTACAGGCGGCCATCACAGCTGGCCACAGTGTGGTGGTCGTCCCCGGCCCGTCGGCAGTGACAGCAGCTGCAGCCGTCTCGGGACTCGTCTCCGACGGTTTTCTCTTCACCGGCTTCTTGCCGCGGCGCCAGCGGGAACGACGCGAGCGGCTGGCAGCCGTGTCGGCACTCCCTTATCCTCTGGTGGTCTTCGAGGCACCTCATCGATTGCGCGAGACGCTGCAGGACGCGCTCGAGGTACTCGGTGACCGCCCGGTGGCGATCTGCCGCGAGCTGACCAAACGGTTCGAGGAGGTGCGGCGCACGACGCTGGCCGAGGCAGTGGCG
>JBEPZP010000184.1:0-5404 GCA_041640735.1 Thermomicrobium sp.
GCGGCGTGCCGCGCCCGGGCCGCGCCACCACGCGCGGGGGACCACCCCGATAGGGCGGCGACGTCGACGGATGTGTCGACCAAGTTCACGGCACCGTAGACGTGGCGGGCGCAGGCAGGTGGGCCATACCCGGCCCTGGCGGGCCCGCCCGGGTCGGGCACGCCCGACCCCTGCACCAGTTTCGCACGGTCATGCCGTCTAGGACGGCACAAATCTCGTGCGCCGGGTTACGGAGAGGCACCGTGGTTCTGGTCCGGGCCCGCCCGGATCGGGCACGCCCGACCCCTACATGGGACGCCCGCACGTCGCCTGGGCAGGTGGCCCTGGCCCGCGTGGGCGTGGTGCTGGGTGTAGGGGCACCCGCCGTTGTTGTGTAGGGGCGCGGCGTGCCGCGCCCGGGCCGCGCCACCAGGCGCGGGGTGACCACGTCGACGGGTGGATCACCTCGACGGGTGCGTCGTCCAGACATATGCCGTCGCGGGCGCGGTCGCGCATGCAGGCGGTGTTCCCCAGGCCCTTCGGGCTGGCGGGCCGGGCACGCTCGCCCCGAGTAGGTCACGGACGCGTGACCGCTCCAGAAGGGGTCTGCTCCTTTAGCCATGGTCGTGATGGTACAGCACGCACCCTGCGACCTGACTCCCTTGGCCCGGTAGCCAGCAGGCACGGAGCGGGCGACCCCGGCCGGACGACTCCAACCTCACCTGACCGCGCAGGCTCGGTGCCTGGCCCCAGCGTGCGCCTAGGCTGCTGGCCCGAGGGCGATGCCAGACCCACTGTGGTCAGGCGCTTGGTAGCATTCTTTCGCGGAGGGGAAACGCGATGACCGTGGAGACGCTGACAGCTGAGCAGCGCCGCCTCGTCGAAGCGATCGCTGACGCGCTCTACCAGCTCGGGCCAGGCATGGCCTTCACGGGAGCGGGCATCTCCACCGAATCGGGCATCCCCGACTACCGGGGGCCGAACGGCCTGTGGTCGCGGCAGAACCCGACCCGCTACCGCGACTTCCTCACCAATCCGGAAGTGCGCCGCCGCTACTGGGACCGTCGCCGCGAGCGCTATCCGATCCTGGCCGCTGCCCGGCCGAACGCGGGGCACGTCGCGCTCGCGCGCCTGCAAGTTGCCGGCTACCTGGACACCATCGTCACCCAGAACATCGACGGGCTGCACCAGAAAGCCGGTAGCCCTCCGGAACGCGTCATCGAACTCCACGGGACCGCGCACGCCATCCGCTGCCTGTCGTGCGAGATCCTGTGGCCGGCTGAGCGCTTCGACCCCGGGCCACCAGGGACGATCCCGGTCTGCCCCGTCTGCGGCGGCATGCTCAAGGAGGCGACCGTGTCGTTCGGCGAGCCGGTGCCCCGTCCGCTCCTCGAGCGGGCGCTGGCGCTCGCCGAGACCACACCGGTGATGCTCGTCGTCGGCACGTCGCTGGCCGTCGTCCCGGCCGCCCACGTGCCGCGGCGAGCCGCACGCAGCGGAGCCTTCGTCGCCATCGTCAACGACGAGCCCACGCCGCTCGACCGGGAGGCGCAGGTCGTGCTCCGCGCCCGGGCCGGCGCGCCCCTCTTCTACCTCGCCGAACTCCTGGTCGGCACACCGGCGGAGACTCCAGCCGAACCCGGCATCAGCTCGTCCTGACCGCGCACGGTGCGGTTGCGGAGCGTGACCCGGCGTCGGCCAGCGAGGACGATACCGATCCCACCGCGCCCGCCCCCGTCCAGGACGACTCCCGGTCCGTCGACGACTACGTCGTCGGCCTCGATACACAGGGCCCCGTCACCGCGGTCGGGGAGGAGCGAGATGCCCGGCCCCAGGTAGGCGGACGACACCTCGACCGAGCCCGCACGCGGCGTTCGCCAGCGCGCGAGCAGGCGCGCAGACCGCCGGTTCACGAAGTCCAGACTCCTCCGGTAAACACGGCGGCGACGCTGCCACACTCGGTGCAGCGCGCTTCGATCGTGCCTCCGGTACGGCGCAACCGTACAGTGCGTGTCGTAGGGTGTTCCCGACCGCAACGGGGACAGACGACCGGTTCCCACCACCGGCGCGCTTCCTCGAGTGACGACGCCTCACGCCGCGCCGCCGGGCGGTGACGGCGTGGACGGCCGAACGCCGTCTCGTCAGCGAAATCGAAGTCGTGCAGCGTCTCGTCCCACGTGCCACGCTGACGCATCGGATTCCCCGCAGACGACTGGTACCGACCTCACCGGTGCGGTGACTAGATAACACGCCGGGGAGTGTGCCGACAAGGGGAGCAGGGAGGGCACCGGTGGCCGGTACAGCAGAGGAGTGGCGCGCGGGCCGCGCTCGTGCAGTCCAGGGCACCGGCAGCAGGTAGTACCTCCCTCCAGCCGCTCGCGCGAAACGGCACTGACAGGCGAGTGCGGCGACCCGATCTGCTGTAGAGAGCCAGGCGACCATGCGGGCCTGGACTGCACCGGTGTGGTCGACGTGCGACTCAGGGAGCAGTGCGAGAGCGGGAGTCGAGCCGTGTCGAAGGTGCCGGGCGGGCCGGTAAGCGAAAGAGCGTTCGCTTGACCCGCTCGAGTACGAGGGGTATACTGTGCAAGGTTGGGCGCTGCGGCCCGGAGGGGTCGCGCGTCCGGAGTCGGTCCGATGTGGAGGGTACGACGCGTGGAACGGAGTCAGCCTCCAGAACGCAGTACCGGCTCCCGCGGGCCGTCCGGGTCGGAGCAGTAAGGCGTCGAGCGCCCCAGCGCACGGCACCTCCGCGCCCCCGGTCGGTCCGGGGGCAGCCGGCAGGTTGACCGAAGTACCTGACGGAAAGGGGGTGAACCGATGCGCACCTTGATCCGCTACACCATCCTCAACCAGGACGGGCAGCCGGTGATCCGTGCCGTGCGTGTCGTCTACCCGTCGACGGCGCGTATCGCACCGCCGCCCCAGGAGGTGCGGGAGCAGCGCCCGGCGACGGAGCGCCGCGAGCTGGAGGCACGCGCGGCTGCACGGCAGGAGCACACGCCCAGCGGTGACTGACCGCTGCCGAGCAGTCGAGACGGAGCATCGACCCCCGCGGGAGAGCGACCCGGCGGGGGTCGTCCGTTGTGTGCTGTAGGCTGGTGGTGCGGGAGCCGCAGCCGAGCGGGCACCGCGACACGACACCACCTCGCTCGGCCACTGCGGGCCCCGTCGACGAGCATGCGGCGCGTGTGACCTGCCCCACGCGGCAGCGGCCTCCAGCGCAGAACGGGCGTTCAGCGCACCGCCGCGCGAGCCGCCTGGGCGACCGGCGCCTCGGCGGGCCAGCGCAGGTAGGGGATGACGTGGCGACCGTAGGCCCGGATGAACGCTTCCTGGTTCCGGCCGACGTTGTGGACGTAGACCTCGGTGAAGCCGAGGTCGATCAAGTGCTGCAGGTACTCGCGGTGCTGCTCGAGGTCGGCCGAGATGAGCACGCGTCCCTGGAAGTGCTCGGGCCGCACCAAGCGGGCCATCGCTTGAAAGTCCTCTGGGTTCCGGATGTCTCCCTTGGGGAAGGCCATGCCGCCGTTCGGCCACTCGCGCAGGGCGTTCTCGAGCGCTTGCTCCTGCGTCTCCGCCCAGGAGACGTGGACTTGGATCAGGCGCGGCAGCCGCGCCGGGTCCTTCCCCGCGGCCCGGGCCCCTTCCTCGAACCGGCCGAGCAGCATGCGCAACTTCTCGTCGGTCGCACCCGGCGTGAGGATGCCGTCGCAGAGCTCGCCGGTGCGCTTGGCCATGTAGGGACCAGCTGTCCCCACGATGATCGGCGGGGGGACGTCGGGTAACGTGTAGAGCTTGGCGCTCTCGACCTTGAAGTACGTCCCCTCGTGACGGATGACCTTGCCGGTGAAGAGCTTTTTGATCACCTCGATCGCCTCGATGAGCATGCGGATCCGTTCGGCCGGCTCCGGCCAGTAGCGGCCGACGATGTGCTCGTTGAGCGCCTCACCCGCCCCCAGGCCGAGCCAGAAGCGTCCCGGGAACATCGCTTCCAGGGTGGCGGCAGCTTGGGCCACGATGGCCGGATGGTAGCGGAAACCGATGGGCGGGGTCACGCCGGTGCCGAAGCGCAGGTTCGTGGTCGCGCCCAATGCACCGAGCCAGGACCAGACGAAGGCGCTCTGCCCCTGTTCCGGCGTCCAGGGATGGAAGTGGTCGGCGGCGAGGACGCTGTCGAACCCCTCCTGCTCGGCGAGCTGGCACCAGCGGAGGAGGTCACTCGGGTGGAACTGCTCGAAGCTGGCCGAATACCCTAACCGGCTCATCGTTCCATCCTTCCGCTCCTGCGTGCGCGTCAGCTGGGAGTATGCCAACAGACGGGCCGCTCGACGACGCGACACCGTCGTGACGCGACCGGCCACGCAGCACACGCTCGCCCGGCGCAGCTCCACGATACTGACCGGAATCGGCAACGCACACTTCACCCCCTTACGACCATACAATAGACACCGGGCAGCACCGACAGAAGAGAAAGGAGACTGCCATGAGCGGAAGGCTGCCACGCGTGACTGCCCTCGCTGCGACCGCCCTGGTGCTGGTCGTCGCCCTGGCTTGGGGGTACTGGGCAGGTATCCGCTCCCAGAGTGCTGGTGGGCCCGCGCCGAGCACCGTCCCGGCGCTCACGGCTGAGCAGGAGGCGCTGGCCCGGCGAGCGGCCCTCGAGCACCCCACCGTGCAGGCCGTGCTGGCGACGATACCGCAGCAGGAGTGGACGCTCCGCCTCGACCCCTTGAACGACAGGACGGGGAAGCTCGTCGGAGTCAGTGTCTGGATTCACTTCGCTGCGCCGCGCACCGTGCGTGGCACCTGGACCCTCCCGAGAGACTGGCTGGCCCGTTGGCCGCCGCAACGCATCGAGACCGCAACCTACACGGTCGAGAACGCCGAAGGGTTGCACGTCTGGGTCGACCTCGCCAGCGGTGCGGTCGTGCGCGTCGACGCGCCAGGTGCCTACGCGCGGATCGATCCGGCCGAAGACCCCTTCGCGCTCCCGCCAGAGCTCCAGCAGCGGGCCTATGAACTGGCACTGACCGCGCCGTGGCTCGAGCCGGTACTCGCCCAGGCGACGCCGAAGCTCGAGGGTGCGAGCCCATGGCACGATGCGAAGGGGGATCTCATCGGTGCAGTAGTCGGCCTAACCTTCTCTGAGCCAGTACTCCTGGATGGGCAGTTTCCGGTTGTGATGAAGCCAGAGTATGAGCCACCAGACCGGTTCTGGATCGAGCAGCATCCGTTCACCCTGAGGGTCTCGATGGTGGGCATTTTGGTCGACTTTCGCACTGGTGAGCCCCTCGGTCTCGTCAGCTTCGATGCAGCGGAATGAATGGTGCCGATTTGCCTACGGAAAGCGAGGGAGGCAATGCACAGGACCACGCTGCGCGCGCTCGCGATCGCGACGCTCGTGACCTTCGCCGGTGCGGGC
>JBEPZP010000185.1:0-5389 GCA_041640735.1 Thermomicrobium sp.
CGACGCATTCCAGTGCGTGGCGGCTAGGTCAGGGAAGTCCGGGTACTTCCTCGCTCCAGATACCGATAGCCCGGTAACGTGCCCAACGCGTACGGCGCAACTCCTCGCTCCCGCGTTGTGACCAGAGATCGAGGAGTTCGCGCAGATGGCGTTGGAGCGCTGTGCCGACGCGACGGATCGTTCCCGGTGCGTCGATGTGCGCTGGAACCGGTTCGGGGATCACTTCATCCGTGATCCCGAAGCGGAGGAGTTCCTCCGCGGTGATCCGCATCGTCGCCGCGGCCTCCGGCGCGCGCGAGGCGTCGCGCCACAGGATCGCCGCACACGCTTCCGGCGATGCGACCGCGAAGATGGCATTTTCCAGCATCAACAGGCGGTCGCAGACCGCAAGCGCCAACGCTCCACCGCTGCCCCCTTCACCGATCACGACGCCGATCGTCGGCACCCGGACTCGGAGCAGCGCCTGCAGGCACGAGCTGATCGCCCACGCCTGGCCGCGCTGTTCCGACTCCATCCCCGGGTCAGCTGCTGGGGTGTCGACGAACGTGACGATCGGGAGTCCGAACTTTTCGGCAAGCTGCATGACGCGGATCGCCTTGCGGTAGCCTTCTGGCTTGGGCATGCCGAAATTGCGGGCCACGTTCTCGGCGGTCGTCGACCCTTTTTGGTGACCGAGTACCACCACCGCCTGTGCAGCGAGACGGCCGATCACCGCCACGACGGCTGGATCGTCGCGGTAGAGCCGGTCTCCGTGGAGTTCGCGCGGTTCTTCGAGGAGTTCATTGACGTAATCGAGCGTGTGTGGTCGGGTCAGCTGCCGCGCCAGCTGGACACGTTCCCAAGCGGTCCGCGTGCTCATGCCCTCGACCCTCGTGTCTCGACCGTCGCTGTGCGGGTGTCCCGCCGGTGACTACTCAAGAGCTGGACGAGATGAGCGAGCTCGTGGGGGAGACGATCGCGCGGGACGATGGCGTCGATCATGCCGTGCTCCAATAAAAATTCTGCGCTCTGGAAGCCAGGGGGAAGCTTTTGCCGCGTCACTTGCTCGATCACGCGGGGGCCGGCAAAGCCGATCATCGCTCCTGGTTCCGCCAGGATGATGTCGGCTACCGTGGCGAAGCTGGCCGTGACGCCACCGTAGCAGGGATCGACCAAGACAGTAATGAACGGGAGTCTAGCTTCCGCGAGTGCCTCCAGCGCGACGATGGTCTTGGGGAGTTGAAACAGCGAAAAGATCCCCTCGTGCATGCGAGCGCCACCGGAGCTGGCGAAGGCGACGAGCGCTCGACCCTCGGCAGCAGCTCGCTCGGCGGCGCGGGCGAATTTTTCCCCGAAGACGGAACCCATACTTGCACCGAGGAAGCCGAACTCGGCGACAGCGAGTGCGATAGGAACACCCCGGACTGTCGCCGCACCGGTCACGAGCGCCTCGCGCTCTCCCGCTCGCTCACGCGCCTGGCGCACTTTCTGGGGATACGGCTCGTCGAGCGCTACGAACTCGAGCGGATCAGCAGTGACGAGCGTGGTGTCCCATTCCACGAAGCTACCAGGATCAGCCGTGACCGCGATGCGTTGACGGGCGGTGAGCCGGGCATGATAGTTGCACTTGGGACAAACGGAGAGGTTGCGGTCGAACTCCCGTGCGTAGACGAGTTCGCGGCAACGAGGACACTTGATCCACAGGCCGTCGGGGACGACCGGACCGTACTGCTCCGGTTCCTCTGGACTCGTGTTGCGTCGTCTCAGCAGCGGACGCACGGCTGCTCCTCTCCGGGTGCTCGCCTGAGGGGCTATGATACACAGAGAAACGGTCAAGCAGGGGCGAGGGAAGACGATGAGCGACGTGGCCGTCATGATCCTGGCAGGCGGGCAAGGCGAGCGTCTCTCGATCCTGTCGCGGCAACGAGCCAAGCCGGCTGTCCCGTTCGGGGGTAAGTACCGCATCATCGACTTCGCACTCAGTAACTGTGTGAATTCCGGTCTGTACGACGTAGCCGTGCTCACCCAGTATCGCCCGCATTCGCTGAACGAGCACATCGGTCATGGCCGGCCGTGGGACTTGGACCGGGAGCGCAACGGGGGAGTGGTCATCTTGCAGCCGTATCTGGGTCGCTCGTCGTCCGGCTGGTACCGAGGGACAGCGGATGCTGTATACCATAATCTCTTCTACATCACCCGGCGACCGTACCGCGACGTGCTGATCCTGGCCGGAGATCACGTCTATGCGATGGATTACCGGCCGATGATCGCGTGGCACCGCGAGCGGGGAGCAGCGGTCACGATCGCTGTCCAACCGGTGCCGTGGAACGAGGCATCGCGCTTCGGAGTACTCGTGACCGACGAAGACGGCTGGGTGATCGACTTCGAGGAAAAGCCGGAGCGGCCGCGCTCCAATCTGGCTTCGATGGGAATCTACTTGTTCCGCCGAGACGTGCTGCTCGAGCTGTTCATGGGAGACCACCCCGGTGCGCCTGAGTTCATCGACTTCGGTCGGGACGTGATCCCCTACCTGATCCGTTCAGAGAAGGTGGCGACTTATCGCTTCGAGGGGTACTGGCAGGACGTCGGCACCATTCAGTCGTACTGGGAAGCCAATATGGCGCTGCTCGAGGACGAGCCGAAGCTGAACCTCTACGATCCGAACTGGCGCATCCATACGCGGAGCGAAGAGCGGCCGCCAGCCAAGATCCTCGAAGGGGCACAGATCGTCCGCAGTCTGATCTCGCACGGCTGCATCATCCGCCGCGCGACGGTCATCCGCTCGGTGCTCTCGCCGGGGGTCATCGTCGAGGACGGTGCGATCGTGCGCGACTCGATCGTCATGACCGACTCGGTGATCGGCTCAGGCGCGGTGGTCGATCGCTGCATCCTCGACAAGCAGGTTCGTGTCGGGGCGGGAGCGTATCTCGGATGGGGAGACGACTACACACCGAACTGGCTGGAACCGAATCGCCTCAACACGGGCATCACGCTTGTCGGTCGGAACGCTGTCGTCCCGGCGGGGGTGAAGGTTGGACGAAATGTCCTTATCGGACCGGACGTCAAGGAAGACGACTTCCCTGGCCCGGTTGTCCCCAGTGGGGAGACGGTGAACCCGGTGGCGACCGTGGTATGGTCGTGAGGAAGGGTCGGTGGGTCGACCCGGCGAGCGCACAGGGAGCTGGTGCGGCTCGGTAAGCGGGAACACGATTTTGCGATGGCGCGGGCAGCGACGCGTTGTGCGGTGGACAAAGCTAGTGCTTTCATCGCAGGCGACCGAAGTGCAGCGGCAGGCTCTGGTTGGAGCGCGAGAGTCCCGTTCGCGAGGGCGGAGCGGTCGCCTTGGTCGGGGCAGATGAAGGAGGACATCGAGCATGCCCTACGGAAGTGACGGAATACCGAGCGGAGTAGAACAGCGTTCGATCGTCTGGCTTCCCGACGCTGTCCGTACGCTGGAAAACGATGTCCAACAGGCCTTCTTCGATCTCTACGATCTCGACGTGACGGTCGGCGAGTTGGTCTTGCCTGACCACATGCGGACGTGGGTCGAGCGCTATTTCGGATCGACCGAGGCCGTGGTCCGGCAGCGCATCGTCAAGGTCACGAACCGGTGGACACTCGATGCGACCCTCTTCAACGAGCTGCGGGCGCGACGGCCGCTGGAAGCGCGCATCCCGGCGGAACTCGCGGACGAGTTGGCCCGGACCGCGCCGGATCCTTTCTGCGAGCCGGAGTACAACACGCCAGAAGATGTCTTCGGGCGTCTCCGCGGCCGCCACGTCATCACCGCGAGCAACATCGCGAAGTACGATGGACTGCACGGGGTCATCGTGTTCCGCGAGCACGATCCCTTGGCCTTCGACGGTGAGGTCGTGCGTGAGATGGTCGCTATCGCGCAAGAATGGTTCGCGCGAGCTCATACCGTCGACGAGGCGGCCGTCTATCCACTCTTCATGTGGAACTGCCTGTGGAAGAGTGGTGCGTCGATTCCGCACGGGCATGCCCAAGTGAGCTTGACGCGCGGGATGCATTACGGAAAAGTGGAACGCGAGCGGCGGGCGGCGGAGGTATACCGGCGGGCGACGGGTCGTGGGTACTTCGCCGACATCTTCCGGGTGCACGAGGCGCTGGGGCTGGGTCGGACGCTGAACGGGGTGCGCGTGTACGCGAACCTGACTCCTCTCAAAGAAAAGGAGACCGTCCTCCTCGCCTCGGCGTTCGGCGACGAGCTCGCCCAGATCATGGGGCGAGTGGTGCGGTGTTTGGTCGACGAGCTCAACGTGACGTCGTTCAACCTCGTGGCCTGGTTGCCTCCGCTCGCTACGACTTCCGAGGATTGGTCGGACATGCCCGTGGTGGTGCGCATCGTCGATCGTGGTGATCCGTTGTCGCGCACCTCGGATTTCGGGGCTATGGAGCTGTACGCGGCGAGCGTCGTGGCCAGTGATCCGTTTCGGGTCGCCGAGGTGCTCTGGTCGGTGCTCGGCAGGTAGTGCGGGGGTGAGCGCGGGAGGGGCGCCAACCGGAGGCGAGCAGGGCCGGAGTCGACGAGGGACAGTGACTGTCCCTGCCAGCGCTGGAGCGGTGGGCAACGATTCGCGGGCGGTAGCGGGGAGGATTGACGGTGGCGCTCACCGCAGTACAATGATGCCGTTCCCGGTGCGTCGGGGCATTGAGGGTGACCGGATCGTGTCGTACGAGGGCTGACCGAGGAGGAGAGCGATGGACGAGCGAGCGACTGGTACAGTCTTTTCGGGTTCAGCGAGCGAGGAGGGGACTACCATGGATGACGTGCGTCGATTAGAGGAGGCGGCTCGTTCCGGGCAGCTCAGCCGTCGCGAGGTACTCAAGCGAGCGGCTGCATTGGGCTTGAGCGCCCCGGTGATCGCCTCGCTGTTGGCAGCCTGCGCGCGTGGAGAAGCGACGCCGACGGCAGCTCCGGCGGCGCAGACGCCCGCACCTTCAGCGAGCCCGACTCCAGCGGCTGGTGCGTCACCGACACCAGCTGCAGCCGGTCGGCGCGGCGAGGGTGGTCTGCTCAAGTTGCTCTGGTGGCAAGCGCCGACGATCTTGAATCCGCACTTCTCGCAAGGGACGAAGGACTTCGATGCGTCGCGGATCGTCCTAGAGCCTTTGGCCGACATCAACGACGCGGGTGAACTCGTGCCGGTGCTCGCTGCGGAGATTCCCTCCGTCGAAAACGGCGGTGTGTCCTCAGATGCGAAGACAGTCACTTGGAAACTCAAACAGGGTGTGAAATGGTCAGACGGGACACCGTTCACCTCGAAAGACGTAAAGTTTACCTACGAGTTCGTCATCGACGAGAAAGCAGCGACCACGACCGTCGGAAATTACCAGGTCATCGAGTCGATCGAGACCCCGGATGATTACACCGTCGTGATCCGCTTCA
>JBEPZP010000186.1:0-5343 GCA_041640735.1 Thermomicrobium sp.
GCTTCCCGCGACCATCGTGAGCCGTTGCGTGCGCGTACCCTTTCGCCTCCCCGAGCCCGTGCGCGCGAGAAGCTGGTTGGAAGAGCAGGGCGTCGCAGACGCAGGGCGATGGCTTCGACACGCGGGCGGGGCGCCGCGCCTCGCCTTCGAGTTCGCGAAAGGCGACCGGGCACCGAGTACGGCGGCGCTGCTCGCAGCCCTCTCGGCGGGGAGGCTCGAATCGGCGCGCGCGATCCAGGACCGGGCCGAGTTGGAAATGCTCGTCGATGCCCTGCAGCGGCACGCTTTGGATCGGGCGCTCGCGGCCTTCGGCCTCCCCCCGCGGTACGACCTCGCGCCCGCGGGGTCGACCGGGGGCGATGCCCTTGGCTGGCTGCGGGCGGCTCGGGAGCTCGGGAGGCGCAGAGCGCTTGCGCGTCATCCTCTCAACGTGGCCCTTTTCGTCGAGGAGACGCTTTCCCTCTTGCCGCAGGGGGCAAGGTGAGCAAGCTCCGCTTCCTGCTCGCCGGCCTCGTCCTCCTCGGTGCGACCGAGCTAGGCGCGCAAGGCTTCTACGAGCAGCTGCTCCTCGCGGTCGAACGCGGGGACGTCGCGCGAGTCGCTGCGCTGCTCGATGCAGGGCTCGACGTGAACACCACCGACCGGAACGGAATGACGATCTTGATGATCGCCGCCCGTCAGGGAAACCTGGAACTTGTGCGCCTCTTCCTTGCGCGCCGTGCCGACGTGCGCCGGCGCAGCCCGCACGGGGACACGGCGCTCATGTTGGCCGCGCTCGGAGGCCACGATGCAGTGGTCCAGCTGCTCCTCGAAGGCGGTGCCGAGGCTGACCACGAGGGGTGGGCCCCGCTTCACTACGCCGCGTTCGGCGGCAGCGCTCCCGTGGTGAGGCGCCTGCTCGCGGCCGGTGCCCGCAAGGACGCACTGGCGCCGAATGGCTACAGCCCGCTCATGCTCGCGGCGCGCGAGGGCAAGGTGGAAGCGGTAAGAGCCCTGCTCGAAGAGGATGCGGACTTCAGGATCCGGGGCCCGGCCTCCGAGACAGCGCTCTCGATCGCCGCCTCGAGGGGTCACGGTCAAGTGGTGGAGCTACTCCGGCGGGCAGGGGCGAGCGAATGAGGGGTCGCCGAAGTCGGGCAAGCAGAAAAATTTTACATAATGCACATTGTGTGACATAAAGTCGAGGCCGTGGGGAAGAGACCGCCCGCTCTTCCCCAATTCAGCTCATTCTCTCCTTGGGCGGGATCGGCAAGCGCAGGACTGGAATTCCCTCGTCCAAGAGCTCGCGATGCTCTTCCTCGGTCGCCTGACCGCGGATCGCCCGCCGCGGAGCCTCGCCCCGGTGAATTCTGCGAGCCTCCTCCGGGAAGGCGCTGCCCACGTCCTCGCTTCCCGTCAGCAGCTCGTCGATCATGCGCGAGTACAGGATCTGCGCGATGGCGAGCGGGTCCCTCGGCAGCCGTTCCGGATCGGCTCCGGCGGGCCGGCGAGGTGTCTCGGCCGCGCCCGAATTGAAGCGCGTCGCCGAGGGCACGCGCTCGATCCCCTTGGACGAACAGATCGGGCAGAGCAGCAAGCCCTGCTCGCGCTGGGCGTCGTAATCGGCGGCAGAGGCGAACCAGCCTTCGAAACGGTGGCCGGCCTCGCACAGGAGGTCGAATACAATCATCCTCCCATTTTATCGAACGGCCGCCCGCGGGCCGACTTGAGGGCCCCAGGCGGCGAAGCCGTATCGGCCCCGTGCTCGCCGACCGCATCGAACCGAAGTGGATCGACCTCTTCGCCGAGGTGTTCGCGCTCTGCAAGGTCGCGCCGGGGGAGGCTTGTGCAATCCTTTCCGAGTCGCAGAGCCGAGCGCTCAACGTCCGCCTTGCGGAGCTCGCCCTCGCGCGGCTCGGCGCGCGGCCTTTCCACCTCGTGCTGCCGACCCCGCGACAGGCGGCGCCGGTGCCCGTGCGCTCGACCGGTGCCTCGAATGCACTGCAAGGCCTGCGGCCGGCGATCGCGGCCCTCGGCGCCTGCGGCTTCGTCGCCGACTGCACGGTCGAGGGGCTGATGCATGCGCCCGAGCTTCCCGAGATCCTGAAAGGGGGCGCCCGGGTGCTCTACGTCTCGAACGAGCATCCGGAGGCGCTCGAGCGGCTCGCCCCCTCCCCCGCCGACGAGCGGCAGGCGAGGGCGGCGATGCGCGAGCTCAGGAACGCGAAAGCGATGCACGTGACCTCGCCCGCGGGCACCGAGTTGAGCATCCGGGTGGAAGGCGCTCGCGTGGGCGGCGTCTGGGGTTACACCGAGAAGCCGGGGACGCTCTCGCATTGGCCGGGAGGATTGGTGCTCTGCTTTCCACCGGCGGGCAGCGTGAACGGCACCCTGGTGCTCGCCCCCGGCGACCTCAACCTCACGTTCAAGCGCTACGTCGAGTCCCCCGTCCGACTGCGCATCGAGAACGATTACGTGACCGCGATCGAGGGCGATTCCCTTGACGCGCAGTTGATGCGCGAGTACTTCGCCGCCTGGGGCGACCGCGAGGCCTACGCGGTCTCGCACGTCGGCTGGGGGTTGAACGAGCGTGCGCGCTGGGAGGCGATGGTGTTCTACGACCGGCGCGACACGAACGGCACCGAGCAGCGCGCCTTCGCCGGCAACTTCCTCTACTCGACGGGGGCGAACGAGGTGGCGGGCCGTTACACCTTGGGCCACTTCGACCTGCCCCTTCGTCATTGCACGATCCGTCTCGACGGGCGCACCGTGGTCGAGAACGGCCGGCTTCTCTCGGGCGCGTGAGCTCGATCGTCTTCCTGCACGGCGTCGGGGGAAGCCACCGCGCCTGGGACGAACAGCTCCGCTTCTTCGCGGCGCACGGCTACGGGGCGCACGCCTGGGACCAGCCCGGCTACGGCCGCTCGCCCGACGTGGAACCGTACGACTGGGCTGAAATCGCAGCCGCGCTCGCCCGGCTCATCGACCACTTGGACGATGGCCCGGTGGTGCTGGTCGGCCACAGCATGGGGGGCTTCGTGGCTCAGGAAGCTTACGCGCGCTACCCAGAGCGCGTGAGGGCCCTCGTGCTCGCTTTCACGAGCTCCGCCTTCGGCGGGGCGGACAGTCGCTTCGCGCGCGAGTTCGTCGCCCAGCGACTCGCCCCTCTTGACGCCGGTCGATCGATGGCCGAGGTCGCCGCGGCGCTCGTACCGACGCTGCACGGCCCCGGGGCCGATCCGCAAGCGGTCGCGCGCGCCCAGGAGATCATGGCCGCGGTGCCGCCGCAGACCTACCGCAAGGCGATCGCCCTGCTCGCCACCTTCGACCGCCGGTCGCTGCTCCCGCAGATCCGGGTGCCCACCCTGCTTCTCGCGGGCTCGGCCGACCGCGTGGCCCCGGCGTCCGTGATGCGCCGCATGGCCGAACGCATCCCGGGCGCCGAATACGTCGAGCTCGAGGGCTGCGGTCACCTCGGACCGATGGAGCAGCCCGACGGCTTCAACAACACCGTGCTCGCTTTCCTTCGTCGCCACGCCCTATGACCGATGCTCGATACTCCGTCTGCGGATCGAACTATCCGCTCACCCGCCAGCAGCACGAATTGATCGAACTGGCCGAGGCCCTCGGACCGCGCTTCGCGGCCCGCGCCGGTCGCTACGACCGGGAGGCGAGCTTCCCGTTCGAGAACTACGACGAGCTGCGCGCCGCGGGTCTCCTCGGCCTGTGCATCCCGGAGCGCTTCGGCGGCCGGGGTGCCGACCTGAAGACCTACGCCCTTTTTTCGGCCACGCTCGGCAAGTACTGTGGCGCGACCGCGCTCACCTTCAACATGCACGCGTGCTCGACGCTCTGGCCGGGGGCCCTCGCCGACGCGCTCGACATGACCGCGGAGCAACGCGCCCAACACGAGCGGCGCTGCGCTCAGCACTTCGCCGCCGTGCTCGAGCGCGGCGCGGTGTACGCGCAACCCTTTTCGGAAGGCAGCGCGGCGGCCGCCGGACGCGCCCCCTTTGGCACCGTCGCGACCAAGACGGACGGCGGCTGGCGCATCCGGGGCAAGAAGATCTTCGCCTCGCTGGCCGGCGCGGCGAACTACTACGGCGTGCTCTGCACCGAAGACAAGGCCGAGCGCTCGGTGCGCGACACGCTCTACCTCTCGGTGCCCGCCGACGCCCCCGGTCTCACCGTCACCGGCGACTGGGATCCGCTCGGGATGCGCGCGACCGTCTCGCGCACCCTCGTCTTCGACGACGTCTACGTCTCCGACGACGCGGAGATGATGCCGCGCGGCGTCTATCACCAGGCCGCGACCCGCTGGCCGCACATGTTCACCACGCTCGCCCCGACGTACCTGGGTATCGCGATCGCGGCCTACGAATTCACGGTCCGTTACCTGCGCGGCGAGGTCGAGGGGATGCCCCCGGTGCGCCGGCGCATGTACCCGACCAAGCAGATCGCGGTCGCCGAAATGTGGGTCAAGCTCGAGCAAACCCGCGCCCTGTTCCTGCGCATGCTCGATGACGTGCGCATCGACCCCCCCAAGGACGCGCGGCTGCGCGCCTACGCGACGCAGTACACGATCATGGAGAATGCGAACGAGATTTGCCGCTTGGCGATTCGCACCTGCGGCGGTCAATCGATGCTGCGCAACCTTCCGCTCGAACGGCTCTACCGCGACAGCCGCTGCGGTGCCCTGATGCTCCCGTGGACCGCGGAGCTCTGCCTCGACCGAATCGGGCGGGAAGCGCTCTACGAGCCAGGAGAAGAAGACTGAAGCCGCGCGCGGCTCGCGCGGGGAAGCGGCGAGCTTACTCGACCTGGAGCCGCACTTCCCCGAGCGGTCCGGCGTCGAAGCGCAGCGTCTCGCCGGCTTGCGCGACGTGCGCCGGGACCAGGCTCCCCGTGAGGACGATGTCGCTGCGCCACAGGCCGAGGCCGCGTCGGGCAAGGTGGTTGGCGAGCCAGGCGAGCGCCTCGAGCGGATGCCCCATCACGTCCGCACCCCGACCCTCGCCCAGCCGCCGCCCGTCCGCCCAGGCGACCCCCCGCAGCCCGGCAAGGTCGAGAGCGCGCCAGTCCGTGCGCGAGGCGCCAAGCACGACCCCTTCGTTCCAGGCGTTGTCGGCGATCAGCGTGAGCGCGTTCTCGCGCAGTCGGTCGTAATCGGCGCCGCGATCGTCGGCAAGCTCGAGCGCCGGCATCGCCGAGCGCACCGCCCCTCCGACCCGCTGACGGTCGTAGGGAGCATCCACCGCCGGCAGGTCCTCGCCCAGCTCGAAGGCGATCTCGAACTCGACGAGCAACCTCGAGTAATCGGCCGCGCGGACGCGGGCGGGCGAGTGGCGAACGGTGTCCTCCAGC
>JBEPZP010000187.1:0-5336 GCA_041640735.1 Thermomicrobium sp.
GGCCAGCTCGACCGTTTGCCGCATCACCGCTGGGTCGCCGGCGTGCCAGCCGCAGGCGATGTTCGCCGAGGTGATGAAGGGCATGAGCGCAGCATCGTTGCCCAATGTCCAGCGCCCGAAGCTTTCGCCCATGTCGCAGTTGATGTCGATCACGCGGGCCATGCGTCAGCTCCTCTCGAGGTTGCTCTCGTGGATGGTCTCGTCTTGTCGCTTGAGGAGCGCGATCGCTTCCTCGAGCGTCACCTCCTTGAAGCGGATGTAACTCCAGCCGGGGACCATCTGGCCGAGCTTCCACATCGCCGCCTTGGCGACGACCGCGTTGCAGATGAAGCCGCCGAGCGTCGGCCCGTCGATGCAGAGGATGATCGGCTGGTCACCACAGACGTTGACCGCCCCCACCGGATACCCGTTGTCGAGGATGTTCGACGGGTGCCCACCGCCCGCGCCACCGCTCTCGCGCGCCCACTGCCACTTGTGGATGTCCAGCCGGTAACCGGTCCGGTTGGAGGCGGCGTCCAGCTTCCACTGGTGGGAGAAGAAGAAGGCCATGTCCTCGGCCGTCATGTAGTCCGGATCGGCCTGTGGACCGCGGGTCGCCTCGAGTTCCCAGACCTCGTTGTACCCGGCATAGGTCGGGACGAGTGACTGCGGTACGCGGCGCCCGGCGGCCTGTGCTGGGTCGACCGTGGGTTCGCCGAGCGGTAGGCGGTCACCAGCGTGGAGCTTCCGCCCTTCGAGCCCGCCGATCGCGCCCGGCAGATAGGTGGCACGACTGCCCAGGACCGGTGGCACGTCGATGCCGCCGCTCACTGCGAGGTAGGTCCGGAACCCGGGCCCCTGCAGGTAATCGAACTCGAGCACGTCGCCGGCTCGCACCAGGTAGCTACGCCAGAGCTCGATCGGCTGGCCGTTCAGGCGCGCTCCCATGTCCGCACCGCAGACGGCGATGGCTCGTTCGTCCTGGAACGCGACTACCAGCCCCCCAGCGGTGATCTCCAAGCCAGCGGCACCCGGCGGATTTCCGACCAGCACGTTGGCGAAGCGGAAGGCGTAGTCGTCCATCGGCCCGGCCGGGGCGAAACCGAGCGAAAGCATGCCGATGCGGCCAGGATAGTCTTGGACGGTCGTCTCGAATCCACCGTTCCGTACTTCGAGCATCGCTTCTCCACCCTTCCCACGAGCCACCGTGCGTATCAGGGAACGGGAACGCGTGCAGCGGCATCGGCCTGGCGCCGGCGGAACGCTTCCGCTTCCGGCTCGACCTCCTTGAGGAAGCGCAGGTAGGCACCGACGTCGAACGTTGCTGTCTCGTCGATGACGTACTGGTAGGTTCCGTCGTAGACGGCTTGGATCATCGCTTCCAGTTCCTCGTCGCTCACGCGCGGTCGGAAGCGGAGCCGGTCGCCGGGGCGCAGGAGAACGGGACTCTCGCGGAAGGCCGGGTTGCGCTGCTGGGGATCGTAGATGGGAACCGTATGCCCGAAGATCTGGTAGCCCCCGGCCGACTCGACTGGATAGATGGCCAGACACGGCCCAGCGATGCCGACCGTACCAGCCGGTGTCCAGTGGCGCGTCGGGTTGTACTTCGGCAAGACGACAGCGTAGCGCGGGTCGAGCGGGTAGGCGAACGGGAGTCCCGGGAAGAAGCCGAGCGCGGCGTTCCACCAGTCGGTCGCCATGATGTAGCTGAAGAACTCCTCCTCGTCGCGGAGGCCGTTGTACATCGCCGCGTACTTGGAGTTGGTGCCGTCGATCACGTTCGGTGCATCGGCACGCTGGTATTGGACGTAGCGGGCGATCGCTTCCCGCGTCCACTTGTCGTCGAAGGCGATCGGGAGCTCGACGATGCGGCTGGGGACGACGAGGTTCTCGAACGGCGGCAAGTGCTCGTACTGGTCCTCGACGAAGTCGATGAGGTCGCGCGGGCTGATCTGCCGGCTGTCGTAGTTGATGAGGATGCTCCGGAGTGCGGGGATCGTCTCGATGAGGCCAGCTGGCCGGTTGCGTTTGATCGCGTCGTCGAGCCCGAGCACGCGGAAGCTCATGGTGAGGTCGAAGACCATTTCGCCGAACTCGACGAGGAGGAAGCTGTCGCCAGCGTTGCGGTAGACGACGCCAGGCCGCCCGTTCCGCTCGGGGTAGCTGGCGAGAATCACTCCGGAGGGTTGCGTCACATGCTCGGTCATCGCCTCGCTCCTTCCTTCCCCGACCGCCTCAGGCCTCGTCGCTCACGACCGCGATCGGTTGGCCCGGTCGGATCGCTTCCTCGTTCTCGACCAGGAAACGGACGAGCTTCCCCCCGACGTCGCTGGTGATCTGGTGGAACGTCTTCATGACCCCGACGAGCCCGATCACCGTCCCGGGGGCGACGGTGTCGCCCTCTCGCACGAAGGGTTCTGCGTCCGGACTCGGCCGCCGGTAGAAGATCCCCGGCAACGGCGACTTGATGGTGTGTTCCGCCATAGGTACTGACCTCCCTTCCCGTATCACCGCTCACGATGGATCCAGTTGTCGATGATCACCGCCAGCACGAGAAGTGCCCCGGTGATGATCATCTGCGTATAGGTGCTGATGCCCATGATGTTCATGCCGTTCCGGAGCATCACCAGGAATATCGCTCCCAGCGCCGCGCCGAACAGGTTGCCTTCCCCACCCCGGATCGAGACACCGCCGAGTACGGCTGCCGCGATCGACTCGAGTGGGAAACTCGCGCCGAGCGTCGGTTCACCCGAGCCGACCCGCGCCGTGAGGAGGAGCCCAGTGACGCCGACCAACACCCCGGCGATCGTGTACGCCAAGAAGAGGTAGAACCGGACGGCGATGCCGGATAGACGGGCTGCTTCCGCGTTGCTCCCGATCGCGTACCAGTATCGGCCGAAGCGTGTCCAATGCAGGAGCAGGTACATGAGGGCCAGCACCAGAGCCGTGACGAGCCACGGGACGGGAATCCCCAGCACGCGGCCAGTGTAAAGCGTATTGGCGAAGTAGCTCGGCAGCCCGAAGATCGGGACGCCACGCGAGACGTGGAGGGCCAGACCGGACACGGCCGTCATCATCGCCAGCGTCACGATGAACGGAGGGACGCGGAAGAGCGAGACGAAGAACCCGTTGAGTGCTCCGATGCCGGTCGCGACCGCGATGCCGGCGAGCGCAGCGACCACCAGGCCAGTGAACGGGTTTTCGGGGTAATTCAAGAGCTGCAGCCCGACGACGATACTCACCAAGGCGATCGAGGATCCCATCGAGAGGTCGAAACCGCCGGTGATCAGGACGAGCGTCTGTGCGACCGAGACGATGATCAAGAACAGTGCTTGCGTCAGGATCGTCGAAAGGTTGGTGCGAGTGAAAAAGTTCGGGGACGCGATCGAGAAGAATACCAAGAGGGCGATCAGCAGAAACGGCAACAGGCCGAGCTGATCGATGACCCCGCGCAGAAGAGCGATCCGCCCATTCGCACTGTAGCGGCCGGTGGCGATCTCACGCGGCGTGGACACTGGAACGTCCACCCTCCTCTCGTCGGTGTCCGAAGAAGTACTGGAGCAGTCGCTCCTCGGTCGCCTCTTCGTGCGGCACGAGCGCGACGAGCTCACCCTGGCAGAAGACCGCGACCCGGTGACAGACGTGCAGGAGTTCGAGCATGTCGGAGGTGATGAAGAGGACGGCGGCTCCTTGGGCGGCCAGCTCGTGCAAGAGTTCGTAGATGGCGATCTTGGCCCCCACATCGATCCCTTGCGTCGGCTCGTCCATGACGAAAACACGCGTTTCGCGCAGCAAGCCGCGCGCCAGCGCCACTTTCTGCTGGTTACCGCCCGAGAGGTTGCGCACCCGCACGTCCGGATTGGGTGGCACGATGGCCAGGCGGCGTATGAAGTCGAGCACTGTGTGCCGCTCCGCTCGCTTGTCGAGCAGCCCGCCGAGCCGCTCGAAGCGCCGGAGTGCGGCGAGCGTCATGTTCTCCAGGACCGACCGGTTGGTGAGCAGTCCTTCGTTCCGCCGGTCGGCTGGGAAGTACATGACCCCGCGCTCGAGCATCGCATGCGGCGTGAGGCGGGTCGTGGGCACAGGTTGTCCGGCCACCCGGATCTCACCCGCGATGACTGGCTCGAGGCCGACCAGCGCGCGCCCGAGCAGTGCCTTCCCGGAACCGATCAGCCCGCCGACACCGAGAATCTCACCGGCGCGCACGCTGAAGCGCACGTCGCGGAGGCCGTGCGCGGTCCTGAGACCGTCGACCTCCAGGAGGACTGGAGCGTCGGCGGAAACGGGGCGCAAGGCCGGGTAGATCTGCTCGTACTCCCGCCCGGTCATCAAGGTGATGAGCCGGTCGGTCGTCGTCTCGCTGACCGGCAGCGTGGCCACATGGCGACCGTCGCGCATGACGGTCACGCGGTCGGCGATCTCGTACAGTTCCTCCAGGCGGTGCGTGATCCAAACGATCCCGACGCCGCTGGAGCGAAGCTCGCGGACGAGTTCAAAGAGCACTTTCGTCTCGCGGTCGGTGAGCGACGCCGTCGGCTCGTCGAGGATCAACACCTTGGGTCGCTCGAGCGTCGCCTTGGCGATCTCGACGAGATAACGCTGCGGCACCGTCAGGTTCCGCACGGGTGTCCCCGGTGCGATCCCGGCGTCGAAGATGCCCAACTGTGCCAAGCTCCGGGCCTGCATGGCGGGCTTGCGGAGCAGTCCCGGCGCCGTCAGCTCCCGCCCCAGAAAGATGTTCTCGCTGACCGTCAGCGCTGGGACCAGACTGAGCTGTTGGAAGACGGCACGGATACCGAGTTGCTGGGCATGATGGGGCGACCGGATCTCGACCGGTCGCCCCTCGATTTCGATCGTACCGCTGTCGGGCCGGAGAGATCCGGCGAAGATGTTGACGAGCGTCGACTTTCCTGCCCCGTTCTCGCCCACGAGCGCATGGACTTCGCCGGCAGCGAGCTCGAACGAGACGCGGTCCAGCGCGAGCACGCCCGGGAACCGCTTGGTGATCTCCAGCGCCCGCAGTAGCGCCATCGGACACTCCTGCTACGACTTGGGCTTGACGGAGAAGACCGGGCGGAAGTCGCGCGGGCCGAACATGTCCTCGTACGCGAACTCCTTGTAGTTCTGCGGTGTGACGACCTTGATGATCGGGCCGGCGCGGAACGGGAAGTCGACACCGGGCTTCTCGCCGTTCAGGATGCGCACCATCATATCGACGGCCATCCGGCCCTGCAATGCCGTGAAATCGGTCGGGGCGGCTGCCACCTTGCCTTCCGCGATCTTGTCGTAGAGCGGCGGGATGATGTACGTGGAGACGATCTTCGGCTTCTTGGTGCGGTTGGCCAGGATGTCCGGTG
>JBEPZP010000188.1:0-5336 GCA_041640735.1 Thermomicrobium sp.
CATGGGGGTTCCTCTGCGAAGCTGCTCCGGGCCCGCCACTCAAAGCCCGGCTTACGGCGGCTGTCCAGCGGCTTCCGCACCCCCTGCGCGGAGAGGCGGCAGGGCGCTGCCCGCGGAATGGGCAACGTGCCACGCGGCGCGCTCGGCCCGGGGGCCGACCCCGCTAGCCGTGCAGCGCGCGGTATTTTTCGAGCAGCTGCTCCCGCGTCTCGGCAAAGTCCGGGTGGGGGACGATGCAGTCGGCCGGGCAGACCAGCCGGCACTGCGGCTCGTCGTGCGCGCCCACACATTCGGTGCACTTGAGCGGGTCGATGGTGTAGATCGGATCGCCCGCCGAGATCGCCTCGTTCGGGCAGACCGGCTTGCACGCGTCGCAGGCGGTGCAGTTGTCGTTGATCATCAGCGCCATGGCCGTCCTCCTTCGCCGCGGCGCGTTCAGGCGGCCGCGCGCGCCTCGAGCGCGGCGAGGCGCTCGTGGCGGAACGCCCCCCAGAGCGCGGCGCCGATCGCCCCCGCGTAGATCGAGTCGGGGTGGCTCGTCACTTCGAGCCCCGTGATTTTCTCGGCGAGCAGCTCCTCGCGCAAGGCGGCGAGCAGCCCCTCGTCGAGCGCGAGCCCCCCGGTGAGCAGCACCCGCCCGCGCGCGACGCCGGTCACCTTGAGCAGCTTCGCCAGGCGCGAGGCCATCGACAGGTGGATGCCCTTCAGGATGTCGGCCGTCGGGATGCCGCGCGAGACCATGTTGATGACGTCGGTCTCGGCGAGCACCGCGCAGATCGAACTCACCTTCTCCGGGTTGCGCGAGGTCTTCGACAGCGGACCGATCTCCTCGACCGCGACCCCGAGGTAGCGGGCGATGTTTTCGAGGAACTGGCCCGAGCCGGAGGCGCACTGGCTGGTCATCTTGTAGGCGAGCACCTTGCCGCGCTCGTCGATCGCGATCGCGCGGCCGTTGAGCGCGCCGACGTCCACCACCGCGCGCGCCGCCGGGTCGAGGAACACGCCGCCGCGCGCGTGCGTGGTCATCGAGTAGAAGTGACCGGTCGCAAACGGCACCGCCTCGCCTTCGCCCGTGGTGGCGACGTACGCGACCTGCCGCGGGCGAAGGCCGGCCTGCGCGAGCACCTCCTCGTAGCCGACTCGCGCGAGCTCGATCGGGTCGCGCCGGCGGATGCGCTCGCAGCGGCGCGCCAGCCACCGCGGCTCGCCCTCCGCAAAGGCAAAGAGCACCGTCTTGACGGCACCGGAGCCGACGTCGATGCCGACCGTATGCAGACTCATCGCGCCTCCTCGCGCCTTTCGGCGACCTTGCCCTCCTCGACCACCGCGCGCCAGGCGAAGGTCGCGGCGCCGAGCGCCCCGGTGTAGATCGAGTCGGGGTTGATGTTGAGCGTGCGCTCGCCGTAGTTCTCGCGCACGAGCTCGCGCAGCGCTTTCACCGCCGCCTCGTTCTTGGCCACCCCGCCGGTGAAGGTGAACTCGTCGCGCACGCCGCCCGAGCGAGCGAGGATCGACATCGCGCGCAGGATGATCGCGCGGTGCAATCCCGCCATGATGTCCTCGCGCCGTTCGCCGAGGGCGAGGCGGTCCCTCAGCTCGGCCCCGGCGAAGACCGTGCAGGTCGAGTTGATGCGGATCGTCTTGGTCGCCTTCAGCGCGAGCGGCCCCAGTTCGTGCAGTCCCATGTTCATCTCGTCGGCGATGTAGCCGAGGTAGCGGCCGCACCCGGCCGCGCAGCGGTCGTTCATCTGGAAGCTTTCGACGATGCCGCGCGCGTCCACCTGGATCGCCTTGGTGTCCTGGCCGCCGATGTCGAGCACCGTGCGCGTTCCCGGGTACATGACATGCGCGCCGAGCCCGTGGCAGAGGATCTCCGAGCGAATGTGCTCCTTCGAAAAGGGCAGCCGGGCGCGGCCGTAACCGGTGCCGATGACGTACGTCTCCTCGAGCGGCCGCTCGAGCACCTCGCGGATCGGCGCGCGCACCGCCTCGGCGCCCGCCGCCCACTCGGGTCGCGCGGCGACGGTGCGTTCCAGCGCCGCGAGCAGGTGACGCCGAAAGGCATCGCCGTAGACCCGGTTTTCGACCTCGAGGATCGAGCGGTCGAAGACGTTGACGAGGGCGTCGTAGCGCAGACCGGCGTCCCGGGCGACGGTCTCGGCCACCGCGAGCTAGCGGCTGCCGGCGAGGTCGCGGAAGAAGTCGCTCTTGCGCCGCGCGCCGGGGGCGAAGAGCGTCGGCGCCTCCTCGCGCAGGCGCCGGAAGACGGTCTCGAGCGCCGTCCCGACGGCGGCCGACTCCTCGCCGAAGCGGCCCTCGGCGTTTCGCCGGCACACCGCCTCGAGATCGCCGAGCTGCTCGAGGAACTGTTCGAGCCGGAAGTCGCGCTCGAGCTGGGCGAGGAAGGCCTCGCGCTCGCCCTCGAGGGCCGCGGAAGCGGCGAGCGCGTCGCGGAAGAGCTCGAAACGCGCGGCGACGAGGGCTTCGTTCTTCGCCACCGCGGCCGCGGTGTCGTAATTCGAGCGCGAGTTCGTGATGCCGCGACCGAGCACGCGGCGGCGCTCGTCCAGCACGACGCTCTTGGTCGTCGTCGATCCGAGGTCGATGCCGATGAAGCAGCGCATGGCACCCTCTCAGGCCGTTGCGGCGGCCGCGGCCGCGCGCTTTTGCTTGATCATCTGGAAGTAGCTCTCCAAGCGGTTCTTCACGTTCGCCGCGGAGAAGTAGCGCGGATCGACCAGATCGGTTTCGATGAAGGCCGCCGGCCGACCCGTGCGGCGCTCGACCTCGCGCAGGATGAGCAGCTGGCCGGCGGAAAAACTGTTGCAACTCTTGATCGAGTTGACGAGCAGACCGTCGGCCGAGTACTCCTCCACGTAGCGACAGATCATGTCGATGCGCTGCGGCAGGCTCAAGTTGGTGTAGCAGCCCAGGCAGTACTCGGCGAGCGTCTCGAGCGGCCGCTCCGGATCGTGGCGGAAGCCGAAGTCGTAGACGCCCCCCACCTTGGCGTAGGTGGAGGCGACCACCACCGCCCCCTCGTCGTAGAACATCTTCCAGAAGTCGCGGAAGTGGGTCCAGTTGGGCGGCCCCTCGACCACCAAGCGGTACTTCTCTTCCCCCAGTTCCCCCTCGGGCGTGATCGGCCCCCGCCCCTCGCGCATGCGCCTTGAGACTTCCTCCCAGAGCAGCTCGTAGTAGCGCGTCGCCTCGGGGGTGCCGCGAAACGCGGTGAAGATCGGTCCGATGTAGTAGACCGCGCCGAAGTAGCCGTCGATCGGCGACGGTCGGTGCTTGGCCGACTGCAGCACGCGCACGAGGTTCTCCTCCGCCCGCGCCGACTCGCGCAGGTACTCGCGCAGCCGGTCGATGTCGAATTTCACGCCCGAGATGCGCTCGAGCGCCGGGATCACCTTCTCGCGCAGCTGCCGGACCACGTAGTCGCGCATCGCGGGCGACACCCGGCCGTCGCCCTGGTAGGGCACGTGCAGCATCACCGTCTCGCAGCCGTACTTCTGCCGCACCAACTCGAACCACTTCATGAAGGTGAAACAGCCGGTGTAGGAGAGCAGCAGCACGTCCGGGCGCGGCAGCGCCTCGCCCGTGGGTCCGATCTCGCCCGCGAGCATCATGCCGAGGTCGGCCTTGACGTAGGTGCACACGTCCTCGGAGTGGCCGTCGCGCTCGGCCTCCATGATGTAGCGGCCCGACTTCTTGCGCAGGCCGTTCTGCAGCGCGTTCGTCTCCGGCAGGCTGCGCGCGAAGTCGAAGCACATGAGGAGCTCGTTCAGGTTCCCGGGGACGAAGGTCGCCGAGACCTTGCGCCCGAGGCTGCGCGCGGTCGCGAGCTCCCGGTAGTTGCGGTTGATGAGCTCCTTCTGCAACCACATCGCGTCTTCCTTGACGACGGTCGACTGCGGGCGGCTGGCCGCCGCGGCGGTCCCGGTCGTGTTCATCGTCTGCCCTCCTCGCGTCTCAGGCCGCGTTCCACAACTTGATCGAGTCGGCGAAGGTGCCCGCCTGCTCCCGGATCGGCGCCATCTGGCCCGTGTTTTCGGCGTACTTGAACGCGGTGTACGGGCTGCCGTGACGGGCGAGCACCTCCTGCAGCATCGGTCGCTCGAGCAGGGCCGGGTCGCAGAACGAGGGCGCCGCGAAGACGACGCCCTCGGCGCCGCGCGTGCGCACCTGGGCGAGCAGGAAGCGGCCCTTGTCCTCGCGCCGCTCGTCGTACTTGGATGCGCTCTGCGCCGAGCGATGCAGAAAAGCTTGCGCGAGCGCGCGCAGCGGATCGCCGTCGGTGGCCACGTCCTCTTGCAACCAGCGCAGGCCGAGCATGAACTCGTCGTCCACGATGTAGCAGCCGGCCCGCTCGATCGACTTGATGAGCGCCAGGGGCGGCTGCTCGCAGAAGGGCCCGCTGAGGACGACGCGCGCGTTGTCGCGCCGCGGGCGTGGCGTCGCCTCGGCCGCGGCGAGGTAGGCGCGCACGAGCGCGGTGTGCTCCTCGGGCGGCAGCACCAGGCCCGCGCGCAGCAGGAGGTACACCTCCCAGGTCGGCGTCTGCCAGGGTTTTTGCGCCCGATACGCGTAGAGCGCGCGCAGCGTGCGCCGGTGCTCGTTGTAGACGGCGATCGAGGCGCGCAGCTCCTCGTCGCTGATCGGCCGGCCGCGCAGCTCGCCCAGGTCGCGCCGCAACTCGCCCATCTCGTGCACAGAGAACTCGCCACCGATCGCGTCGTCGTAGTTCTGCGGCACGTCGACGTAGCGCACGTACTTGCCCGGGAAGAGCAGCCGCCACATGCCCGAGAGATTGCGGATGACGTCGCAGATCGAGGGAAAGAGCATGCCGTCCAGGCAGTCGAGCCGGCCGGTGAGTCCCAGCTCGACGGTCGAGCGCGGGATGCGGCAGATGTAGCTCTGGTAGTAGGCGTCGCCCTGGATCACCTCGATTTGGTCGCCCCCGCCGAAGATGCCGACCGGCAGCATGCCGGCGGCGTGGACGATCTCCTGCGGCACGTAGACCGGCATGTAGCCGATCGCCCGCCGGCCCGGCGCCGCGGCCTTCCACTCGCGCACGGCGTCGAAGCGCAGGTCCTCGAAAAGCCGCTCGCAGCGCGCGACGATCTCCTGCAGGGTCACGGGACGTCCTCCTCCTAACGGTGTTGCCAGCGCGGCGCGCGCTTCTCGAGGAAGGCGTGCAGCCCCTCGACCGCGTCGGCGGTGCGCATCAGCCCTTCCCGATACTGCCGCTCGACCTCGGCGAGCCGCCGCCGGGCGCGGGCGGCGAAGCCTCCGCGGGCCGCGCGCACCGCCCAGCGCAAGGCCGCGGCGCT
>JBEPZP010000189.1:0-5325 GCA_041640735.1 Thermomicrobium sp.
GTGGGCCACCGACTCCATGAAGGTGCCGCCCGCTGACCTCGTCCTCCTGGGCAAGGAGGTCGTCGGCACCCTCTACGGCCACGTCAATCCCCGCGTCGACTTCCCCTACCTCCTCCAGCTCTACCGCGCCGGCCGCCTCAAGCTCGACGAACTGGTCACCAAGACCTACACGCTCGACGAGATCAACAAGGGCTACGAGGACCTCCTCGAAGGACGCGTCATCCGCGGCGTCATCCTCTTCGACTGAACGCTCGGTTGCTAGGATTGCGGGAGCGCTCCACGGCGAAACGACCGTGGAGCGCTCCATCTCAGGGCCCACGCGTCACTCGGCCCGCATCGCCCACATCTGTTTCAGCTAGCCGGAGCGACGACGCCGGAGCGACCGGACTTCCCCGACGGCCGAGTGTGCCTGACGAGGAACAGAGGACCCTGATCGCGAGAAGGCGCTTTCTCTGTTCCCGATCGCCCTGTTCATCGGCGAGTCGACACTGTATACCTGAACTATCGGAAGCGGTGCGCGCCTCCCGCTTCACCGGAGCGAGGATGTAAAACAGTTCTGTCGACATATGCGTGCGCTCGCTGCTCCCACGGCGTCCAGGTAGGAGCAGGTGAGCGCTGTCACCGTCACGACGCTCTGCGCGGAGAGAGTGCGGAGGAACGATGGCGAGCACGCGTCACTGGTTCGAGACGATCGCCGAAGCGCAGCGACGCGCCAAGAAACGCTTACCCAAATCCGTCTACGACGCGATCATCGCTGGCACCGAGCGCGGCGTCACGCTCACCGATAACGTCGCTGCCTTCGCGGAACTGGGCTTCCTGCCGCGCATCGCCGGTGCACCGGGACAGCGTCATCTCGCCACCACTGTGCTCGGTTTCGAGATCGCCTTCCCGGTCATCATCTCCCCCACGGGCGTCCAGGCAGTACACCCTGACGCCGAGGTAGCGGTAGCCCGCGCTGCGGCAGCAGCCGGAACCATCATGATCCTCAGCTCGTTCGCCAGTAAACCGCTCGAGGAGGTCGTCGCAGCCAACCCGCGGACCTTCTTCCAGATCTACTGGCTCGGCACGCGCGACCGTATCCGGGCACTCCTCGAGCGCGCGAGAGCGGCCGGAGCCAAAGGGATCGTCGTCACGCTCGATTGGTCGTTCGCCACCCGACGTGACTGGGACAGTCCCTTCATTCCCGACCGCCTGACGCTGCGCAACATGCTCAAGCTGGCGCCGGAAGCACTGGCCCGTCCTGCCTGGCTCTGGCAGTACCTCAAGCGCGGTAAACTGCCCGACCTGACGGTACCGAACCTCGCGCTCCCCGGCCAGCGGCCACCGACCTTCTTCGAGGCCTACTTCGAATGGATGCAGACCCCGCCACCGACCTGGGAGGATATCGCCTGGCTGCGCAAGCAGTGGGACGGCCCCTTCGTGATCAAGGGTGTTCTGCATCCTGAAGACGCCCGGCGCGCAGCGGACATCGGCGCCGATGCCATCTCGGTTTCCAACCACGGCGGTAACAACCTCGACAGCGCCCCAGCGACCATCCGCGTCTTGCCGACCATCGTGGAGGCGGTCGGTGACCGGTTGGAGATTCTCCTCGACGGCGGCATCCGACGCGGAAGTGACGTCGTCAAGGCGCTCGCCCTGGGCGCACGCGCCGTACTGATCGGTCGCGCCTACCTCTGGGGCCTGGCAGCCAACGGCGAAGCAGGCGTGCGCAACGTGCTCGAGCTCTTGCGCATGGGTATCGACGAAACACTGCTCGGTCTGGGCAAAGCCTCGGTACACGACTTGTGTCCGGGCGACCTCATCATCCCCCCTGGCTTCGTCGTGGGGCCCTCACCAGCTGTCGCCCAGTGGCGCTGCCGCGAACCGAGCGAGCATCCCCTTCCGGTGTGAGCGGCTGGGGAGCAGGATGGCTTAGAACAGTGGCCACTGCGCTGCCTCGGCCGAGATGCACGAAGCTCGCCCGACTGTTCGTCATAGCTGAACGCAGCGGTTGACGACACTTCAGGACTGATGTTAGCGTACGTCTAGTGCCAGGCGGCACCCTCGCTCAGGAACCTGGACTCGGCTGGTTCCGCCGCGGGGCACAGAAGGGGGGAACCAGTGAAGACACGGGCAGCTGTCCTGTGGGGGCCCACACAGCACTTCGAAATCGAGGAACTGGAGCTCGACGAGCCGAAAGAAGGCGAACTCCTCATCAAGCTCGTGGCTACTGGTCTCTGTCACTCCGACTGGTACTTCGCCACAGGGGACAGCCCCGGGCGCTATCCGATCGTCGCCGGGCACGAGGGTGCCGGTATCGTCGAGAAGGTCGGCCCTGGAGTCACCGACTTCCAACCTGGTGATCACGTCGTCTTGACCTTCATCCCGCCGTGCGGCAAATGCCGCTGGTGCCTGAGCGGGATACCAGTTCTCTGCGATCGCGGCGCCAACGTCACTATCGGCGCTCAACTCGACGGCACCTTCCGTCTGCACACCAAGGACGGCCAGGACGTCGGTCAGTTCGCCATGATCGGCTGCTTCAGCGAGTGGACGGTTGCCCCGACCGACGCCGTCGTGAAGATCGACCCGGATATCCCCCTCGACAAGGCGTGTCTCGTCGCCTGCGCGGTCCCCACTGGAGCTGGCGCTGCCATGTTCCGGGGAGGCGTGCGCCCCGGTGATACGGTCGCTGTCTACGGGGTCGGCGGCGTCGGTATGAACGCCGTGCAAGGAGCCGTCCTCTCGGGCGCAGTCCGCGTTATTGCCATCGACCGCGTCCCCTGGAAGCTCGAGAAGGCGCGCGAGTTCGGTGCCACACACACGATCGACGTGAACCGCGAAGACGTGGTGCAGCGCGTCATGGAGATCACTCACGGCGTCGGCTGCGACAAGGTGCTCTTGACGCTCGACCACGTCAAACCCGAGCACGTGGGGATCGGCGCTCAGATCACACGCAAGGCTGGGCGTCTCGTCATCGTCGGTGCGTCTGGAAGAGGCATGGACCACATCGCCGTCACGCCACGCGAGTTCATGCTCCTCGCTAAGGAGATCGTCGGCACCATCTTCGGGCACTCGAATCCCAAGGTGGACATCCCGCGCTTCCTCGAGCTCTACAAGATGGGCAAGTACAAACTGGACGAACTCGTCACGAAGACCTACACACTCGACCAGATCAACGAAGGCTACCGCGACGTCGTCGAAGGGCGCGTCATCCGCGGCGTGCTGCTCTTCGACCATTAGTCGCGGTCTACGACGGGGAACCGCTCCGTCGTTTCTCGTTCGCACACTCCTCGCGAGGTGACCCGGCCCTCGATCGGGGTGGCTCGGAAAACCGAGTTACCCCGATCTTTTTTGACTTTTCGACCTATCGCGCGCTGGCCGGGTCACGATAGCCGAGACGATGCCCTCGCCTGCACCAGCGCCCCGCACAACCTGAACCCTCCGGCGCGGCGACTCGTCTGTGCCCGGATACTCACTGCAGCGAAACACCGATCTCAGCCGGCACCGCCCCCGCAGCAGACCCGGGTACGCCGGGACACACCGCAGCCGCGCGCTCTCCCGCCCGCGACTGGTCGCTCACCGCTGGCGTTTGACCTGGGCCCAATACTCCCGGGCCACTTTACTCAACGGTACCGGCGCGACAGTCGCTCGCACCGGGAACGGACGATGCCGCTCGATCCAAGGCTGACTCCGCGCGCCACCGTCCAGTTCACCCCACACCACTACGACTTCCGTTCCCGGTGCCGCGTACGCCTCCTCGAGCAAGCCGAGCGAAACCACTCGGCGTTCGGTAGCCAGATACCCGGTCCACTGCGAAATGCCAATAAGCTCTCCTCGCTCGTTCTCCACACGGTCGTATTTCCAGACCGCATACTGGGCAACCGGCAGATCGAGGTACTTCGCTGGCGTGCCGTCATCGAACAGTGCTGCCCGCATCAACGCCAGCACATCGTCGATATTCCACACCAGTGTCACCTTGCGGCGGTGCGGCCGTTCGCGCAACTGTTCGAGCGCTGCCCGGCCGATGAAGTCGTGGTCGAACTTGATGATCCGTTCGTAACCGAGCTCGTAGGGAGTGACGTAGTAATCGGCGATGTTCGGCGAGTAGAAGCTGCCACCGATCGCCCGGGTCGCCTCGGCGGTCGTCGCCGGCAACCATTCGCGATACGGCCGCAGCTCCTCGCCGGTATAGATCGCTGGCAGCGGTGCAGCGAACCAACCGGATTCCAGCGCATTCGTGAAGTACGCGAGCGGGCCGAGCCGCCGTAAACCGAACCGTTGCCCCGCCTCCAAAAGTGCTCCGAGCACGGTCTCTCGATCCTCCCACGGTCCGGAGAGCTCGAACCCCGGGGAACCAGTCATGCTGTGTCGCATGACCCACACCCGGCGCCCTGCGATCGGTAGTTCGACGAAGTGGAAGAACGGGATCTCCGGAACCGGTCGACCGATCAGCGTTTCGAGGAGCGGCGTCGCGTTCGGCCCTTCGATCTCGAAGCGATAGAGAGTCCGTCGACCAGCAGGGTTGAGCGCGAACAACGGATCTTCCTCCACCTGTACCGCGAAGTCGCCCGTCGCGGCGTGATATTTGACCCAGTTCATGGTCATGTCGGCGCCGACCAGCACGACCGTCTCCGGTTCGATGCCGTACAGGATGGCATCGCCGATCACGTGCCCGCTCGGCGCGCAGGCGACGAACTGCTTGGCTTTGCCCGGTCCGAACTTCCGGAAGCTGTTGACCGCGAGCCATTCGAGCAAGCGTACAGTGTCCCTGCCGCGGACCCAGAGGTTCACCATGTGGAACGACTGGTCGGACAGCCCGACGCCCTCCCACCAGGAACGCTGCTCGTCGCGCCAGTTGGTGAATTCGGGGAGGACATGCGGCGAAGGTTGTAGGAGTGTCACGTACGGGGTGATCGCACTCTTCTGGTTCGCGTAGAGATGGTCAACGATGTTCGGCACCGAGTCGATGAGCTCTTGGAGCGAGCCTGCTGTGCTTCGACTCACGGCTTCCTCCTGTCGCCTCAGACCGATCCCCCAGTCCTGCCGGATCCCACACTGGCGAGCGGCGGACCGCGCCCGCCCAGGATCCGCCACCTCGGCAGGCAGACGCTGGGCAGAGCCCTCACGTCGTCGGTCGACTCGACACGCTCGGCTCCACTCTGGCTCAGCGTCGCTCGGTCCATCACGATGACCTACCGATGATCGTACCTGCCGCGGGAATTCAGCTTATAGCTTAACTGAGGTCTCGCCTGCACACAAGAGCGATGCGGAGAGGCCAGAGAGCCCGAGCTGTGCACTCTGGCACGGGAAGCCACCCCACGCCGCAGCTCACCGACCGTTCGCTGT
>JBEPZP010000190.1:0-5320 GCA_041640735.1 Thermomicrobium sp.
CGGTCTTCGACCTCGGCGGGGTGCTGCGACGGCCGATCCGTACCAACGGCGAAGCGGTGGACGTGGTCACTCTGACGAGCCTGGGACCGATGGTTTTGCGCGGCGAGAGCATCCGCGGCACGATCCGTGTCCCGGTAGACGAGCTGCGCGAACCGACTGGCAACTTGGGAGCGCTGGCCGAGCTCGTCCCCGCGGTGGCGACGCTCCCGGACTGCCTCTTGCAGGTCGTGGAGCTGGAGAAGCTGGCCAGCGTCTGCTTGGGTCGACGCGGCTGAACACTGCGTCGCCCGTCAGCGAACCCGGTGCGCTACCGAGCGCACCGGGTTCGCCGTTGCTGGTGCCCCTCTCGTGCGGTGGCTCTCCTGCCGAAGATCTAGGAAGGGCAGGTGACGCTGGTCCTGGAGGGCACTATGCGGTTCGGACTACGGCGGACGCTCATGGTCGTGGTGCTCGGCTCGGCAGCGGTCTTCCTCGGGTTGGGTACGGTGGGCGCGTACTGGCTGCACCACTTGCGGTCGAACGTGCGGGGGCTCGACGCAGCGGACGCGCGCCTCGAGCGGCTCGACCGGCTGTCCGGTGCGGCGACGGCGTGGCAGGAGGCAGCAGGTGTCGACCAGGCGGGCGTCCGTGCGGCGCTGGAGGCGGGCATCGGTGCGCTGGTCGAGGAGGCGCCGGCCGGTGCGTTGCCGGGCGAAGTGCTGCGGGCGTGGCACGACTACCGGGCGTCTCCCGGGGACGCGGCCGCGTTCGCGGCTTTCCAACAGGCGATCGAGCGCGAGCGGACGGTGCTGCGTGCCGAAGGCGCAGCGGTTCGGTCGAATATCGCCTGGCAGTTGCTGGCGCTGGAGACGATGGCGCTCGCCTGCGCTGCCTTCGCTCTGGTGCTGCTCGCTTCCTGGCCGCTGGCGGTTCGACCGGCTTTTCGGGTCGTCGCTGGCATCGAGCGGGCGAGCCGGAGCCTGGTGGAACGGGAGTTCGAGCACCTCAAGGGGGCCTTGGCGCGGCTGGCAGCTGGGGATCTGACCGCCGGTTTCGTGGTGACGACGCCACCGCTGCGCTCGAGCGGCAGGGACGAACTCGGCCGGATGGCGGCAGCGTTCGACGCCATGCTCGCTGGGTTCGGCGAGATCAGCCAGCTGTTCGAGCGGGCCCTTGCCGATCTGCGCTCCTTGGTCGGGAGCGTGCGCGCTGCCGCGGCTGACGTGGATGCGACGGCGCGAGCTGGCCACGCCTCCGCTGTGGACATCGCGTCGGCGACTGGCGGTGTATTCCGCGCGCTCGAGCAGGTCACGCAGGGGTCGATCGAGCAGGCCACGCGGGCACGGACGATCGCCCAAGTCGTCGACGAGGTCACCGCGCTCGCGCGAGACGTCGCGTCGGCCGCCGAGGAGCAGCAACGGGCACTCGAACACGGCGTGCAGCGGGCACGCGCGGTCTCGGAGGAGGTGCATCGGGCCAAGGTACTTGCCGCTGATGTGGAACGCCGGGCGGAGGCCAATCGCCAGCGCGCCATCGAGGGGAGCGAGATCGTGGCCGGTATGCGCACGGCGATGCGTGACGTGCATGTCCAGGTCGCTGGCGCGACGGACGCGATCGTCGAGCTGGAACGGCGCTCGCGGGAGATCGCTCGCATCGTCGAGCTCATCGCTGACCTCGCCAAGCAGACGACCTTTCTGGCGCTCAACGCCGCGATCGAGGCGGCACGCGCCGAAGGTGGCGGCAAAGGGTTCGCGGTCGTCGCCGAGGAGGTGCGCAAGCTGGCCGAGCGGTCGGTAGGTGCGGCGCAGGAGATTGCGAGGCTGGCGGACGGCATCCGAGAGGCCGTCGGACAGGTCGAGGTGGTGATGGAGGCGACGAACCGCGTGATCGAACAGACGAGCCGGGCGAGCGAGACCGTCACGGAGGTCTTCGCTGGCGTGACCGATGCGGCGCAGGAGATCGCGCTGCGCAATCGCGACCTGGTGACCATCGTCGAGCGGATCGACGAGGCGAGCCGCGACCTCCACGCGGTGCTCGAGCGCATCGCTGGTCTCGCGATGGCTACGGCGGAGCAGGCGAACCGGCTGGTCGAGCGGGTCGAAGAAGGGCACCAGGCTGGGACGGCCATCGCGTGTCTCTCCCAGGAGAATGCGGTCGCCGTCGAGGGGGTCACCGACGCGACGCAACGGATCGCCGAACGAGGTGAGGAGATCGCGCGGTTGGCGGCAGAACTCGCTGGACTGGCGGAACAGCTGCAGCAGCGGGTGCAGCGGTTCCGGCTGAGCGCGCCGGGACAGGCGAGTAGGGTCGAAGCAGCTGGGGTGGATGGGCGCAGTGCTGTCGCAGCGCGCGTGCGCGAGCCGGCGGGGGCCTCATGAGGCTGAGCCCGGAGGTGCCGGGCGTGCTGGGGCGCGGCGTGCCGCGCCCGGGCCGCGCCCGTGGTGCGGGGGACCAGGCAGAAGGGTGCACGACCTCGACGGACACGGCGACCAGGTGCGCGCCGTGGTGTGCGTCGGCTGCCCATGCACGTGGCTCCCCGGCCCTGGCGGGCCGCCCGGGTCGGGCACGCCCGACCCGGGCGGGTCACGCACGCGTGACCTGCACAAGACGGAAATTGTCCCTCGCTACGTCGATGCGACCGGGCGCGCCGGTGCTGGGCTGTGACCGGCGGGGTGCGACGTGAGCGCACCGGTGCAGCGGTCGCGGGGACTCCTGCCCTTCCAGGAGCCCCTGCCAGGGCGGATCGAGTCCACGATTCCCCTCAAGGAAAGCGACGCTCTTGCCGAGATATCTCCGAGTAGGGGTGAACGGTCGCAGGGAAGTACAGCGGACGCGAGGGAGCGCGATGAATCCACCGATCACACCGGTGCCACCGATCGGCCCGAACGAACCGAGTCCGGTCGAGGAGTTGGCGCCCGTGCAACCACTGAAGCCGGTGGATGCCAGGACGCCTTCCAATCAGCCGGGGCGGGAACAGGAGCAGGTCGGCAAGCGCGACCGCATCCCAGCGCACCGCGTCGATCTGAGCCTCGACCCGCAGCTGGTCCGCAAGCTGCCGCGCGACGTGTACCTGCGCTACTACGTGCGGCCCGGCATCGGTAACTGGGTCGTCCAAGTGATCGATCGGGAAACGCAGGAAGTGATCCGCGAGATTCCGCCGGGTGGGCTCAAGGAGTTCCTGCGCCAGCTGAGCGAGCAGCCGCGTGGTGAATGAGCCGGACGGCGACGGTTGGGCGGCGCGAAGGGGATAGGCGATGAGCGTCACGTTCGATGGCCTGGCCTCGGGGCTCAATACGCAGGACATCATTACAAAACTTCTGCAGTTGGAGCAACGGCCGATCACGCGCCTCAACCAGCGCAAGCTGGAGATCCAAAAGCAGCGCGATGCCTGGAAAGACCTCGGCACGCGCTTGCAGAACCTCGCCAATGCTCTCAGCGCGCTGCGCCAGCGCTCTACCGTCATCGGCTTCACCGTCCGGCCGAGCGACCAGAACGCCCCCTTCACGGCCAGCGCTAACGCCAACGCCATCGCCGGGAGTTACACCATCCAAATCCAGCAGCTGGCGACTGCGACGACGCTCCGGAGCAGTAGTGCGGTCGGTGCCGATATCGATGCGGACGCGCTCCTACGGGACGTCAACTTCCGTACCGCGGTCACCGCTGGGACGTTCACCATCAACGGCGTCGCCATCAGCGTCGATCCGGCCACCGATACCCTCAACACCGTGATCGACCGCATCAACACCAGCGGTGCCGGCGTCGTCGCCAGCCTGGTGACGGTGGACGGGCGGACGCGGCTGCAGCTCGAGGCGACGACACCGGGCGGGCCGCTCCAGATCGGTGCCATCGGAGACACGTCGAACTTCCTCTCGGTGACCGCGCTCCTCGGAGCGCCACGGACGGGCGATGCCGTCGTCGGGACACGCAGCTTGACGGCGGTCAAGACGGGGGTACCCCTCAGTCAGGCGATGCTCGCCACGCCGGTCAGCGGACCGGGGACACTGACGATCAACGGGGTCGACATCGCCTACGACCCGTCGGTCGACTCGCTCGCCACGCTCCTCAACCGGATCAATGCCTCGAATGCTGGGGTGACCGCGACCTACGATGCGGTGAGCGACCGTATCGTGTTGACCGCGAAGACGACCGGGAGCCTGTCGTTCACCGTTAGCGACACCGGGAACCTCGCCGCGGCGCTGGGTCTGGACACTGCGAACCAGCAGCTCGGCCAGAACGCCGTCTACAGCCTGGACGGTGGCGTGACCTGGCAGTACAGTACCAGTAACACCATCACCGACGCGGTTCCCGGGGTCACGCTCACCCTCACCCGCACGACGAGTGCGCCCTACAGCTTCACGGTGGAACCGAACACGGACGCCGCGGTGGCAGCGGTTCGCAAGTTCGTGGACCAGTTCAACAGCGTGCTGAGCTTCATCGCCGACAAGACCGCCTACGACCCGACGACGAAGACTGCCGGGACGCTGATGGGCGACAGCGCCGTGCGTGCGATCGAGACGACGCTGCGGCGTCTGGTCGCGAGCCCAGCGATCGGTGCCGAGGGAAGCTACCGCACGTTGGCCGACATCGGTATCAGCTTCGGTCGCGTCGGTTCAGCGGTGGGGACGACCAACCAGCTACAGCTGGACGAGGAAAAGCTGTGGACCGCCCTGCGCGATAACCCGACCGCCGTCTTCGAGCTCTTCAGTGCGACCAGCCGTGCCACCTTGACGACCCCTGGCGATGTCGTGTCGGTCGTGGGAACGCCGCGGCCGCCGGCGAGCGGCTGCTACGTCATCCTCTCGGACGGAACTGGCACCTTTACGGCCGAGTTCCGCGACACGTCTGACCAAGTGCTCTGGTCGAACAGCGGGACGATCGCCCCTGGCGGGACGACCAGCACCCTCATCCCAGGACTGACGGTGACCGCTGCTGGCACGCTCAGCGGCGCGACCAGCGAGATCGTGGTCACGCACCGCGAAGGAGTCCTGACGCAACTCGGGCGGTATCTGGAAGGCATTCTCGGCTGGGGTGGGGTAGTACGGGGGCGCGGTGATGCCTTCGAGCAGCAGCTCCGCACGATCGACCGGCAGATCGACCGCTTCCAGCAGCGGCTCGACGACCGTAAGGCGCAACTGGTACGGCAGTTCGCGACGCTCGAGCGCTTGCTGGCCGAGCTGCAAACGCAAGGGATGCAGCTCCAGGGCCAGATCATCAAGATGCTCGCGACCTGAACGTGACGAGGAAGGACGGGTGCGCGATGCTCGGGAACCCCTACCAGCGATACCGCCAGGTCACTGTGGAAACGGCCTCGGTGGCGGAACTCATGGTGCTCTTGTACCGG
>JBEPZP010000191.1:0-5309 GCA_041640735.1 Thermomicrobium sp.
CACGCGTCGTTGCGCCGTCTGCACAACCCGTAGTAGCATGACCCGAGGAAATCGAGACGTTTCGAGGGAGGGCACGAGGAACGATGGCAACCATCTATTATGATACAGATGCCGACCTGAGCTACCTCGAGGGCAAAACGGTCGCGGTGCTCGGCTACGGCAGTCAAGGACACGCCCACGCGCAGAACCTGCGTGACAGCGGCGTCCGTGTCATCGTCGGACTGCATGAGGGTAGTCGCAGCCGCGAACGGGCCCAGGCGGACGGTTTCGAGGTCGTGACGCCGCGTGAAGCCGCCGCGCGCGCCGACATCATCTCTATGCTCATTCCTGACCACGTGCAGAAGGGCGTGTACGAGGAGAGCGTCGCGCCCGAACTGAAGCCCGGCAAGCTGCTGATGTTCGCCCACGGCTTCAACATCCACTACGGACGCATCGTCCCACCAGCCGACGTCGACGTTGCGATGGTCGCACCGAAGAGCCCTGGCCACATCTTGCGTGACCTCTACGTCCAGGGTATCGGTGTCCCCGCGCTGCTGGCCGTCCATCAGGACGCGAGTGGACAGGCCAAGCAGATCGCTCTCGCCTACGCGAAGGCTCTGGGCTGCACCAAGGCCGGCGTCATCGAGACGACCTTCAAGGAAGAGACGGAGACCGACCTCTTCGGCGAGCAAGCGGTGCTCTGCGGTGGCGTGAGCCACCTGATCCAAGCAGGGTTCGAGACGCTGGTCGAAGCCGGGTACCAGCCGGAGATCGCCTACTTCGAGGTCCTCAACGAACTCAAGTTGATCGTCGACCTCATCTACGAAGGCGGCCTCAAGTTCATGCGCTACTCGGTGAGCGATACCGCCGAATACGGCGACTACGTCAGCGGGCCCAAGATCATCGACGACCACGTGCGCGAGACCATGCACCAGATCCTGCAGGACATCCAGACCGGGCGCTTCGCCCAGCAGTGGATCCAGGAAAACGAAGCTGGCCGGCCGAACTTTTACCGGTTGCGCGAGGAGCATCTCCAGCATCCGATCGAGGAAGTCGGCGAGCGGCTCCGCGCCATGATGCCGTGGCTCAAGCAACGGCAGATCCCGTCCTGACGGAGGTAACGCGACACGGTCCGCGGAGCCTCGGGCCGTGTCGCGTGCTGTTTCTGTGCCCACCAGCTGTTCTGCTATACTGCTGTTGTTGTGGACGGAGAGGCGCTGTCTGCGCGGAGCGATCGGGGGATTGACGCAGCGATGGCATTGTACAAGGCACAAAAGGCAGCCATCATCGAGCAGTTTCGCCAGCACGAAACCGACACGGGTTCGCCCGAAGTGCAGATCGCACTGCTCACCGAGCGCATCAATATCCTGACGGAGCACTTGCGCGAGCACAAGCACGATTACCACTCGCGCCGAGGTCTCCTGAAGCTCGTCGGACAGCGGCGCCGATTGCTGCGGTACCTCAAGCGGACCGATGCCGAGCGGTACAAGGCACTCATCGAACGACTTGGCCTCCGCGGATAACCGCGGCGGCGATCAGAATTCTGCCGACCATGTAGGGTGCGGTCGTATCCGGCCCACCCACAATCGGTCGGTCGTGTGCGTGCGTCGTATGGCCTAGGGAATCGGCTCCCTGGGCCGATTCATTCGCCCACACCAGCGAACGACACTGTGACAACCGGAGGATAGTGGGAGTCATGCCACCAGTCATTCACGAGCGCTCCATCGACGTCGCCGGGAGAACCCTGACCATCGAGACCGGGCGAGTCGCTGAGCAAGCCGACGGCGCGGTACTCGTCCGGTACGGCGAGACGGTCGTCCTGACCACAGTCGTCGCAGCCAAGCAGCCGGTCGAAGGAATCGACTTTTTCCCGCTCACCGTCGAATACGAGGAAAAGATGTACGCTGCCGGCAAGATCCCCGGCGGCTTCTTCCGGCGGGAGGGACGCCCCTCCGAATCGGCGATCTTGGCTGCCCGGCTGACCGACCGTCCAATTCGCCCCCTGTTCCCGAAAGGCTTCCGCTACGAAGTGCAGGTCATCTCGACCGTGCTCTCGGTCGACCAGGAAAATGAACCCGACGTCCTTTCCATCATCGGTGCTTCGGCCGCACTCACCATTTCAGACATTCCGTGGTTCGGGCCGGTCGGAGCAGTCCGTATCGGTGAGCTGAACGGTGAACTCGTCATCAATCCAACGAGCCATCAGCTCCTCGAAAGCACGATGGACATCGTCGTCGCTGGCACGGCTGACGCTATCCTCATGGTCGAGGGTCGTGCCGACGAGATCAGCGAGGATCGCTTCATCGAAGCTGTCGTCCTCGCCCACGAGGAGATCAAGCGCATCGTCGCCCTGCAACTCGAACTCCAAGCGGTCGCCGGAAAACCGAAGCGCGAGTTCACGCCACCGCAGGAAAACGTGGAACTCAAGCGGCAGATCGCTGAGTACTTGGGCGACCGGTTGCGCGAGGCGGTGTTCAATCCCGACAAGACGCTCCGCGTCCAGGCGACAGCGGCACTGCGCGAAGAGGTGATCGCCCACTTCGTCCCCGCGGAAGCCCAACTCGCACCGGCTCCCCTCGCCGGTGTACCCACTGCCAAAGAAGTCGGTGACCTCTTCGATTCCCTGGTCAAAGAGCTGGTCCGTCGCACCATCCTCGATCAGGGGGAGCGTCCAGACGGGCGTCGCCCGGACGAGATCCGCGAAATTTGGATCCAGGTCGGTGTCCTTCCGCGACCCCATGGGTCAGCCCTCTTCACGCGAGGACAGACCCAGGTGCTCACCGTCTGCACGCTGGGTACCAAGGAAGAAGAACAGTTCCTCGATACGCTCGGCATCGAGGAAACCAAGCGGTACATGCACCACTACAACTTCCCGCCGTTCAGCACCGGCGAAGTGCGGCGCTTGCGCGGGCCCAGCCGGCGCGACATCGGACACGGGGCTCTCGCCGAACGCGCGCTCCTCGCAGTCCTGCCGAGCGAGGAAGAATTCCCCTACACAATGCGTCTCGTGTCCGAGGTGCTGAGCTCCAACGGCTCCACGTCGATGGCCAGCGTCTGCGGCTCGAGCCTCGCCCTCATGGACGCCGGTGTCCCGATCCGCAAGCCCGTCGCCGGCGTCGCGATGGGACTGGTGACCGACCCCGAGACCGGGCGCTACACGATTCTCACCGATATCCAGGGCATTGAAGACGCCCTCGGCGACATGGACTTCAAGGTCGCGGGCACTCGCGAGGGTATCACCGCGATCCAGATGGACATCAAGGTGATGGGTATCACTCCCGAGATCATGCGGGATGCCCTCGAACAGGCTCGGCGTGGACGACTCTACATCCTCGACAAGATGTGCGAGGTGATCGACGCCCCGCGACCCGAGATGTCGCCCTACGCACCCCGCGTGCTGCGCATCAAGATCAAGCCGGAGCAGATCGGCGAGGTCATCGGCCCAGGCGGTCGCGTCATCCGTGCCATCCAAGAACAGACGGGAACCAAGATCTCGATCGAAGAGGACGGCACGGTCTTCATCACTGCCGCGAACGAAGACAGTGCGCGTCGCGCCGTGCGCGAGATCGAGCGACTGACCCGCGTCCCCGAGGTCGGAGAAATCTTCTACGGGCGTGTCGTCACGATCATCCCGTCCGGCGCCTTCGTCGAAATCTTGCCTGGGAAAGACGGGTTTCTCCATATCTCGGAGATCGCGCCGGGCCGCGTGCGCTCGGTCGAGGACGTCCTCAAGGTCGGGCAAGAGATCAACGTGATGGTGATCGGCGTACGGCCCGACGGCAAGATCAACCTCTCCCGCAAGGCACTGCTCGAGAAGGAAGCAGCCGAACAGGCTGCCGCCAGCGCCCCGGCCGACGGACGCGGGACGCAGCCACGGCCACCGCAGCGCCCCGGTGCGTCCGGTACCCGCCCTGAACCTTCGAGTGCTCCACCCCGCCGGCCCGAGCAGCGCGGCGGCCCCAGTCGGCCTCCCCGACCGCAGGGCAAGCGTCCCAGTTCACCACCACCAGGTCAGTACCGCATCGGTGACCGGTTGAAGGAGCTACTCGGCGAGGAAGAAGGCTGAACCACACCGCAGCACGAGCGAGCGGAGAAGCGGTCATCCTACCGGGATCGACCGCTTTTTCCTTCTTCACCGCCCCTCGGACTCGCCACGGCACGTGCTGGCGCCTCTCCCGATACGGCCGGCAACACCCGTCGTTGCAACCACAACAGCGCAGCGCAACCGGCGAGGACGCCGAACCACAGCGTCCCCAACCGGATGAGCACCGTCGCGGTCGCAGCCTGCGGTATCGTGAGAGTCGGCACGAGGAGCAGCAACAGACCAGCGATACCCGCCTCGGCCGCACCCAACCCACCCGGCAACAGAGAGAGCGCGCCCGCGATCGACGACACCGAGAGCACGAAGATCGCGACCGCGAGAAGCCGGACGGACGGTTCCAGCCCGAGGCCGATCAGGATGACGAACAAACCGAGACACTCGAGCGACCACGAAAAGACGCTCACGGCACAGGTGAGCACCAGTCGGCGCCAGCCGAGTACGGCCTTCGCCGCCGCGTAAACGGCATCCAGCGCGCTCGCTCCTCTGCGCAGCAGCGGTGCCCGTGAGGCGAGCCGGAGGAGCGGGCGCACCAACCGGTCCTGCCGGACGGCCCAGATACCGAGCAGCACCACGCCGCCGAGTACGGCGAGCGGCTGCCATGTCCCGATACCGAAGGCTGCGCTGACCAGACCGAGCACCACCATGGCGATCCCGTCGGTCAACCGCTCGACGGCGACGACCGGCACCACAGGAGCCATCGCTCCCCTGCCGAGTCGAGCGACCAGGTAGGCCTTGATCCATTCGCCGACCTTCCCCGGCGTCAACGACATTGCGAAACCGCTCAAGAACACGGCCAAACTGTGTGACCGCTCGAGCCTCGGTGCCTCGACCCAGCGCAAGTACAGCACCCATTTGAGAAATCGACAGGCATAGTTACCAGCCGTGAGCACCAACACGATCGGAAAAAGCTCCCAAGAGAAATCCCCTAACGTCGGCAGAATCTTGCGCACATCGCCTACCAGGAGGACGATCGCGAGAACCACCAGCCCGAAGGTCGCACTGAGCAGGATGCGTCGCCAGACACTGCCCGTACTAGTCAGTAAGGTCTGCTCCGTTCGCTGTTCAGTCGCCGAGCCTCTCACGTGTGCTACCCTTTTCCTCCGGTGCCACGAACGATCGATCGGAGCACCACATGCAGGACGGACTGCACGCCAAGTATGACCGATTGCTCGAGCGCCTCCGCGCCCTCGGCTCGGTGGTCGTCGCCTTCAGCGCTGGTGTCGACTCC
>JBEPZP010000192.1:0-5283 GCA_041640735.1 Thermomicrobium sp.
AGACCAGCGTGGCACCGGCCTCCCGAAGGGACTGCGCGGCAGCGCGGGCGAGCTCGGCCAGGATGACGCTCCCGGCGTAGAGGTCGGCGGTGCGGCGCGCCTCGGCGATGAAGGCCTGAACGGGGCCGAAGGTGAAACGGAGCACGGCGTCAGCCATACTGCACCTCCACCGCATTGGGGAGCTGAGCGATCGCGCTCGCCATGGTCTCGTACAGCCGCTCGAGCTGTTCTGCCTTGCCCGGCCGCAGTCGCAGGAAGCGTGCCTGGAAGAGCGTCGCCACGCCGAGCAGCGTGTTCTGCTCGGTCCGCGTCACCGTGAGCCAGAGCGGGGAGGGGCGGCGATCGGCACGCTCGTAGTCCGCTGGTGGGGTGATCGTCGTGTTCTGCTGCGGAATCACGAGGGGTGCCCCGAAGACCAGCCGCTGCTCGGTCGGAAGCGTGCGGCGCGTCTCGCGCAGCCAAGATCCGATCGCATCAGCCGCCGCAGGCCAGCCGCGTTCGCCAGCCGTCCAGTCGCGCTCGCCGAAGACCCAGATACGACACCAGCGTGGGTCGAGGACTTCCCAGTCCGGTCGGTCAGGATTGGCGTCGGCGCGAGCCCCCAAGCGCTGGCGGAGTCTCCGCAGTCCCTCGCCGAGCTGCTGCGCGGCCTCGCGCGGATCGGCCTTCAAGGCGAACGGCAAGCCGAGGTGAGCGGGCACTCCACGCTCCTGGCGCCCGTCGGGCGTCTGGCGCGGTATCGCGCGGTGGGCGAGCGCCCCACCGAGCCGTCGGGAGCGAGCCCCGAGGCCACCCAGATGCACGAGCAGCCAGCTGGCACGCACGGCTCGATAGAGCGCCTCGCGAGCCACCGTGTCCTCGACGCCAGGACGACCGAGCAGCTCGAGTTGGAACTCGTACGGCGGCATGAACGCACTGCGCGCTGGGATCTCTTGACCGCGCACTCTGGACGAAGCCATCGAGAAGAAGAGGTAGGAGCGACCCGAGGTGCGCGGTTCCCGCCATTCCTGGGGACGCACTTTCGATGCACCGTGTACCCGGACGACGATGGGAGACGCTCCGACTGCCGTCTCGCCCCGCTCGCCGCTGGCTGCGCCGAAGGTCTCGGTTTCGATCCGGCGGATTTCCTCCAGCGCTGCCTCGTCCGTACCGTAGCACCCGCCGAGCAGCGCGCGTAGCCAGAAGCGGAGCGCGCCGCGCACGGAACTCGCGCGGAGCTCCGGATCGCCACGCGGGTCGGCCCCGCCCAAGAAGAGCGGCGTCAAGGTGACGAGGTGGAGTCGGAGTGGCAGGACAGCCGATTGTACCTGCATACGTGTGTCCTTCCCCTTACCGCGACACTACCAACTCGATCTCCTCGATCGTTACAGCGAAATTGAGGTTTTGGGCGGGGAGCTCGCCGATCCACGCGAGCGCGCCGACGGCCATCCCCACCACTGCACCGCGGTCATCCAGCAGCGGACCGCCGCTGACACCCGGGTTGAGCGCTGCATCGGTCTGGAGGAACTCTATCCCCTCGAAGGTGCGCCGTCCAGAGAGAATCCCGCGCGTCACCGTCGGCTCTCCCACGAGCTGGGCACCGGCCGCGTAGCCGACCGCAGTCAGCGCAGAGCCGAGTGCGAGCGCACGCGACTGCCCGCGCGGGAGCGCCTCGACCCCGAGGATCGCCGGCGCCTGGAGTACCGCCACGTCGCGCAGCGCATCCTGCACCGAGACGAACGCGGTATGGGCCGTGCCGTCCGGCGCGACGACCTGCACCTGCCCGTAGCCAGCCACCACGTGCGCCGCCGTGACCACCAGCGTGCGGCTCGCGTCCCGTACCCACACGAACCCGGTGCCCAGGCCGCGCGGCGTGCGCACCTGTACCACCCCGCGCATGGCGCGGTCCACGCGCAGCGCCAGCTCGGGCGAACCAGCCTGCTGCATCGGGCGCGCCGTCGGGGCAGGAGCCCGCGGGACAGTGGGCACAGGGGTCACCGTGAGCACCACGTCCGGAGGGAGCGCCGGAACCTCCGCACTGGCGCGCCAGCGCACCATGGTCAACCCGGCGAGCCCCACCACCAGCACCCCCGCTGCGACCACGGCGACCAGGAGCAGACGAGTCGGCCACCCCATGCCAAGCTCCCCTAGTAGCCGAGCTGCGAAAGCAGGCGGTCGCGCTCCGCGAACAGCTGATCGAGGCGCCGGGCACTCTCGTCCGCGCGGCGCGCCGCACTCTCGAACGCCATCCGGTTCCCGAAGTAATAGGCGTCTTGCATCTCGAGCACCGCCGTGAAGAGCCGACGGTATTCCTGATGGATCTCATCGTCGAGGGCCACGACCTGGGCGAGGATGAGACTCGCACCCGTCGCCGCATCGGCACGCTGCTGTTGGCGCGTCGCCTCTTCGCGTGCTTGCGTGAGCTGCCGGCTCTGCTCCTCGACTTGGCCCGTGAGCTCGCGGATCCGCCGCTCCTGTTCAGCCTTCGTCGTCTCGAGTTCGCTCACCCGGGAGAGGAGCTGGTCCCGCTCGGCCGCCAAGCCGTCCCGCTCGCTGGTGAGCGACTGCACCTGCGACTGGAAATCGCGGTTGGCCTGAGTGAGGCTGGCCACCTGACCGCGCAGCTCCTGCTCGCGCGCATCCCGCCGGTCGAGCTCGAGATAGGCGAGCGAGCCAGCGAGGACCAGCGCGAGCGCGAGAAGACCGCTCAGTGCGGCGAGCAACCGGACCGTGCGCCGCGGTGCGGGATCCGACTCGGCCGAGTGCCCAGCCCGCGTGGCCGCCTCGGGAAGCGGCACCGTGGCTTCCGGCTCCGCCGCGCCGTCCGGGCTGGTAGTGACCTGTTCCCGAGGCGGCCGCGTCGCCTCCGTCCCGCCGTGCTGCGCGTGCTGCCCAGCCGAGTCAGCAGCGCTCCCTGTGGTCACTGCGGCTCCTTCCGCTCGCGCCGGTAACGCGACGATCGCCAACGGTCGCCCGCAGCCGGGGCAGAACGAGGCGTCCACCGGGGCCGAACGACCGCACGCTGTGCACTGCGTCATACCCCTTCCTACCCTTCGCGGAGAGCGACCTCGACCGGCTCGTGACGGAGCGGCAGCATGTCGAGCGCAGCCGCCATCCCTCGCAGCCCTTGCTCCAGGTCCTGCGCCCCCTGCAAGAGGAGAGCCGGGTTGCGTGTATCGAGGCCGCGCCGGATCCGCGCCGCACCTTGCTCCACCAGGTTGAGCCCTGCCATGAGCTGCGAGTGGAAGCCGGACAAGGTCGGCGGCGGCGCCGCTTCGCGCATGGCGCGGGCGCAGTCCTGGAGGAAGACGAGCCGCCGCTCGACGTCAGCCCGCCAGTGGGGCGTATCGAAGGACGGATACTCGAGGACACCCGCGAGCGGCTCGAGGCTGGCGGCGAGTTGAACGACCGTCGGGATCATCGCGTCGAGGTAGGGGAGCTCTTCCGGTCGAGGGGTCGGCCAGGTCACCGGCTGGTTACCCAACTGGCCGTAGCGCCACTGGTAATAGTGCAGGCCGACGTTACCGGCTTCGACGCGCCAGCCGGGAGGATTGTCCGGCGTGTAGGTGAGGACGCGCCGCTCGAAGACCTGCACCAGGACGCGCTTGGGCGTACCCCCGACACGCACGGTCGTCCAGTAGGCCTCCGTCAGCGGCAAGCCGGTCGCGTAGAACGGGTTCTCGAACAACCGGTCCTCGCGGAAAGCTCCGTCAGCGTAGACCGTCCCGCGAGCGTTCATGAAGTCCCAGAAAACACTGGCCACCGTGTGGTCGGTCTCGCGCACATGGACCGCTGCCGTCACCCCGAAGCGCGCCAGCGACTGATCGGCCCCGACCGTCCCGTTGCGGTCGACAGTCTGGATGATCGTCATCCCCACCGGCAGCGGCCGGTAGCTCATGAGCGGGGCGAAGGTCGCGTAGGTCGGCGCAGCGGCGTCATCGAGGTCGCCGGCGACGGGTACCTGGGCCGGCGGCCCTTGGACGAAGCGGTTGTGGCCCACTTGCAGCTGGCCGGTGAGGAGTTCCTTGGCGAGAAGACCGTTGGTCACGTACCACAGGTTGACCGGGTCGGCCCCGTCGTCCGTCACCTCCATGCGGGTCTTGTCGAAGTACTGCACCCAGCGCACGCCGGTCGGCTCGCCCGCGAGGTCAGTCGCCTCGTCGTACTCTTCGATCAGCACGTTGGAGATCGGCGCTGGCCCCCACATCCAGGTACGCGCCGCACGCCCTTCCGCCACTGGACGGTCAGTGCGCGCCCAGGTACGCCAGAAGGCGACGCTCAACCCCGGCTGCTGCACCGCCGCCGCCGGAAGCGGTGGCAGGACGAGCGCCACTAGCACCGCGCCGACTACTGCCAGGAACCAGAACGACCGCGCCATGGCTCTCTCCCTTCTCGCTCCCGACACCTCTCCCGGAGTCTCCACGGAGCACGGGAACACTGGTCTTCCCGTGCTGCGCGATCCGAGAGACTCTGCGATACTCCGCCTCGGAAAGGAGGCCCACGATGGAAGAACTCATCCAACGGTGCGACACCTACTTGGCCGAACGCGAGGCAGAACACCTGGCTGCGCTGCAGGAGCTTCTGCGGATCCCGAGCGTGAGTGCGCTCCCGCAGCACCAGGCCGACGTGCTGCGGGCGGCCGAATGGGTCGCCGCGCGCCTCCGCGCGCTCGGTGTCCCGGAAGTCCGCCTGCTGCCCACGGAGCGCAACCCGATCGTCTTCGGCCACTGGCCGGTCGATCCCTCCCTGCCCACCGCGCTCGTCTACGGGCACTACGACGTCCAGCCGCCCGACCCGCTCGACCTCTGGGAGACACCTCCTTTCGAACCGACGCTACGCGACGGTCGCCTCTACGCCCGGGGCGCGTCCGACGACAAAGGCAACCTGTTCGCCGCCCTCTGTGGCATCGAAGCCCTCGTCCGCATTATCGGCAAACCGCCGATCAACCTCAAGTTCTTTTTCGAAGGCGAGGAAGAGATCGGGTCCCCGAGCATGGCGGCGGCGATCCGGCAGTACCGCGATCTCTTGGCCTGTGACGTGGTGATCTCCGCCGACGGTGGCATGTTCGGGCACGACCAGCCCTCCCTGACGCTCTCGTCCAAGGGGATCTGCGCCTGTCAGGTGGACCTGCGGACAGCCGCGACCGACATGCACTCCGGGCAGTACGGGGCCGTCATCGCCAATGCCGTCCAGACGCTGGTCCAGTTGGCGGCGACCTTCCACACACCAGAGGGACGCGTGGCGGTAACCGGTTTCTACGACAAGGTCCGGGAACTCACTCCCGAGGAGCGCGCCGAAATCGCA
>JBEPZP010000193.1:0-5231 GCA_041640735.1 Thermomicrobium sp.
CGAGTGTTGATCTGCAGGTGCATGTGCCAGTGCGGATCCCCCGCCCGCGACGTGTGGTGCCGCACCACCGCGGCCTCGACCCGCTCCACCGGCACCAGCACCTGCCCGCCGCGCGGGCCCACCCTCGTGGTGGCGTGCGCGGCGAGCCAGCCGAGAATCTGCTCGGCCGCGCGGTCCTGCGCCGCGTCGTACGCCCCGGCGACATCCGGGTGCAGGGCCGCGGCCAGCGACCAGGACTTGGGTCCGTTGACGATCACCTCGATGAACCGCACCGCGCGGGCGTCGGTGCGCAGCCGCCCCCGCGACTCTCCGGTGTCGGGGTCGATGCCGGCGACCCAGGACTCGTAGGCGTCGCCGCCCAGCGGCGTCAGCTCGGCCACCGGCCCGGCGGCGGTGGCGGTGTAGCGGCGGGCGATGCCAGCCCCCTCGGCCAGGTAATAGTCATCCGCGCGGTACCGGCCGGCCTCGACATAGTGCCGGGCTCCGGCGGGTGCGCCTGAGAAGAACTTGACTCCGCCGTGCATTCTCAGCACCTGCCAACAATGGCCAACGAGTCACCCCTAGAAACGGCGAAGGCCCCCGCGAAGCGGGGGCCGAACTGGCTACCACGGTAGCATTCGTGCCGCTCTTTGACGCTCTTTGACGCTCTTCAACGTAGCCCCGAGCATGTGCGGGAGGTCTTAAAAGATCCGGGCAGTCAGTCGTTGCATGCCTCATTCCGCTTGTCGCTTTCGATAATTGTTGGCTGCAATGCAAATCTCGTCCGCCCGGCTACTGGTGGCTGATGAGGCGCTCCCCGATGTATCGGTTCGCGTCACGCAGCAGCCCTCCCGTGACACGGTGACGTGGGTGTCGAGCAGCTCGCGGACGCTGCTCTGCCGGCCAGCAGGGTGTCCTGGTTGTCCTCCCCATGCGGGAAGGTTCACCAAGCGGGCCTTACGGGACGGCTGCGGAGGGCCGGGGATCTGTCCTGCCGGGTCGCCAGTTGGCGTCGCCCGCGTGGTGATGGCGGACTGAGGCGGCGGACCTGTCCCTAATGGGGGTGCATCCGGTCGGTTTGCAGCAGGATCCGGGTGTCCGAGCCGCCGGCGGGTGAGCACTCTTTGTCCCGGGTCCGATCCTCGAGGCCCAGCTTCAGACCGTGCCCCCGCCGGTTGGTGAGGAGGAGCGGATGGCCGGTGGGATGGCGTGCCTCGAGCACTGATCCATTAGGTCGCCACGGTCTTCTCCTCCAGGGTCGGATGCAGCTGATTCCGATCCGAAGGAGGCGTGTGAGCGGTGTTGTTCCTCGGAAATGACTGGGCCGAGGCCCATCACGACGTTGAGCTTGTCGACGAGTCCGGACGGCGGCTGGGTCGTCGGCGACTACCCGAGGGCGTGGACGGATTGGCGGCGCTGCACTCGCTGATCGCCGACCATCTCGACGAGGACGATGAGCCCGACCAGGTCATCGTCGGCATCGAGACCGACCGCGGCCCCTGGGTGCAGGCGCTGATCGCCGCCGGCTACACCGTCTATGCGATCAACCCCCGGCAGGTGGCCCGCTACCGGGAGCGGCACGGCACCGCCGGAGCCAAGAGCGACCCCGGCGACGCGCACGTGCTGGCCGAGCTGGTCCGCCTGGACCGGGCGCACCACCGGCCGGTGGCCGGGGACTCCGCGCTGGCCGAGCACATCAAGGTGCTCACCCGAACCCACCAGTCGCTGATCTGGTCGCGGCAGCGGCAGACCAACGCGCTGCGCTCGATGCTGCGCGAGTTCTATCCCGCCGCCCTGGCCGCCTTCGGCGAGGACCTGGCCGGCCGGGAAGCCCTGGCGATTCTGGCCATCGCTCCCGCACCCGAGGCCGGCCGCCGGCTCTCCCAGAGCAAGATTGCCGCAGCCCTGCGCCGGGCCGGGCGGCAACGCAGCATCGACGCCTCGGCCGACCGTATCCAGACCGCCCTGCGCACCCCGCAGCTGGAGGCCCATCCCGGCGTGGTGAGCGCCTACTCCGCCGCGGTGCGCTCACTGATCGCCGTGATCGACGCCCTGGTCACCCAGGTCGAGGCGCTCCGGGGCGAGGTGGAGGCGGGTTTTGGCCGGCACCCGGACGCTGAGATCTACCTGAGCCAGCCCGGGCTCGGGCCGATCCTCGGCGCCCGGGTGCTCGCCGAGTTCGGAGACGACCCGCACCGCTACGCCGACGCCAAGGGCCGCAAGAACTACTCCGGCATGGCCCCGATCACCCGCGCTTCCGGCCTGAAGCGGCTGGTGCTGGCCCGTCCGGCCCGCAACCGACGCCTGGCCAACGCGCTCTACTTCCAGGCGTTCGCCGCGCTGAGCAGCTCACCCGGCGCCCGGGCCTACTACGACGCCCAGCGGGCCCGCGGCGCCGCTCATCACCAGGCCCTGCGGGCCCTCTCGAACCGGCTCGTCGGCATCCTGCACGGCTGCCTGCGCCACCACACCAGCTACGACGAAGCCACCGCCTGGCACACCGACGCCTCCTCCACGGAGACCGCCGCTTGACGGCTTAACACCGTGGGATGTCTGAGGCCGCCTCCTGTCCCTGGAGCGACTCGAGGACAGCGGAGACGTTCCCGCGGGAACGCGGTCAAGGTGTGCGGCGTGACGACGCTCCCGCGGGAACGTCTTCACCGCTGCGAGACGGTGTCCCTGAGGGCGCAGTCAGGGGATACCGCTCGGCGGCACCACTTCGTGCGTCAGCCGTGAAGGGCCTCGTCCGCCGCCACGAGCCGCAGATCCTTGAACCGGACGAGCAGACCGGCGCGTGTGGGCGCGCAGCAGTACAGCCCGACCTGCAACGGCCCGGTGGGCAGCGGTGCCACCCGCACGAGCCGCCACTGCTCGTGGCCCGCTCGCGCGCGCACGGTCAGGGCGTCGCCGCTGCGGCTGGCCCGCACCGTGATCACCGCTCCCGTCCACTCCGGGACGGGAGCAACTGACCAGTCCGACACCCTGTGGGTCACGACGGCCCCGATGTGCGGCACGCCGTCGCTGAACTCGACGCCGGCCTTGATCCAGCGCTCGGCGTCCGCGCGGACCAGCAGCCCCGCCTGGTCGAACTGTGCCGAGAAGTCGGCGACGAAGGTCACCTCAGCCGCCGTCCGGTCCGGGAAATCGGCGAGCAGGGCGTGCCCTGTGTCGTGGATGAACCCGTAGGACGTCGTACGCCACAGGTCACTGCCTTCCGCGGCCTCGATCAATAAGTCGTCCTGATCGCGACGAGCCTCCGGCGGTGGGTTCACCCACCCAGCCGGTCCCCAGCCGACGCGCCAGTGCAGCGCGGGGTCGAGGTCCATGTGCTCACCCTGACACCTGGATCGGCCACCGCGAGTGCCCGGACATGCCGCGCGACCGCGACGTCGTCCTGGAGGAGTCCCTGAAGCTGCCTTCTGGGACACCTGAGAGCGGCGTCGGGGCTCAGGTCCGGCCGTAGGCCGCCAGGAGCGAGCGGTTGCGGAGCGCGCGGGCGGCGCCGTCGGCCACGCAGGTCAGCGGCTCCTCGGCGAGCTTGACCGGCAGGCCCAGCTCGCGCTCCATCAGCTCGGGCAGGCCCACGGTGAGGGACGCGCCGCCGAAGACGAGCACCCCTTCAGCGAAGACGTCGGCGAGCGCCTGCGGGGGCAGGTCGTCCAGGCAGGCGGTCAGCGCCCGGATGATCTCGGTGACCACGGGGCGGACGGCGGTGGCGACGTCGGCGGGCTGGACGGTCACCAGCCGCGGCCGGCCCGACGTGCCGTCGCGGCCGTGCACCACCACGGGGCCGTCGGGGCCCTCGTCCGCGCCGGCGCGGAAGGTCTTGACCCGTTCGGCCTCCAGCTCGCCGACGAGCAGCTGGTGCTCCTCCCGGAGGTACCGGGCGACCGACACCGTCATCTCGTCCCCACCGAGCTTGCTCGTGCGCTGGGCGAGGACGCCGCCGTAGCAGAACGCCACCGCCTCGGCTGTTCCGCCACCGACGTCGACGACCATGTGCACCCGCCGCTCCAGCGGATCGATCCCGCAGCCGACCGCGCCCGCGACGGCGTCGTCCAGCGCCGTGACCGGCCGGATGCTCGCCTCCTCGGCCGCCTCCAGGAGCGCGCGGGTCTCCAGCGTCGAGTTGTCGGCGGGCACCCCGATCACCGCCCGCGTCGGGCTCCAGGCCCGCCGGCCCGCGCGGGCCAGGACCGCCCGCAGGTAGAGCCGGGCGCTCTCCAGGTCGGTGACCACGCCGTCGTGCAGCGGGCGGACCGCCGAGAACCGGGCGGGGGCGCGGCCGATCAGCTCGGACGCCTCCCGCCCCACGGCGAGCACGCGGTTCCGCCGTCCGCCGCCCTGGCGCAGCAGCATCACGCTCGGCTCGTCGTAGATGACGCCGCGGCGGACGTCACTCACCACCGTGTTCGCGGTACCCAGATCGATCCCGAGATCCATGCGGAGCCTCCAGCCGGGCGGTCCAGTGTGGAGCCGCCCGTGCTGTCCGCGGAAGGCTCCCCGGCGCGCCGCCCTCGTCAGCTCTGGGCGATGGCATCCAGGACCTTCAGCCGAGCAGCTCGACGGGCGGGCCCGACGGCGGCGAGCACGCCGATGACCGCGGCGACGAGCAGGAACACCGCCATCCGCGGCAGGGGGACGACGAGCTCGGTGATGCCCTGATCGGCCAGCGACCGGCTGAGGGCGACACCGAAGAGGGTGCCGAGCACCAGGCCCAGGACCGCGCCGTAGATCGAGATGACCACGGCCTCGAGCCTGACCATGCGGCGCAGCTGCGTCCGGCCGAGACCGACCGCCCGCAGCAGCCCGATCTCCCGCGTCCGCTCGATCACCGACATCGCCAGGGTGTTGACGATCCCCAGGGCGGCGATGAGCACCGACAGCACCAGCATGGCGTTGATCAGGAGCAGCAGCTGGTCGATCTGGCCCTTCTGCTCGTCCTGGAACTCGGTCTGGTCCTTGAGGTTCACGATGGGATAGGCGTCGAGCACGTCGTCGAGCTGCGGACGGACGTCGGCCGGTGATACGCCGTCGTCGAGATCCACGAACAGGAACCGGTCCTGGTCGACCCCGCCGCTGCCCGCGAGCGTGTCGAGGGAGACCACGGTGGAGCCGACCACCTGGTTGGTCTCGAAGATCCCGGAGACCGTCAGCTCCTGCTCCCGGTTGTCGAGGGTCAGCACCTCCACGGTGTCGCCGACGGCCCAGCCGCGGCTCTCGGCGGTCGGCTCGTCGGCGATGACGCCGTC
>JBEPZP010000194.1:0-5216 GCA_041640735.1 Thermomicrobium sp.
GAGGAGCATGAGCGACGTCACGAAGGAAATGGACCTCGCGATCGCTCCCACCAGCGAGCAGGAACTCGATCTCGCACGCATGCGCCACTCCTGCGCGCACGTCATGGCACAGGCAGTCGTCGAGCTCTTCCCCGGTGCCAAGCTGGGTATCGGTCCGGCTATCGCCGACGGGTTCTACTACGATTTCGACCTGCCTCGCCCGCTCACGCCCGAGGATCTCGAGCGTATCGAGCGACGCATGGAGGAAATCAAGGCAGCCGCCTATCCATTCGTGCGGCACGTCATCACCCGCGAGCAGGCGCGCGAACTCTTCCGCGATCAACCGTATAAGTTGGAGCTGATCGAGGAGTTTCCTCCCGACGAGGTCATCACCACCTATACCCATGACGGGTTCACTGACCTCTGCCGCGGTCCGCACGTGCAGGACACGTCGCAGATCGGCTACTTCAAACTCCTGCGTGTGTCCGGCGCTTACTGGCGCGGCGACGAACGCCGTCCTCAACTCCAGCGCATCTACGGCACCTCTTGGCCGACGCGCGAGCAACTCGAAGCGTACCTCCATCGCCTCGAAGAGGCCGAGCGTCGCGATCACCGCCGGTTGGGGCGTGAGTTGGAGCTGTTTCACTTCGACCCGACGGCGCCCGGTATGCCCTACTGGCTGCCCAAAGGGCTCAAGATCCTGAACCTGCTCCTGGATTTCTGGCGCCAGGAACACGAAAAGCGTGGATACCAGGAGATCGCCGCACCGCTCATCAACGACAAGAGCCTTTGGGAGACGTCAGGACACTGGGATCACTATCGGGAAAATATGTTCCTCATTCAGCTGGACGAGCATCTAGTCTACGGCGTGAAACCGATGAATTGTCCCAACGCGATGGTCGTCTATAATCTCAAGAAGCGCAGTTACCGCGACCTGCCGCTTCGCCTGTCCGACTGCGACATTCTCCACCGCTATGAACGCTCGGGGACGCTGCATGGACTCTTGCGCGTCCGTAAGTTCCAGCAAGACGACGCGCACATCTTCGTTACCGAGGATCAGATCGAAGAAGAATTCGCCCGTATCCTAGAAATCGCTCAGCTCTTCTACGGTATCTTCGGCCTCCGGTACACGCTCCGGCTCGGCACGCGTCCGGACGACTTCATGGGCGACCCGGAGACGTGGGATAAGGCCGAAGCTGCTCTCCGACGCATCCTCGATGCCCATGCCGGCCCCGGCAACTACCTCATCGGCGAGGGAGAGGGAGCGTTCTACGGGCCGAAGATCGACATCCTGATGGAGGACGCGCTCGGCCGCCAGTGGCAAACGGGAACCATCCAGCTCGACTTCCAACTGCCCCGCCGCTTCGGCTGCACCTATACCGACCGCGACGGGACCGAAAAGACGCCGGTCGTCATTCACCGCGTGATCTACGGTTCGCTCGAACGCTTCATCGGTATCCTCATCGAGCACTTCGCTGGCGCATTTCCGGTCTGGTTGGCACCCGTGCAAGCTGTCGTTATCCCGATCGCCGACCGCCACGTGCCCTACGCCTACCAGGTACGCGACCGCCTGCGCGATGCCGGACTCCGGGTCGAGGTCGACGACGGTGACGAACGGATGCAAGCCAAGATCCGCACCGCGCAGCTCCAGAAGATCCCGTACATGCTGGTCGTCGGTGATCGGGAAATCGCCGAGGACAGCGTGGCGGTGCGCTTGCGCACGAATGAAAACCTCGGTGCGATGCCGCTCGAGCGATTCATCGCTATCGCGCAGCGTATCGTCGCCGACAAGTCGCTCGAGCTGGTCACCGAGGTTTGAACACGAACGTCACCCGCGCCAGACGGCACGGAGGACTCGCAACCAGTTCTCATAACAGATCTTGCGGAGTGCCGTGTCGTCGTATCCGCGGGCGAGCAGTGCTTCCACGAGGCGGGGCAGCGCAGCTGCATCGGGCAAGTCGTGCGGCATCGTCGCGCCGTCGAAGTCGGACCCGAACGCGACGTGGTCGACGCCCACGAGGTCGGCGACGTGGTCGATGTGCGCGACCACGTCGTCGATCGACGCGTCCTCCGGCCGCTCCGCGCCCGGGCGCAGGAATCCGACGTGGAAATTGATCCCCAGCAGGCCTCCCTGGGCTGCCAGAGCACGGATCTGCTCGTCCGTCAGATTGCGCGCGACAGGGCACAGTGCCCGGCAATTACTGTGGCTCGCCACGACCGGCCGAGACGAATGCGCCAGCACGTCCCAGAAGCCAGCGTCGTTCAAGTGCGAAACGTCTACCAGAATGCCGAGCTCGTTACAGGCACGCACGAGCTCCCTGCCGAGCAGCGTCAACCCCCGACCACTATCACCTGGCCCCACTCCTTCCGCGAAAATGTTCGGGCGACTCCAGGTAAGTCCGAGTGAACGAAGGCCCAGTCGATAGGCGACGCGCAGGAACGCGAACTCCGGATCGATCGCCTCTGCTCCCTCGAAATGCAGGATGGCGCCGAACGCGCGTCCAGCCAGACATGCTTCTAGATCAGCGACGCTCCGCACCAAACAGATCGCACCACGCGAAGCCTCGATCATCTCGAAGAGCCGATCGAGCGCGCGGATCGTCCTCAGCGCAGCTTGCTGGGGGAGGTATTCGTCGCGGATGAACACTGCGGTAAGCATGGCTGCGAGCCCACCGCGCCGGGCACGCGGCAAGTCCACATGACCGATCTGGCTCTCGACCAAAAAATCGCGGCCGGTCTCGAGGAGGGAAAGAACGTAATCGGTATGCCCGTCGACGATCGGGTACACGAGACACCCCCTACTCCACCGTCACGCGGATGCATGTGCCAGACCGGCCTGGGCCGCCGCCTGCTCGCTCACCGTCGGCTTGTACGCGGTGACATGGAGCCCACCAGCGAGAAACCGCCCGGTATGCACGCGATCCTCCAACGCTGCCGCGCGCCAGGTAACGACGAAGGCGAGCCGAGTCAACCAGCGCACGAGCCAGAGCGGCAAGGTGCCCGAGGCTCCACTCTCTCGTTCTCGCCGCCAATAGTCGAGCACGTCGTGCAGTTGGCCGAGCAGGTGAAAGCTGTAACGCATGGCACGGACTTCCAAGCCAGCGGCGCCCAGGAGGCGAAGCAGATCGAGATCGGAAAACCGCTGGATGTGACCGACATGATCGCGTTTCCAGCGGTGGATCGGCAACCGCTGGCTGGCGCGCAGGAACCAGTAGAGCGTCCCCGGTTGTGCTTCGAGCGGAACGAACGCGTGGAGGACGCCCCCGGGCCGCAGAACCCGAGCGCATTCCCGAATCATCGCCTGTGGTAGAGGGACGTGCTCCAAGACGTCGAGGAACACGACCGCGTCGAAAACCCCGCTACGGAACGGGAGACGACACGCATCGAGTACGACGTACCGCCCCACCGGATCGCGTTGGCGCGCTTCGCGGATCGCTCGCCGGCTGAGGTCGCCACCGATCACCCAGAGATCCGGACGTGCTCGCTCGATCGCTCGCACGTACCGTCCGGCCCCGCATCCAGGAACGAGTACCCGACCCTGCACGTCAGCCAAGGCATCGAGCGCGTAACGCAGTCGAAGTGCCCCCAAGTGCAAGCCATGGGGACGCACATCGTCGCGCCCTTGGATCAGTCGTGGATCCTCGATGCAATAGCGACCCATCCGCGTCACTGTTCGCAGCTCCGCAGAGCCTCGAGCACGACCTGCAAGTCCGCCACGACCATATCCGGTTGAACGGAACTCGTTGCGAGGTCGTCCCGCGTCGAGACCCCGGTCAGCACCAGCGCTGTCAAAGCGCCGGCACGTCGACCGGCAAGGATGTCGGTGTCCAAACGATCCCCGATCATCAGCATCTCACGAGGCTCGATGCCGAGGAGTTCAGCGGCGCGGAACAGCATAGCCGGCTGAGGCTTTCCGATCACGATCGGCGTACGGTCCGTCGCCGCTTGCAGCGCCGCGACGATGGCCCCCGAACCTGGAATGAGCCCCTCCTCCGAGGGGAACGTTCGGTCGGCGTTGGTCGCGACCCACTCAGCACCGCGCCGGATCGCGAGCGTCGCGATCTTCAGCTTCTCGTACGTGAGCGTGAAATCGGCACCGTTGACGACGACCTCAGCGTCGCGACCAGCTGGAAGGAACCACCCGTCGGCATAGATCGCTCGTTCCAGAGCAGCCATACCGAGCACGTACACGCGCGTGCCAGCCGGATACTGCTGGCGCATCCAGTCGCGCGTCGCGATGGCCGAGGTGACGATACGATCGGGCGGCACTTCCATCCCGAGGCGAGCGAGCTTTGCGGCGTATTCCTCGGGCGTCTTCGTCGCGTTGTTCGTCACCATCACGAACGGTATGCCACGCGCGCTCAGCGACGCGACCAGCTCCGCTGCACCAGGAAGCGGCTGATCTCCCCGATAAAGCACACCGTCCATGTCGAAAGCGATACCGCGTATCCGCGTGAGCAGATCGCGCAGGTGTTCGTTCATGAGACTCGTCATCGTGCTCGACTTCCTCGTTCCCTCACGCTTGACAACCCTCGTGCACCCGCCGAGCATAGCATAGCCTGTCAACCGGACGGGCCGATAGGTCACTCGTAGGAGGGAACGATGTCAGCGCTTCGCTTCACGCAAGAGCAGGCCGAGAAGGTCCTCGCCCAGATCCGCGAGGACGAACTCGTCGACGTCGCCCGCACGCTCGTCCGTATCCCGACCGTGAATCCGCCGGGGGACGTCACCGAGGCCGCCTTCGTGTGCGCACGGTACTTGGCCGAAGCCGGCTTCACGGTCGAACTGGACGCGGCCGAGCCTACGAAACCGAACGTCATCGCCCGCTATGGAGCGTCCCCTGGTCCGACACTTCTCTGGAACTCGCACCTCGACGTCGTCCCGGTCGGTGAGGAAACCTCCTGGTCGGTACCACCGTTCGAAGGGGTCGTCCGCGACGGCAAGCTCTATGGACGGGGCGCTTGCGACGTCAAGGGCGGTGTCGCAGCACAACTGGTCGCCGCTGCCGCCTTGCTGCGCAGCGGCGTACCACTCCGGGGCTCCCTCATCGTCACCGAAGTCGCCGACGAGGAAGTCGGCGGCCGGCTCGGCGCCGCCCGCATCGCCGAGCGCGACGACCTTCGTCCCGATGCAGTTATGGTCGCCGAGCCGACGAACAACCGAGTCTGTATCGGAGAGCGCGGTGGCGTAGGCATCCGCGTGACGGTCTACGGGCGGACGGCCCACGGAGCGCTCCC
>JBEPZP010000195.1:0-5200 GCA_041640735.1 Thermomicrobium sp.
CCCGCCAGAGGACGTAGTAGTGGGGCGCCAGCCAACCGACGATGGCGAACGTCACTCCGACGAAGATTCCGAGTAGCGGCCTCGTCAACCCTCGTCCAGCCAGAAACCCGAAGACGAATCCGCCCGCCGCCGTACTGAGACGAAGCAGCAGGAACTCGCCGACTGTCAGGCGAATGTCTGCTCGAGCCAAGTGCGCGCGGATTTCCTCGGCGAAGGAGCGACCGCGCACGGCGCGATCTAAGCGCTTCGCCACCGCATTCGGCCCGCTCCCCTCCTCGAGCACTGCGTCGTTCTTGGCATAGCGCTCCAGCCGCCGCTCGACGGCGCTATCGGCTGCGCGCCCTCGAATCCCGGCCCCCAACAGAACCACCGCAGCTCCAGCCAGGAGGATCACCAGCAAGACCAGCGGATCCTGCAGCATCGGCTATCTCCCGAACGGCCGGGTGTAGGTCACGCCGAAGACTTGCGGCGGCAAGTAGATATTGGCGACTTCGAACTTCTCCGCGAACTTCGGTCGTACACCGGTCGGCTTGATACGACCGATCACCTTACCGTTCTCGATGCCGGTCTGCTCGAACACGAAAATGTCCTGGAGGACGATGACATCCCCTTCCATACCCTGGACCTCGGTGATGGCAACGATCTTGCGGGAGCCGTCCTTGAGTCGAGCAGTATGGATGATCAGGTCGAGCGCCGATGCGATCTGCTCCCGGATCGCCCGCACCGGCAGATCCATACCTGCCATGAGCACCATCGTCTCCAGTCGGTGCAGCGTATCGCGTGGACTGTTGGAGTGGATCGTCGTCATCGAACCGTCGTGACCGGTGTTCATTGCCTGCAGCATGTCGAGTGCCTCGCCGCCGCGGCACTCGCCGACGACGATGCGATCCGGACGCATGCGCAAGGCATTGATGACCAGGTCCCGGATGGTCACCTCACCTTTCCCCTCGATGTTCGGCGGCCGTGATTCCAAAGTCACGACATGTTCCTGACGCAGCTGCAGCTCGGCTGCATTCTCGATCGTGACGATACGCTCGTCGCCGGGGATGAAGGACGAGAGGACGTTGAGGAGCGTCGTCTTCCCCGAACCCGTGCCACCCGAGACGACGATGTTCAAACGCGCCTTGACACAGGCTTCGAGGAATTGCGCAATCTCAGGCGTCATCGTCCCAAAGCGGATCAAGTCGTCCACCGTGAGCGGATCGCGACTGAATTTCCGAATCGTCAAGCAGGGACCGACCAGTGAAATGGGAGGAATCACTGCATTGATGCGGGAACCATCCGGGAGGCGCGCATCGACCATCGGTGAACTTTCATCGATGCGCCGACCGAGCGGCGAAACGATCCGGTCGATGATGCGCATCACGTGGTCGTCGTCGTCGAACTGAATGTTCGTCTTCTCCAGCTTGCCGTTCCGCTCGACCCACACTTGCTTCGGGCCGTTCACCATGATCTCCGTCACGGTGTCGTCCTTGAGCAGCGGTTCGATCGGCCCATACCCGAGAATCTCAGCCACGATGGCCTCGAAGAGCCGGTGACGCTCGATCCGGCTGAGGACGATGCCTTCCGACTCGAGGACGGACAGAAAAGTCTCTTCGAGCGTCCGCCGTACCCGTTCCGCATCGGTCAGATCCATCCTCGGATCGAGTTCAGCGATGACCCGGTTCTGCACACGCTGTTTGAGCTGTTGCAGGGTATCGTCCGAGGTCGTCTGCACCGAGATCCGGAGATTGGGGCGCTTCAACGAGTGCGCGAGGGCACTCGTGCCGATCGAGGAGCCGGTGTCGTCCCGACGTTCGGTAGGGAGCGGTTCAGGATTCGACGAGAGTGGGCCAGTCTCCCCCGTAGCACCTAAACGACGCAGCAGCGACATCCGTCACACCCCCTCTCCGCTACCGAGCTGCCCGTTCTCGAAGCCTGAGGAGGGAGAACCGTCGTCGGCGGGAAGGTGCAGCGTTCTCCGCCTCGTCGACGTCCTCGAGCGATCGCACGAGGCGCTCGAGTTCACTCACGATCCGATGGTGTCGCTGAGTCCACGCCAAGGGCGTACCCTCATTGATGCTGCGGAGGACGGCTGCAGGATCCGACGGAAGACGGATCGGTATCGAGACACGCAACGTCTCTTCCACCTCACTCGGTTGGAGGCCCGCGGCTGCACCGACGTGATTGAGCACGAAGATCGATCGCTTTTCCTGGTAGCCCAGCCGCCCAGCCAGCTCCAGGAACTGCTTCGTATCCTTGATCGCCGTCATCTCGAGACTCAGCACCCATACGAGGGTGTTCGCTGCATCTGCACAGGCGAGCGTGACATCGTCGTAGCCGCCTGGTGTGTCGACCACGACGTAGTCAGCGAATCGTCGTAGCTCCATGAGCACCTCACCGACGGAGGACGCTTCGACGCGCTCCGCTTCTTCGAGGCTGCCCGGTGCGAGGAGGACGCGTATTCCACTGGCGTGACGCGTCAAGAGGCCACGCAGCACTTCGCTGTCCGCTCCGCCGAGCGGCAACCGAGCGACGTCTGCCCAGGACCGGTGCGGAGCGAGGTTGAGGAGGACCGCGACATCGCCCCGCATCAGATCGGCATCGACGAGCACCACTTCGCGCTCGCTCTGTTGGGCGAGCAACACGGCCAGATTGGTCGCGATGAACGTGCGACCGATACCACCCTTGCTTCCCAGCACGGCGATGACTTCCCCACGCCGTTCGACGACGGGCGTACCGGTCGAAACCTCGACGCGTTGTTGGAGAACGGTACCGTTCGCCGTGCCGACATGAGGATTCGCCAAACGCCCCACACGCCGGACCGCCTCGACGAGTTCCTCATAGCCGAACGGCTTGGTCAAGTACTCTCGCGCCCCGGCCAACATCGCCCGGCGCAGCATCTCCTGATCTTGGTCGAGGCCGAGGAGGATCACCCCGATACCCGGAGCTCGCGCGGTGATGGCAGCCGCCACATCGAGCCCATCGCGGTCCGGCAAGGTCTGGTCGACGAGCACGACATGCGGTTGGAGCTGAAGGGCAAGCTCGATCCCTTCTTCTCCGCACGTCGCCTTGCCCACGACGCGGACATCCGGCTCGAAGTGCAACAACCGCTCAATGTTGTCGCGACTCTCAGGGATATCGTCGACGATCAGGACGCGAAGCATCGCACCATGCATTACCGCGGCCCTCCGACAGTGACCGGAGCTGGGAGCGGTAGTCCGTGCTCGCCGACCAAGCGATCGTAGGTCACACCGTCCGTCTCGACCTCCTGTGTGTCACCGCGCGCTCGGAGGATCACCTGGTAACGGATGTTTTGATCGAGCAGAAACGTAATCAGTTCGGCCTGCTCGGGATCAGCCTCCACGATGAGCAAATCGACCGGCGGAAGCGCTCCCACCACGGGGGTTTCCGCCGATCGTTCCGTGGCAGCGGTTCCACCCTGCTGAGCGTCGCTGAACGACCCGCTCACGACGGTAGTTCCCGCCAGCACCTCCAGAACGCGGAGATTCTGCAGGACGATCTTGGCGACAGGATGCCCTTCACCAGTGTCTGTGATGACGACGCGCGATCCGGGGACACCCGGATATGGATACGATCGCCCTGTCGCACCAGGCGGCGGTAACATGATCGTCTCCGGCGGCGGACTGAAACCCTGACCACCATCTGCCATCTCGAGCGGCTCGGTGGGCAGAATGCGGAGAAGATCTACGCGTCCTGCGTAGACCAGATCGACCAGGTCATTGGGCCGGACGAAGCCGCCGATGGCATTGATCCGATCGACAGGAAGCGCCACTGCGCGTTTTCCCGGCTGCAGCAGATTCGAAAGGGACGGGGTCACGAGATTGGCGAGCAAAATGCGTTGCCCGGCGACCAAATCCCCAGCCGCGACAAGTCCAATCACTTGGTCAGGCTGCTGCGCTGTCCCGGGTGCCACCGAGTCGGGGTTTGCCTGAACGACTTCGACGTCGTCCAGAGTCAGCACCGTACCAGCACGGATGTCGCGCGCTGCAACAACCACGGGAACTTCTGGGGTAACCGTCTCCACCACCGGTGTCGCGGAACGTTGCCGTTGCAGTGCCACGAAGGCAAGCACGACAGCGAGGGTCGCGAGACCCACTCCGGTAACCAAGTAGAGCCGTCCACCACGGAGCATGCGTCCTCCGCATGTTCAGCGCCTCGTCCTTTCTCGCACAGTCATCGGCGCTCGTGGACCTCGGCTGAATGGGGTACCCGTACCCGAGGACTAGCCAATTCTGGGGAGCACGGCTCGGGAAAGGAGATGGAGTCGAAAAGTCTCGGAGGCAACGACAGGTTCCAGGGTACGAGCTGCGAACTCCTCGATGGGAGGACACGGCAAGCAGTGAGTCGGTTTGGGTGCGAAGACGGTATGACGCGTCCTAGCGGAGACAGCGCGCCGTCTCACGACGCAACACCAGTATCGCGACGACCACCCCAATAGAGCTCCAGCACCACCACGACCTCACTCTTGCCAGCGTCGAGAATCACCCATGAGGACCACAGCCTCCGTAGGGGACGTGAACCGTCGACCGTTACACGGGGTGGTCGAGCACACCTACTGGAAGACGTCACTAGCGCCCACACGCACGTAGAACTCAGTCGTCCCTGACCGTCCTCGCATCGAGAAGGAGGTCACTGAGCGCTCGACTGCCCGTATCGAGCGCCGCACGTCGTCGCACATCTGAAAGGACGGAGAAACATGCAAAGCCCCTCCGGTTTCCCGGAGGGGCTCATCGCTGGTAGCGGGGGCGGGATTCGAACCCACGACCTCTGGGTTATGAGCCCAGCGAGCTGCCGCTGCTCCACCCCGCGGCACTAGCGAGCGAAGGTGTCATCGCGCCTTTCCTGTCGGGTGTGCGCGCAGCGGCCTCGCCTCCCACGCGGTTGCCCGCGCAGTACTCTCCGGCGCTGGTGCGGGGCACGACCCGGTTCGGAATGGTTCGGGGTGTTTCCACACCGCTCTCGGCCACGCGCACACCTGGCAGGAAAGGCGGTGCTGATGACACGGGCTGCACGATCGTCGATAGAAGCTCCGCTGTGCCCACTTACCCGCGATCGGACATGTGGAGATGAGGACTGGCCTCGGCCATGAGGACGGCTCGGCTCCAGTCGGTTACCCGCTGTCCACCTGCCGCCTCGCTACCGGGTCATCTCCCCGGGGCCTTACTCCCTTGCCGGGATGGGACGGCTCATCTTGGGG
>JBEPZP010000196.1:0-5196 GCA_041640735.1 Thermomicrobium sp.
CACGGGGGCAGGGCAGCGATGCACCCGCGTGTCACCTCGACCCCTCCGTTGGCGAGGCGTACGTGACCGAGCGCAGTCGAACGGATGACGTTCGCGTATCCTCACCGCAGCAAGCGTCAGAGGACTCTCCGGCGCACGCCCCCGCAGGGTACGACGAAACGGAAGGAGGCGACTCGTGGATCTTCGAACGCTGCAGCGCCCGCTCAAGCAGCGCTACCGGGAGGAACCGGAAGCAGCGCAGATCACGCTGCGCGCTGTCGCCCGCACCTTCGAGAGCCCGCTGCACTGCCGCATCGAGACGACCGGCGGCACAATCGTCAGCGAGGCGCATCCTGGCGTGGGTGGTCCAGGTACCGCGAGTTGCTCCGGCGACCTCTTGCTCGCCGCCCTCGCAGCCTGCGCGCAGATTACCTGCCAGATGGTCGCGACCGCTCTCGGCGTGCCCTACCGCGACATCAGTGTCACGGCCGAAGGCGACTTGGATCTGCGCGGCACGCTCGGTGTCGCGCGCGACGTGCCAGTCGGCTTCCGAGCTATCCGTCTCCACCTCGCGATCGACGCGCCCGAGGCGACACCGGAACAGCTCGCGTCGCTGCGCGAGAAGACCGAGCAGTTCTGCGTCATCTACCAGACGCTCCGCCAGTCGCCCGAACTGACCGTCGAGTGGTCTGCGGCGAGCGCTCAGCCGTAGAGCTCGGCCAGCCGCTCGATCGAAAACCCAGGAGCCTGGCAGGCTTCGATGATCCGGCGCTCCCGTGCCTCGATCTCCTTGGCCGCGCGGTACAGTTCGGGCGCGATCTCCAGCGGGATCTGGATCACGCCGTGTTTGTCGCCGTGCAGGAGGTCACCTGGCTGGACCGTCAGCCCGCCGACGGTGACCGGTGTGCCGAACTCGACGACGTGCACGTAGGCGTGCGACACCTGGACCTGACTCGCGAAGAAGTGGAAGCCTAGCCGTTCCACTTCGTCGAGGTCGCGTACCCCGCCGTTCGTGACGGTCCCGATGCACCCCAGCGCGCGGTGAATGTTCGCGTTCACCTCACCCCAGAAGGAGCCGACCGGGGGATCGTCGAGGTCTTGGATGACGACGACCCGAGGCTCCGGAATCGTCAAGATGTATTCCCACATCGCCCGGCGGGGTACGGCTTCCCCCGGCCGCGCCGGTTGCGCGGCCCGGATCTTCGCCGTCACTGCGTACCCGACCATCGTACCGAGGTGGGGGAACATACACTTGATGCTCGCGTCCATGAAACCGACGTTGCGCGGCCGGATGTCGAAGAGCTCGATCGCGTTCGCGACCGTCGGCGTCGTGAGCGTCTGCAACGCCTTGAGGACATCGGGTGCGAGCGGGCTTTCCGGCATCGTGTCGCCTCCTCGAGCATCTGTCCTTCCCGACCGTGGGTATCGTAACCGACGCAGCGCTCGTGTGGCGCGGCGCTTCCACGGCTGCTGGCGACACGGTACGATGCAAGGGCTGGATCGACCAGAGCTGTCGAGGAAGGCACGGAAGACCGATGAATACCTTCGACCCCCTGACGATGGCCCGCCAGAACCTGAACGCACTGGGCATCCCCTACGAAGACGAAGAGCTGGAACGCGCCCAGGCAGAGGGGTTCTTCGCCACCGCGCTCGCGTTCCAGCGCCTCATCGACCAGCAGATGCCCGTCGACGAGCTGCCCGACCTCCTGCGCGACCGCCTCCCGCTCTCCGCCGAGCCTCTCCCAGCCGCGTCGACCGGATCCCTGCATGACCTTCCGGAGATCCTGGCGCTGGCCCGCCAGTTGCGCCGCGGCGAGGTCTCGGCGCGCGAGCTCGTCGAGCAGGCGTTGCACCGCATCGAAGAGCAGGACCGTCACTTCAACGCGTTTCAGCTCGTGCTCCCTGAACAGGCGCTGCACACAGCCGAACAGGCCGACGCTGAACTCCGGCGCGGGATCGACCGTGGCCCGTTGCATGGCCTCCCTGTCGCGCTCAAGGACCTCATCGACCTCGCCGGGACGCCGACGACTGCTGGCTCAGCTGTCCTCGCCGACCGCATCACCGAGCGGGATGCGACGGTCGTCACGCGGCTCCGCGAGGCAGGAGCGGTCATCATCGGCAAGGCCCGGCTGCCGGAGTTCGCCTACGCTGGCTCCTCGACCAACCCGCACTACGGCCCCGTCCGCAACCCGCGTGCCCCCGACCACGACACCGGTGGCTCTTCCAGCGGCTCGGCGGCAGCGGTCGGCGGCGGCCTGGTGGTTATGGCCGTGGGATCGGATACCGGAGGATCGATCCGCATCCCGGCCGCCTATTGTGGTCTCGTCGGTCTCAAGCCGACCTTCGGCCGGGTGAGCCTGGCCGGTGTCTTCCCGCTCGCCTGGTCACTCGACCACCTCGGGCCGATCACGCGAACTGTCAGCGACGCCGCCGTCGCGCTCGCCGCGATGACCGGGAGCGACCCGGCAGACCCGCGGACACGCGCACTGCCGCTCCCCGACCTGGTAGCGGCGGCGCGCACCGAACGGCTGCCGCTGCGCATCGGGGTACTGCGGGCAGTCGCGGACGACCGCCCGCTGGCCGAGCCAGAGGTACTCGCGGCGCTCCAGCCTGCGCTGACCGCGCTGCGAGAGGCTGGCGCCGAACTCGTCACGCTTACCCTTCCCGAGCTCGAAGAACTCCGCGTCCTCAGCGCGACGGTGTCGCAGCTGGAGGTCGCCGGGCTCCATGGCCCGCTCGCCCGTGCCTGGTGGCGACGATACGGGGACTTTTTCCGGCTCCGTCTGGTCGGCTGCTTCGCCTACCCGAACTGGGCCTATGTCGTCGCGCAGCGACTCGCCGCACGCGCACGCGACCGGCTCACCGCTCTCCTCGCGACGCATCGCCTCGATCTGCTCGCGCTGCCGACGGCCCCCGACACCGCCCCGCCGCTCGGCGTGTGGTCACCACGCTCCAGCTGGCTCACCGCTCCCTTCAACCTGCTGGGCTGGCCAGCGATCAGTGTCCCTGCCGGCACGACCAGCAGCGGTCTACCAGCCGGTCTGCAACTGGCGGCGCGGCCGTGGCGAGAAGACCTCGTCGTGGCGGCCGCGACCGTCGTGGAACGCGCTGGTGTTGGGTGGCCGACGGCCTCGTGAGCGACGAGCGCACGCAGCGTGAGCGTCCGCGCCGCCCTCGACCCGATACGACGGAGCGGTCGCACGATCCACCTTTGCTTCCGGCGCGCGATGGGTCATACTTCAACCGAGCGGTGCAGTATCGGAAAGCGATGCCGAGCGGTTCACCGCACCGCTGACTGGTCGGTCCGGATCGCTGAGGGAAAGGGAGGGTTCCGATGCCGTACGAACTCCCACCGTTGCCGTACCCCTACGACGCGCTCGAGCCGTACATCGATGCCCGGACGATGGAGATCCACCACACGGCGCATCACGGCGCCTACGTGCGCAACGTGAACGCTGCGCTGGAAAAGCACCCGGAAATCCCCGCCATGCCGATCGAGGAACTGCTCCGGCGCATCAACGAGATCCCCGAGGATATCCGCACTGCCGTGCGCAACCACGGTGGCGGTCACGCCAACCACACGATCTTCTGGCAGATCATGGGGCCGAACGCCGGAGGCGAGCCGACCGGTGACCTCGCCCAGGCGATTGCCGAGACCTTCGGCAGCTTCGCCCAGTTCAAGGAGCAGTTCTCGGCTGCCGCAGCGGGCGTCTTCGGTTCCGGCTGGGCGTGGCTCGTGCTCGACCAGAACGGCAAGCTCCAGATCGTGACGCGCCCCAACCAGGACAGCCCCTTCATGGACAACCTCTACCCGGTCATGGGGCTCGATGTCTGGGAGCATGCCTACTACCTCAAGTACCAGAATCGACGCCCGGAGTACATCGCCAACTGGTGGAACGTCGTCAATTGGGACGCGGTCGCCCAGCGCTACCGCGAGGGACTCAAGCGCTGAGGCAGGTGGCCAGGGCGGACGAGGCACGAGCGCCGGGGTTCTCCCGGCGCTCGCTCGTTCCCGCACCGCTGCCTCGCTCGATCAAGGGACCACCGGTTCCAAGGGACGCAGTTGCGCTTCGATTTCAGCTCGCCGTGACTCCAAGAAGGGTGGGAGCGAGAGCTTTTCTCCCAGATGCTCGACGTCCTCGTCGACGGCGAAACCGGGCCCATCGGTGGCTAGCTCGTAGAGGATACCGCCCGGTTCGCGGAAATAGAGCGAGCGGAAGTAGTAGCGGTCGATCTGCGGCGTCACAGGGATACCGGCACGAGCGATCCGTTCGCGCCAGGCCCGATGCGTCTCGTCATCCGGCACGCGGAAGGCGACGTGGTGGACGCCACCCGCCCCCAGGTGCGCTCGCGGGAGGTCAGGACGCTCCTCCACCACCACGAGCGCACCCGGTCCACCGTCCCCGGTTTCGAACAGCGCGACACGATGGGGCGCTCGGTCCTCTGCACTGAGCCGGAAACCGAGGACGTCGGTCAACACGCGCGCTGTCGGTTCGAGGGCCCGGACGACGAGCGTGACGGCGAAGATACCTTCGATCTGATACTGCGGTGGTACCGGGGACCGCTCCCAGGGCTGTCCGCCTGGAAGCCCTCCGTCTTCCACCAGCGCCAATCGCTGCCCCTCGAAGTCGGTGAACAGGAGCGCTTCCCGCCCCGCGTACCGCCCACGCTCGAGTGCGGGCACCCCGTGCCCCGCGAGCCACTCGAACCACCAGTCGAGCGCGTCGGGACTGTCCACGCGCAGCGCGATACGCGCGATGTCCCCGTGACCAGGCTGGTGGGGAGGAAGATGCGCCCAGTCGAAGAACGTCACCTCGGTCCCCGGACTGCCGATGGCATCGGCATAGAAGAGATGGTAGGCCGAGACGTCGTCCTGGTTCACCGTCTTCTTGACCAGCCGCAGACCGAGGACACGGGTGTAGAAGCGGAGGTTCTCCGGTGCACGCGCCGTCACCGCCGTGACGTGGTGGATGCCGCTCAACACGAGTGTCGTCATCGTCGCCTCCTAGCGTCGTACGCCTCGAGTGTACCGAAGCTCACTGTGTAGCCCCAAATCGTCGCTCGGCCAGCAGCTGACGTAGCCAGCTCGCTGGAGTCCACCCCGCAACCGCCACCCGGCCCAGTCGTACGGCCGGAGTAACCGGGGACGATCTCCTGCACGATGTCGAATCGGCAGCGTACAATTCTTCGCGAGGGTGGGTCGTCTCGGCTGTACCG
>JBEPZP010000197.1:0-5176 GCA_041640735.1 Thermomicrobium sp.
CTCTTCAAGATCGGCGTCGAGATGAAGAAGCTCGGCATGCCGCTCGGGCAGGCCTTCGGGCACTCGACGGGCGATCCCCCGTCCTTCTGCTACGCCTTCATGTGGGCGTACGGTGCAATGGAGGTCGGAGAGGACGGGAAGACCGTCGCGTTCAATAAGCCGCAGTTCGTTGATGGCATGAAGCTCTTCTTGAGTTATTGGAAACCGGCGTTCGACGAGACCGGGCTCGCGTGGGACGACGCAACCAACAACCGCGCTTTCCTGGCTGGCCAGATCGGGTGGACGTTCAACGGGTCGAGCATCTACATCGCGGCGAAGAAGCAAGCGCCGGACATCGCCGAGGACATTATCCATCATATCTACCCCAAGGGGCCGGCTGGCCGCTTCAACAACCTCGGTAGCTGGTCGGTCGGCATCATGAAGTACTCCAAGAACATCGAGGGTGCGAAGGCCTTCCTCGAGTGGTGGACGGCGCCGGAGCAGTTCCGCAAGTGGTTGGAAATCCAAGACGGGTATCAGGTCGCGCCGACTGCGTTCTACCTGGACGACCCCTACTATAAGGCGGATCCGAAGCTCGTGCCGTACGTGGAGGCCGCGAAGTACGGTCGCAACAAAGGCTATGCTGGCCTCGGTAACGAGAAGGCTGCCGAAGCCTTCGCGCGGTACATCGTGGTCGACACATTCGCCCGCGCGATCCAGTCGGGGAACGCCGAAGAGGCGATCCAGTGGGGTGCCAGCGAGCTCGAGCGGATCTACGGCGCCTAGATCGGGATGGTGGGTGGGGGGAGGCGAGGGTACCCTCGCCTCCCCCCACCGAGCGAGACGGCGAGGTGACGCGATGACCACAGCCCCGGCCAGTGCGGTGGCACGGACGACGGCGTTGACCTGGCGAGAGCGAGTACGGCACTGGATGGAAAGCGAGCCGGTGCTCGCCTACCTCTTCATGTCCCCCGGCTGGATCATTCTCCTCCTCTTCATGAGCTACCCGTTCTTCCTGGGCATCTGGTTCTCGCTCACCGACCGTATGGTAGGGTTACCGACTGGTGAGTTCGTCGGGCTGCGGAACTATCGCGAGCTGTTGCACGATCGGGTCTTTCACCTGACGGTGATCAATACGTTCATCTATGGGTTCGTGACCGTCCCGTTCAAGCTGCTGCTCGGGCTCTTGCTGGCGTTGCTCCTCAACCAGGTGTTCCCGTTGCGTAACGTGTTGCGGGCAGCACTCCTCTTGCCGTGGATCGTTCCGACCGCGCTCTCCAGTCTCGCATGGTTGATGCTCTACGATGCAGTGCTGAGCCCGTTCTCGTGGTTGCTCAAGAATTGGGGACTCATCGAGTCGAATATCGCGTTTCTCGGTTCGCGCACCAACGCGATCATCTCGCTCTGTGTCGCCAACATCTGGCGTGGTACTCCGTTCTTCGCCGTGGCGATCCTCGCCGGTCTGCAGGCGGTTCCGCAGGAACTGCATGAGGCGGCTGCGATCGAGGGTGCCAACGCGGTGCAACGCTTCTTCGCTGTCACCTTGCCGGTGATCAAAGGGATCATCGTCATCACGACGCTCTTCTCGATCATCTGGACGTTCGCCGATTTCCAGCTCGTGTACGTCTTGACCAAGGGTGGACCGGCGAACTCGACGCACATCTTCGGAACGTTCGCTTGGCAAGAAGGCATCGGTGGTGCCGGTAAGCTCGGCATGGGTGCAGCCGTCTCGCTGTACATGTTCCCGGTGCTCGCTGTGCTGTCAGCGATTCTGCTTCGATACGTGCGCTCGCAGGAGGCGTGAGGTGGTCGGGAGCAACCGGCTCAGCAGTCGTCTGTTGTTTCTGTACATTCCGCTGCTTTTATTTACGATCTTCTTGCTGTTCCCGTTTTATTGGATGTTGATCATTTCGCTGAAGCCGAATAGTCTTTTGCTCAACATGCGAATCAATCCGCTCATTCTCACGCAGTTTACGCTCGAGCACTACCGATATCTCTTCACGAACACGGACTTTCCGCGCTGGGCGCTCAACACGGCGATCGTCACGTTCGGGGCGACGTTCCTGGCCTTGACCTCGAGCATTCTGATGGGCTACGCGCTCGGCCGTTTCCGGTTCCGGGGTGGAAACCTGGCCGGGACGCTCGTCTTTCTGGCCTACCTGATCCCACCGACCTTGTTGTTCATCCCGCTCAGCCAGGTCGTGGCTCGATTCGGTCTGTATAACACGTACTGGGCATTGATCTTGACGTATCCGACCTTTCTGATACCGTTCGCCTCCTGGCTCCTCATGGGCTATTTCCGGACGATACCTCGCGAACTGGAAGAGTGCGCGATGATCGACGGCGCGAGTCGCGTCCAGGCGATGTGGCGCATCATCTTGCCGCTGGCGTTGCCCGGGGTGCTGTCTGCGTTCATCTTTTCGTTCACCCTCTCGTGGAACGAGTTCCTGTACGCCTTGGTGTTCATGGGGTCGGGTCAGATGAAGACGATCCCCGTCGGCACGGTGAGCGACCTCATTCGCGCCGACGTCTTCCAATGGGGTCCCTTGATGGCTGCGGCGATGCTCGGCTCGGTTCCGGTGGCGGTGGCCTATATGTTCTTCGTCGACCAGTACGTCTCCGGGCTCACGGCTGGTGCGGTGAAAGGATAGATGCTGCACGCTATACTGGGTGCGGGTGATCTCCCGGGGGACGCTGGACAGTCTGCTGCAGGCGATGGAGGGTGCCGATGGCGCAAGTGATCTATGATCACGTGACCAAGCGGTTCGACGGGGTCATCGCGGTCAACGACCTCAACCTAGAAGTGAAGGACGGCGAATTCCTGGTTCTCGTGGGGCCGTCTGGTTGCGGCAAGACGACCGCGCTGCGCTGTCTCGCTGGTCTGGAAGAGGTGACGAGCGGTGACATCATCATCGGGGACCGCGTCGTCACCTACGTGCCGCCGAAGGATCGCGACATCGCGATGGTCTTCCAGAACTATGCGCTCTATCCGCACATGACTGTCTACGAAAATATGGCGTTCGGCCTCAAGCTGCGTAAGGTGCCCAAGCAAGAGATCGACCGGCGCGTCAAAGAAGTCGCCGAGATGCTGGGTATCCAAGATCTCTTAAACCGGAAGCCCCGCCAGCTCTCGGGAGGCCAGCGGCAGCGCGTTGCCCTCGGGCGAGCGATCGTACGCGAGCCACAGGTCTTCCTGATGGACGAGCCGCTCTCCAATCTCGACGCGAAGCTGCGCGTCCAGACGCGCGGCGAGTTGATCAAGCTGCAGCGGCGGCTCGGCGTCACCACCATCTACGTGACGCACGACCAAGTCGAGGCGATGACGATGGGGCACCGCATCGCCGTCATGAACCAGGGCGTGCTGCAGCAGCTGGACACTCCGGAGAACCTGTACGATCATCCGGCTAATCTTTTCGTGGCCACCTTCATCGGTAGCCCAGCCATGAACATCTTCCCGGCACGTGTCGTGCCGGGTGAGGGAACGGTACGGCTCGTAGCGGGCGATGTCACGCTCGAGGCCCCCGCCGAGCATCGTAACCGCCTCGCCGAGTACCGCGAGGTCTTGGTCGGGATCCGTCCAGAGGATCTCCTGGTGCAGCCGGGCTCGGTGGCGACCGAGGACCGTCAGCTGCGGCTGCCGGTCGAGATCGTCGAGCCGCTCGGCTCGGAAACGCTCGTACACTTGCGCGGCCCGAACGGGACGCTCGTAGCCAAGGCGGAACCACACGTGCACTTCTCGGTCGGGGAACTCGCTTCGGTGCGCCTGCGCATCGAGCACTTGCACGCCTTCGATCCGCAAACCGAACTCGCATTGTTCTGAACGCGAACGACGGTGTTGGAGACGCAGGGTGCGGAGCTGTCGACGGCTCCGCACTCTGCTCGTTTCGGTCACATTCAGCGTTCGAACTTGGGCTCCTCGTTCGGCGACAGTTCAGCTGGAGGATCGCACTGCGCGGTGCCGAACAGGTGGACCGGTGCAGCCTGCTAGCACCAGAGTCCGACGACGGTGCTCAGGACGCTCAGGCCGCGCCTCGGACCTCCGCGGGGAAGCTGGCGTTCGTGTACACCTCCTGAATATCGTCCAGGTCCTCGAGCGCTTCGAGCAGCTTGAGGGCGCTGTGCGCTTGGCTCCCTTCGAGCTCGACCGTCGTCGTCGGGATGCGCTGGATGTCTGCTTGACGGATCTGGTACCCGGCCTGCTGAAGTCGCTCGACGACCTCGCTGAGCTGGTCGGGTTCGGTCGTGATGACTACTGTGTCGTCCTCGACCTCGAAGTCGCGAGCCCCGGCATCGATCGCAGCGAGCGCGATCTCCTCCGGATCGTGCCCGTTCGTCGCGACGACAATCTGGCCGAGCGTTTCGAACTGCCAAGCGACCGAGCCCGACTCACCGAGCGAACCACCGAATTTGGAGAAGACATGGCGAACTTCCGACGCTGTCCGGTTGCGGTTGTCGGTCAAGGCGATCGCCATAATGGCGACACCGCCCGGACCGTACCCCTCGTAGACGATCGTCTCGTATTCGGCAGCGCCGCCGGTGGCCCCGCTCGCCTTGGCGATCGCGTTTTCGATCGTGTCCTTGGGCATACCTTCGCGCTTCGCGCGCTCGATGGCCATGCGCAACCGAACGTTCGTTTCAGGATTCGGTCCGCCCTCCCGCACGGCCACGTGGATTTCCCGAGCCAGTTTGCTGAAGATCTGCCCTTTGCGGAAGTCCGCAGCCTGCTTTTGCCGCTTGATCTGAGCCCACTTGGAATGCCCTGCCATGACGCTCACGCTCCCTTCTCGTCGCTGTCCCACGGGACGAGTGCTCCGCCGCTGCGAGCGGCGAGCGCTGCGTTCCTCCCTGAATGCACATCTGCTGCGGTCGCGAGCGGGCCGAAGCGCGTGCGCGCTCGTGTCAGTCGCGTCGTACGCGAGTGCCCGTGGGGCCTCGACTTCACCGGCCAAAGTTTGCCAGAAACACGCGGAATCCGGCAAGGAAACTAACGCCGCGCAGGAGCGAGGACGCTGGCGCGCAGCGGGTAGCCGCGCAATCTCGCCGGCCGGAGGGCTTCCACCACGGACTGGGCGCGGGAAGCCGGAACTTCGACGGTGGTCGCCTGCTCCGTGATCTCGATCTGGCCGATTTCGTCGCCCGGGAGGCCGGTGACGTTGGCGATCACGCCGACGATGTCGCGCGCCCGGATACCGTGGCG
>JBEPZP010000198.1:0-5149 GCA_041640735.1 Thermomicrobium sp.
CGTGCTCCAGCCAGCGACGCCAGCGGGTGGCTCGTCGCAACGGCCCAGCGCGTTCCCCGTACGATCGGACGGCAGGCTCGTTCGGCCGCAGCTGGCACTGAACGCACGCTCATACGCTCTCTCCGTTTTGCGACCGCCCTGCCCGTTGAGCGTACTCGAGAGCCCGCTGGTACGCCTCCGGCGTATTGGTGTTCAGAAACGAGGCGAGGTCCGGATCGTAGCGCCGGAGTGCTGTTTCGTCGACTTGCTGCACCCGGACTTCGGGGAAAAAGCTGATGATCTTCAAGCGTTCCTCGCGCAGGCAACGCTCGATCGCCGGCAGGCAGGAGCGTGCGTAGACGGCATGCAGCGTCTCGAGGGTTTCCTGACCACCCTGCTGGGTCTGCTCGCGGCGCACCGGGACGAGCACGTCGTAGTCGCGGGGGAGGGCGAGCAGAGCGGCCAGGAGCTGCGGGTTCACGAACGGCAGGTCACAAGAGAGGACGAGACAGTACTCGTGGCGGGCGGTCGCGAGCGCAGTGTAGATCCCGCCGAGCGGTCCGCAACCGGGGATGCGGTCGGGAACGACCGGGACGCCGAACTGCTGGTACTCGGGTCGACCCGTCGCGACGATGAAAAGATCATCGGTGAGCGGCCTCACGCGACGGATCACGCGGGCCAGCAACGGCTCCCCGAGGAAATCGAGCAACGCTTTGTCGCGACCCATCCGGCGGCTTTGTCCGCCCGCGAGTAACGCGATACTCGCCTGCACCAGTCTCCTCCCTCAGGGAGTGTAGCGCACAACCCAGGCTGTCTGCGTCGTCATCGGAATCGGTACGGGCGGGAAAGCAACGGAGTCGTCGTTCTGCAGCGAGGGCATTGCGGGCGTTGGGGTCGCTCGGCTATACTCAGGCTAGCGATCCCCACGTGGACGAGAGGACCTGGCGATGCACGCAGGTCCACCATTTCAGAGGGTTCGCAGCGCCGAGACGAAAAGTCTCAGGGCGCGAGAGGGTCGGCGTTCCCGAACGAGCGTGCGGTGTCGGCGGGAAGGAGCGGGTCAATGAACTCGAGCCTGATCAGCAAGATCGAAAAAGCTCGCCGCTACGCTGCGGAACCGGAGCGGGCGCAGATCGAGGTGCTGCACATCCGTTTCCGAGGCGACCACGACGTGTACGACGTGCATTTCGACCACGGTACCTGGAGCTGCACCTGCCACTCGTTCGAAGCGCTCGGCGTCGGTACCTGTAGCCACATCATGGCGATCGAGCGCATGCTCGGTGTCCTGGCGCCGCGGAGCGTCGGGACGGCCGAGCCACTGGTCTGATCGACTGCCTCTGGCACCGCGCGTCGGTTCGGTAGGCGCCTTGCCCTTCTCCGCGTCCTCGACGCGCGGCTTCCGGCGCAGACCGGGGGTAGTGCGGCTGCGCCCGGTGATCGCGGCGACCTCGTGCTCCGCTGATGCCAACGCGGCCACCAAGGAAGAGGCTGTGCTCTCCGTCGGTACGAGCGGTATCCTCTGCCGAGAGCGAGCATAGGTTTTCCGCTGCGCCTCGAGGAGGACGACGATGACGTTCGAGGTGATCTGGTACGCACAGTCAGCGTTCCGCATCGAGGTCGATGGTCTGCGGATCTATCACGATCCGTTTCGGATCCCGGACGGGGAGCCGAAGGCAGACGTCATTCTGATCAGTCACGACCACTTCGATCACTGCTCGCCCCAGGACATCGAGAAAGTCCGTGATCCGCAGGTAACGCTTCTGGTCACGAATCCGACGGCTGCCAGTGTCGCCGGAGTACCCCAGCCGGCGCGGATCGTCCGTCCCGGTGAAGAGTTCAGCCACCGAGGGTTGGTGGTGCGGGCGGTGCCTGCCTATAACCTGAACAAGTTCCGCAGCCCCGGCGTGCCGTTCCATCCGCGCGAGCGGGAGCATGTCGGGTATCTCTGTCGGGCCGGCGGCGTCTCCTGGTACTTCGCCGGCGATACTGACGCGATACCGGAAATGGCGTCGTTCGGGCCGATCGACTACGCCTTCCTTCCCGTCAGCGGAACCTACGTCATGACGGCTGAGGAAGCGGCCGAAGCGGTGCGGATGCTTCGGCCACGTGTGGTCATCCCGATGCACTACGGAGCCGTCGTCGGTTCGGTCGAGGACGCTCGTCGGCTCGCAGCCCTGGTCGGTGACCTCGCCGAGGTGCGGATCCTGGAGCCTCGCGGTGTCGCGAGCTGAGGAGCTGGCCGATCGCTGTCGGTGCCTGTAGGGCTGCCGCTTGGGAGCAGCTCCTCACTCGTCGAAGATGGGCTACCACGCGTCCTTTTGTTGCATTCACCGGCCGCAGCGCGAACGGAATCCGGTGAGGAGTTGAGCACTCGCTGTTCGTCCCGGCTATAATGCCGGGGCTGTGTGCTGCTGCTGAACGAACGGGGGAACGATGCGGTTGCGCGGCGGTGAGGCAGTCGTACGCACACTCGAGCGGCTGGGCGTGGAAGTCGTGTTCGGTATCCCCGGTGTGCATACCCTCGCGATCTACGACGCCTTGTACGCTTCGCCGATACGACACGTCCTCGCGCGGCACGAGCAAGGCGCGGGCTTTATGGCCGACGGCTACGCTCGCGTCTCGGGGAAACCGGGGGTAGCTATCGTCATCACGGGGCCCGGTGTTACGAACATCGCGACCGCAGTAGGGGAGGCGTTCGCCGATTCCTCGCCAGTGGTGGTCATCGCCTCCAACGTCGAGCAGCAATGGCAGGGACAGATGCTCGGCCACCTGCACGACTGCAAGGATCAGCTCGGTATTATGAGGGCACTGACCAAGTGGGCCGAGCGAGCGCGACGGGTCGAGGAGGTGCCGGCGACCGTCCGCGAGGCGCTCGAGCGGGCAGTGACGGGCCGTCCGCGCCCCACGCATGTCGAGGTTCCCCTCGACGTGCTCCATGGCTGCGGCGAGGTCGACCTTTCGGGGATCGAGCCACTCCGGCCGGTGCGCCCGCAGCCGAGTACGGCCGCGATCGAGCTAGCCGTGGCGGCGATCGAGAGGTCGCAACGCGTCGTCATCTATTGCGGTGGCGGGGCGGTGACGAGTGAGGCGAAGGAAGCGATCGTCCAGCTCGCCGAACGCTTGGGCGCGGCCGTCCTGACCAGCATCCAGGGCAAGGGCGCGATTCCGGAGGACCACCCGCGTTGTCTGGGCACTCTCTGGGCACCGGGTAACGCGATCGACCGAATCCTCCGCGCTGCTGACCTCGCGATCGTCTTCGGCTCCAAACTCGGGGCGCAGGACACCGAGAACGGCGCGCTGCCCCTCCCGGAACGGCGGATCCGCATCGACATCGACGCGGAGGAGGTACTGCGGAGCTATCCACCGACGTTGCCGATCGTCGCCGACGTGGCTGAGACCGCCCGTGCACTCGTGCAGGCGCTCCAATCGCGCGGCCTCTCCCGCGTCGGGTGGACGGTCGAGGAGCTGGCGGACAGCAAGCGTTCGGCTGCGGCTGAGGCCTGGGGGGCATCCCACGCGGCGTGGCTGCACGCGCTCCGTGCCGCCTTGCCGCGCGACGGCGTTCTGGTCAACGACATGACGATGATGGCCTACGTCGGTAACCGCCATTACCCGGTCTACGAACCGCGGACCTACCTCTTCCCGACCGGATACGGCACGCTCGGCTTCGCGCTCCCTGCTGCGATCGGGGCGAAGATCGCCCAACCCGACCGAGCGGTCGTCGCGCTAGTCGGCGATGGCGGATTCCAGTTCACCATGCAGGAGCTGGCCACCGCAGTGCAATTCCAGATCGCGTTGCCGATCGTCGTGTTCAACGACTCGAGTTACACGGCGGTCAAAGACGAGCAGGCGCGGTCCTTCGGTGGCCGGTTCATCGCGGTCGATCTCGTCAATCCCGACTTCCAGCGACTCGCGAGCGCCTACGGTGTACCAGCGGTCTGCGCGCAGTCGCCGGATCAGCTTACCGAAGCCGTGCACGGGGCGCTCCGACGCAGCGGTCCGACCCTGATCGAGGTGCCGATCGAGTTCCCGGTCGGCACGTGAACGACCTCGTGGTCCGTGTGCCACACGAGGACTGGTGCTTGACACAGCGTTGCGTATCGGGTAGTCTTCGGAAGAAGCACCGGAGGGTGTGCCGGATGGCTCGACCCGCGTTCCACACGATCGCGATTATCGGGATTATTCGGCCCCGCGTGGCGGGGCGTGCGGCGTTGGGGAGGGTCGAGCCCTAGGCGTGTGAACGAGTGAACGCAGTGAGCGATCGGAAGGCGGCCTCCCCAACGCGGGGAGGCCGCCGAACGTCTGGAGGGGAGCGATGGACGAGCACGGGGCACAACGCGTGGTGGCGATCTACGACACGACGCTGAGGGACGGGACGCAAGGCTCAGGGATCTCGTTGACGACGGAGGACAAGCTCAAGATCGCCCGAGCGCTGGACGATCTCGGTGTCGCCTACATCGAAGGCGGTTGGCCGGGCTCCAACCCCAAGGACATGGCGTTCTTCGAGCGTGCACGCCATGAACGGTGGACGCACGCCAAGATCGCTGCCTTCGGTAGTACCAGGCGAGCCGGAATCGCGGTCGAGGATGACGCCAACCTACGTCTGTTGCTCGCGGCTGAGACGCCCACCGTCACCATCGTCGGCAAGGCGTCGCCGTTCCAGGTGCGCGAGATCCTCGGGACGACGCTCGAAGAGAACCTGCGTATGGTGGCTGAGTCGGTCGCCTTCCTGAAACGCGCCGGGCGCGAGGTGATCTTCGACGCCGAGCACTTTTTCGATGGATATGCCGAGGACCCGCGCTATGCCCTCGCCGTCCTGCAGGCTGCCTGCGACGCCGGCGCGGACGCCGTCGTGCTCTGCGATACGAACGGGGGGACACTCACCGAACCGCTGGTCAGGGCGGTGCGCGCGGCGCTGGCTGCAGTCTCCTGCACGGTCGGCATCCACACGCACAACGACTGCGAGCTCGCGGTCGCCAACACGATCGCCGCTGTGCTCGCGGGCGTGACCCACGTGCAGGGGACCATCAACGGGTTGGGTGAACGGATCGGCAACGCGAACCTGTGCTCGATCATCCCGATCCTCGAGTACAAGCTCGGCTATCGCTGCTTGCCGCCGGGTAATCTCCGCAAGTTGACTGAAACGTCGCGTTACGTGGCCGAGGTCGCG
>JBEPZP010000199.1:0-5080 GCA_041640735.1 Thermomicrobium sp.
AGAGAGCGGGGAGCAGACGCCTCGCCGCTCACTCGCCCGCATCGCGGTCGTGCCAGCCTGGCACGGTGCAGTCTAGCACACGGGTGTACGTACGTCTAGAGGAACACGCGTTCGTACGCGGTTTCAGCTCTCGGCGAACGGTTGGCGGTGCCGCTCGGTGCGCCGGGGACTGAGGGGGATCTCGCCGAGCAGTTCGTCGGCTGATTCGGTGAGGGTGCTGCGTCGCGACTCAGGGCCGAGGAGTTCGCGCAAGCTCGCGGCCAGCTCGTCGTCGCCGAGCGCGAGCGCCAGTTCGTGCGCCAGCCGCAGGTGGTAGCGTGCCTCGCCGTCGTTGCCGCGGTCCAGCAGGAGGAGGGCTGCGTTGTAGTGGAGGGCCAGCGCAGCGCGACGATCGCCGAGCTGTTCAGCGAGGGCGATCGCCTCGCGATAGGTGGTCAGGGCCTCGTCGGCTCGGCCGAGTGCATCGAGGACGGTGGCCAGCCCGCGGAGCGCGCGTGCGAGCAGCGGAAGCGAATCGATCTCCCGGGCGATCTCCTGGGCGGCGCGGTAGTGTTCTTCGGCCTCGCGGAAGTAGTGGAGCGACTGGTACAGCCGCGCGATGCGTCCGTGCAAGCGAGCGCGCAGTTCGTCATGGCCGGTCGCAGTGGCGAGTTCCAGCGCTTGCCGGAGGTAGCCGATCGCGCCGTGCGGGTCGGCCTCCTGGAGCTGGAGTTCCGCCAGAAGCAGGAGCGCTCGTTCGTGGACCGTGAAATCGCGCGCCTGCTCCGCCTGCTCGCAGGCGTGCAACAGGTGCTGCTCGGCCTCGCGCCGGAGGCCGCGCGTCAACGCGATGGAGCCGAGGAGCACCGAGAGCAAAGCCTCCAGCCGCGGGTCGTCAGCACCGCGCACCAAGGCGGCTGCATGCTTGGCGACGGTGACGGCGTCCTGCAGTTCCCCGAACTCCAACAGCACTTCTCCCGTCCCGACGAGCCAACGCGCTTGCTCCCGCAGGTCACCGCTCTGCTGCGCGAGCCGGAAGGCCTGGTACAGATACTCCAGCGCTTCGCCGCGATGGTCGAGCGCGGCATGCGCGAGACCGGAAAGGCCGAACAACCGCTGCCGGAGTGTGGTGTCCTCGTTGACTTCGCCCTGCTGCTGCGCGAGCTGGAGGAACTGAAGCGCTCGCTCTGGTTGTTGGGCCTCGAGCGAGAGTTCTGCCGCGTCCAGAAGTGCGCGGACGGCTGCCCGGCGGTTCCCGAGGCGCAGCTCGAGATGAGCGAGCTGGTTGAGGTGGTCGGCTGCGTCGCGGAACTTACCGGCCTGCCGTTCGATCTGAGCGAGCCCGATGAGGCACCGGCTTTCCAGTGCCAGATCGGCTGCCATGCGCGCCCGTTCGAGTGCAGTGACGAGCGCGGAGCGGGCCTGGCTGAGACGGCGTTGCTCGGCCAGGATCGCTCCGATTTGGATAGCGATCTCCGCCTGCAGGCGGTGGTCGATCATGCGTTCCGCTGCCTCTTGGGCCTGCTTCAAGAGTGCATAGGCGGCGTCGAGGTCACCGAGTTCACGGAGGATCGCCACCTGCCGGAGAAGTGCATCGACCATCCCGGCGAGGTGGACGACACGGCGAGCGCTGCGGGCTGCGCGGTTGTAGAACTCGCGGGCTGCAGCGAGGTTCCCCTCCTGCCGTGCCAGGTCACCGAGCATGAGGGCGGTTTCGACGTCTTCGACCGTATCGGTGTCCTCGCGGCCGGATTCCAGTTGGCGCAACAGGAGCTCGCGGGCACGGTCGCGCTCGCCGCGTTGCCAGGCGAGTCGAGCCAACCGGGCTAGCGCACGGCGCTGCCCGGCCGCGTTCGCGATCCTCCGGGCGACGTGCAGTGCTTCCTGCAGATGGAGCTCCTGCTCGCGCTGGCGGTCCGCCTCGCGCTGCTCGTCGTCCGCTTCCACGTACTCGGCCAGGATATCGGCGGCGCGCAAGTTGGCCTCCATGAGGACGCGGTCGAACCCCTTTTGACGCGCGGCCAGGATCACCAGCCGGGTCAGCAGGAGCGCTTGCTCCGGGTGGTCGAGCGCCAGATGCCCGGCCTCGTCGAGTACCTCCCAGAGGTCGCCGTCGGCGAGCCGGGCTACAGTGCTGGGATGCTCGGCCGCTGCATAGGCTTGTTCGACCGAGATCCGACCCTCGACGACGTCGCTCGCGATCCGGTAGAGCGGGTTCCGCTCGATTCCTTGCCGTCTGCGCAACCAGCGACCGAACTGTTCGAAGATGCTCATCGGCTCACCTCGGTGGTGGCGCCGGAGGCATCGGCGCGCGCGAAGGCCCAGCGGAGCGTCTCGAGCGTGACGTTCCCCCCACTCACGATGAGGACGACCCGCTTGCCCGCGAGGCGGTCGCGGATCCGGTGCGCTGCGGCCAGTGCAGCTGCTCCCGCTCCTTCAGCGACGATCCGGGTTTCCAGCAGTTCCACCATCGCGCGAGCGATCTCGTCGTCGGTCACCAGCACGATGTCGTCGACACGCTCGCGGATGATGCGGAGCGGCAACTCGAACGCGACGCGCGTGGCGATGCCTTCGGCGAAGGTGTACCCCTCAGCCATCTCGAGGAGCCGGCCTTGTCGCCACGACTCATAGACGACCGGCATGCCAGCCGCCTGGACGCCGATGACCTGAATGGCGGGGTTCACCGTCTTCATGACGATGCCGGTGCCGCAGACGCCGCTGCCTGCACCGATGGGCACGATCACTGCGTCGACGTCCGGCAGCGTCTCGATGATCTCCAGGGCATAGGTGCCCACACCCGCGATGAGATCCGGCTCGTTGGCGGAATGGATGTAGCGGAGTCCTTCGGCGGCAGCGCGTGCTTCGCAGGCCAGCCGTGCCTCGTCGAAGTCGCGACCAGTGAGCACGACGTCGGCACCGAGCCGACGCATGGCGGCGACCTTGAGCGGGTTGGCTCCCTCCGGCGCGTAGATGATCGCTCGGACGCCGAAGAGCCGGGCGGCGTAGGCGATCGATTGGCCGTGGTTCCCGGTCGAAGCGGTCACGACGCCGCGCGCTCGCTCCTCAGGCGAGAGCTTGCTCATGAGGTAGATGCCTCCGCGGACCTTGAACGCACCGATCGGCTGGAGCTGCTCGCACTTGAGGTACAGCTCGCAGCCGAGCCGGTCGCTCAACAGCGGCGAATAGAGGAGCGGCGTCGGCGCCAGATAGCGCTGCACGACTGTGCGCGCTCGCAAGATGTCCTGGAAGGTCGGTGGGACGAAACGAAATTCCTCTCCCGCCTCAGTCACCGGCGTTCCCTCGTGCGACTCGATCGGTCCCCCACGCACGCTTCCAGCGTACGACGCGCTGGGCTGGTTGTCCATCGCTCTCGGGTACCCGTCCCTCGGCCGTACCCGGTCGTCCAGAGTCTGCCACTCGTGCGCCTCGGTTGTCACCACGGCGAACAGTCTGCTCAGGACGATGCGCTGCCAGGTACAGCGTGGCGCGGTGAATCGGTTCGCTTGTCACGAAAATGGTCCGATCTTGTCACGGTTTCGTCACCGTCGTCCGCTACCGTGGAGGAAGGAGACAAGGCTCGTAGTCATGTGAAGGAGGACGGATGGTGACGACGACGCCGCTCGCACCTCGAACGCCCACACCTGTACCACTCTCGACGACGGTGCTCGAGGTGCGTGGACTCACCAAGCGGTACGGAAAGCGCGTGGTGCTCGATGGGCTCTCCTTGACCCTCGAACGTGGTCAGGTGTTGGGCATGTTGGGGCCGAACGGCGCGGGAAAGACGACCGCATTGTGTGCGCTCCTCGGCCTGGTCCGGCCGGACGAGGGGGAGATTCGCGTCCTCGGTATCGACGCTCGTCAGCGAGCGTGCGAGGCGTTGCGGCACGTCGGTGCACTGGTCGAATCGCCGACGTTCTATCCCTATCTCACCGGAGAGGAAAACCTGCGCATCCTCGCGCTGCTCCGCGCGGTCTCGTTCCGGCGCATCTCCGAGGTACTGGAACTGGTCGGGCTCGCTGAGCATGCGCGCCAGCGCGTGGGGACGTACTCGCTCGGTATGCGCCAGCGCTTGGCGATCGCGGCAGCGGTGCTGCACGAGCCGGCCCTGCTCGTCCTGGACGAGCCGACGAACGGGCTGGACCCGCAGGGGATCGTCGAGGTACGCGAACTCGTGCGGACGCTCGCTGCTGGAGGGCAGACGATACTCCTCTGCAGCCACGCGCTGGCGGAAGTGCAGCAGATGTGTACGCACGTGCTCGTCCTCGTGCAGGGACGTACCGTGGTCAGCGGCGCGCTGGCCGAGTTGTTACGCGCCAGTGCCCTCTATCGCTTGCGGACTCCGGAAGTCGAGCGGGCGCTCGCCGTCATGCGGGAGACGCCTTGGATCCAGGTGGTCGCGAGTGGTGCGGACTGGGTGCGGTTCACGATGCCTCGTGACCGGAACGAGGTGGTAGCCCGGTCGCTCCTCCAAGCTGGCGTGCCTGTGCTCGAGCTGTCTCCCGAGGACTCGACCCTGGAGCAGCTGTACCTAACGGTGACGGACGGTGTGCTCCAGCCGGTCAGCGACCGCGGAGCGCCTCTCGCGAGGTTCAAGTTCTGGCGACAGGGATGAGAGGAACGACGATGATGACGCGTGCGTTGGCGGTCGAGTGGTTCAAGCTGTGGCGCTTGCGGCTCTTCCGCGCCACGGTGCTCTTCGGCGTCGGGTTGAGTGGCCTGTGGCTCGTCATCGCGCTCTGGATGACCCACCGCGGTGCTCCGAGTGGGCGTGACGCCTTCGTGTCGCGCCTCACGTTCCCCGGAGCATACGAGCAAGCCTTCTCCCTCGCAGCCGGGTTCGGCGAGACGTTCCTGGCCATTACGGCGGCTGCGTTCGTGGCCAACGAGTACAGTTGGGGGACGTGGCGGTTGCTCTTACCGACCGGGCTGCCGCGCTGGCAGGCACTCGCGGCCAAGTGGCTCGCGCTCCTTCTCGGTGCCGTCGTCTTCGTGGGGCTGACGGCGTTGCTGCCCCTGCTGGCTGCACCCTTGGTGGCCTGGTGGCTCGGCCAGCCTGCCTTCACCTTGCCTGAGACGGAGCACTGGGTGCTGCACGCGATCC
>JBEPZP010000200.1:0-5068 GCA_041640735.1 Thermomicrobium sp.
AGTCGTTCGGACAGGAACGCGTCGTCCGCTGCCCGTCCGATCAACCCAGCAGCCGCGCGCCGCGCGTCTTCCCACACTTCCCAGATCGGGACACCGGTCCGTTGGTGAACCGCCAGACAATCGCGGTACTCGGGTACGGCATCGACGACGCGCCCGCCCCAGAGCTTCACCTTGACGGCGATGTCACCCCAGCGCGTCGCCATCGTCACCACGCGCCGCTCCAGTTTCGTCCGCTCGAGCTGTATCGCGCGGACACCGAACGTCGTCGAGTGCTCGAAGAGCACGCGCTCGAGGCGCGGCCGATCGGCTGCCCGACAGATGACGCTCACCTCCACTGCCGGGCGCGAACGCTTCATCACGATCGGCGTCCAGTACACGTCAAGCGCACCGGCAGCAAAGAGTGCATCGATCAGGGGCTCGACGAACTGCGGGTTCATGTCGTCGAGGTTGGTCTGCAGCAGGAGTTCGTCGTCGTCCGCTCCGGCAGGCAGAGACGTGGCCTCACCGAGCCACAGCCGCAGCGCGTTCGGCCACGGCAGTTCCCGCGTGCCGAAGCCGTACCCGACCCGCTCCGGCCGAAAAGCGGGGCGCTGGAACCGTGCGAGCGTCACCAGGAGTGCAGCCCCGGTCGGCGTCACCAGCTCCGCTTCGATGTCGATGGGTACCGTCGGCGCTGCAGCCGCAGCCAAGAGCTCTGCGGTCGCTGGAGCGGGAACCGGTAAGCGGCCGTGCGCTGTCTGCACCCAACCGCGACTCAGCGGCAACGGTCCACAGGCGATCGCTTCCACGCCGAGCAGCTCGAAGCCCCACACCACACCGACGACGTCGACGATCGAGTCCACGGCACCGACTTCGTGGAAGTGGACGGTCTCGACCGGTATACCGTGCACGCGTGCCTCAGCCTCAGCGAGCTGTTGGAAGACGGCCAGTGCTCGCTCCTTGACCCGCGCTGGCAAGGCCGACTCGGCGAGCAGCGCGCGGATAGCTGCCCAGTCCCGCGGAGGTTGATCATCCTCGACGACCACCCGGACGCGCATACCGCGCAGCCCATGGCGGACCACCTGCTCGGCCTCGAGACGGTATCCCGTGAGGTCGAGGGAGGTCGCGAGCGCGGCGGCGAGGTCGTCGAGCGAGACCCCAACGTCGACCAGCGCACCGAGCAGCATGTCACCGCTCGCGCCCGAAAACGGGTCGACGACCGCGATCCGCATGCACAGTCCCTTCACCGCTGGGCCGAAACGACCAGCCGACGCCCCCGCCGCGCCTCCTCGTGCGCGCGGAGCTGACCGCAGGCCGCCGCGATCTCGACACCCCGCGAATAGCGGACGGTCGCCGGAATCCCGTAGTGCTCGAGCACCGCCCGGAAGCGCTCGATCCGCTCCGGGCCGGGACGGCGATAGAGCGGTGCAGCCAGCGTCGGGTTGTACGGAATGAGGTTGACGTGACAGAGCAGGCCCCGGAGCTTGCGCGCGAGCTCCGCCGCTGTCTTCTCGTCGTCGTTGAGCCCTTCGATGAGGACGTACTCGAAGGTCACCCGTCGCCCCGTCTTGGCCACGTAGCGCCGGCAGGCAGCCAAGAGTTCCTCGACCGGCCAGCGACGGTTGAGCGGTACGAGCTGCGAACGCAGCCCATCGTTCGGAGCATGCAGCGAGACGGCCAGTTTCACCTGGTAAGGTTCCTCGGCCAAGCGGTCGATGAACGGCACCACACCAGCCGTCGAGAGCGTGATGTGGCGCGCGCCGATCCCGAGCCCCGCCCGCTCGTTGACGATGGCGACGAAGCGCATGACAGCATCGTAGTTGTGGAACGGCTCGCCCATCCCCATCACCACGATGTTCGAAAGACGGCGTCCCCGCTCGCGGGCGACTCGCGCCGCATAGACGACCTGGCTCACCATCTCGCCAGCGCTGAGATTGCGGATGAGGCCGGAGAGTCCAGTGGCACAGAAGCTGCAGCCGACCGCACACCCGATCTGGCAGGAGACACAGACCGTCGTGCGGTCCGGGTAGAACATGAGCACTGTCTCGACGAAGTGGTCATCGCTCGTCCGCAACAGGAACTTGATGGTCGCGCCGTCGTCGGTCACGCGACGCCGCACCTCGCTGAGGTGCGAGATCGGGAGTGTCGCAGCCAGCTCCTCACGCATCGCCTTGGGGAGGACGCTCATCACCGCGTAGTCGAGCGCGAGTTGCTGGTAAGCCCAGTGGAAGAGCTGGCGCGCTCGGTAGCGTGGATAGCCGCGCTCCACGATCCACGCCTCCAGCTCGGGGAGCGTGAAGTCGTGGAGGGTCAGCCGGTCGCGCGCCGGTCGTTGGTGCGTGGTCATGGTCTGCTGGTCCTGCATAGTTCGGTCGCCGCCTTCGTCCCTCGTGCACATCTGTTCAAGTGTATCAGCGTGCTGCAGCGTGTTGGATCTGCGCGAGTTCGGCACGCCACTGGTGGATCCGTCTCTCCAGGGCTTCGGCGTCGAAGGAAGCCAGGTACTTCGGCAAGCGCCGGCCCTGTGCACGATGCCAGCAGCGGTAGGCCCAATCGACGCGCGCGATGTCGAGTCGCCGGCGCAACCAGAAGGCCCGCCAGCCGAAACGCCACAGTGTCTCGAGCTGACGTCCTCGGCGACGCCAAGGGCGAGGCAGCACGTCCAGGTCTGCTGGGTCGGCTAAACCGCGCTGCACGGCCTCGGTCAAAAAACGCATGACGTCACGCGACCGTCGCCGTGCCTGCACGAAGGCGACCACCCCGAGGAACAGCGCACCCGGCAGCAGCACGAGGGCCGGGTAACCGAGCAGAACAGCGAGCGCCAGTACATCGCTTTGGGTGAGTTGGGCGAGGACGATCGCGCCATTCCACGCCGCGTGCAAGAGGATCGCCAACACGAGCCCGCTGGGGACCAGGAGCCACCGCAGGAGGCCGGAGCGGACCTGCACGGCTAGCCCGAGCCCGAGACCGGTCATCGCGGTGTAGAGCGGATGACCGAAGCCCGTCAGGACACCCCGTAGGAGGAACAGGACACCGGTACTCGCCAAGCCTTCCTCGACGATATTTTCCGCGTAGTACAACACGTCTTCTATGACGGCGAACCCCAAGCCGACGAGCCCGCCATAGACGATCCCGTCAGCGATATCGTCGAACTCGTGGCGTGCCAGGAGGAACAAGAGCAAGACGAAGAGGCCCTTGGCGATCTCTTCCGTAACGGGTGCGAAGAGGGCTGTCCCGAGTGCATCGCTCGCTTCGGCCGAAAGCCCCAGCACGAGACCGCTCGTGAACTCCAACAGGAGCGTCGTCGCGCCGCCGACCAAGACAGCGAGGCCGGCTCCCCACGCCAGGGCGAGCGCCAGAAGCCACGGTGGCTCATGTTCGAGGGGATCGAGCAGCAGGAGGTAGAGCGCGTACCCCGGGGCGACCGACACCGCGAGGATGCCCGCGATGACCACTGCACTCGGCGGAAGCCCGAACAGAACCAGCGCGAGGACGCAGCAGAGGCTGGCCAACGTCACCAGGCTCAGGCCACCGGCCACGAGCGGCCAGATCGGCGACTGCCGGTGCGTGCCCGAATCACCCGCTGCTCGGTCCATCCTGAGCTGCACTCCCCAGCATTCGTGTGTATTGTATGCATGGTGCCGAACGCACTGTATACACGATGCAGCGGGAGGAATGGAGCATGACGACCGAGCACCGCGGACGGAGCGAAACGATCGACCTCTCGACACTCGCCGAAACGTGGCCGGATACGGCACCGCCTCGGATACAGCCCGTGTTCGAGGATGTGCGCACGGCACTGCGTGTGCCCGACGTCCCGTTTCCCTTCCGCTTTCTCGCCGCCTGGCCCCCGTATCTCGCCTTCGCAGTGCGGCAGTTCAGCCCCTTCGTCCGTAGCGCTGCCTTCGAAGCCGCCAGCGACGCACTGCGGGCGCTCGCGGTCGACCAGCTGGCACCCCTCGCCGCACCCGCTGCGGCCTTCGCACCGGCTCGTCAGCTGGTCCTGCGGGAGCATGACCTGGGGCCGCGACTGCTGCTCGTCCTCACCGCCTTCGCCGTCGGACTCGTCGGCCGGACGAGCGATACGAACCCACCCGCAACCGTGACGGTCCCCGACCGGGAGCCGATCCCAGTCCGTCCGGCAGAACTGCCGCGGCAGATCGACGAGCGCGTTCCGCCGTTGCCGGACTTCCGCACGCTCCCGGAAGTGGCCCGCAGGCTCCTCGACGAGCTCGCCCAGGTGCGCGGCGCTCCCTGCGTCGACGACCTGAGTCGCGGCTTGGTCGTGCTCGCTCCCGAGGCGCTACCGGCGCTCGCTGCACAGCGGCGCGCGTCGGCGTCGCAAGTCGCGGCAGCGCGGAGAGCGCTGGTCGAGGCAGCTGAGCGCGCGGTGCGGCGCTTCACGCTGCCAGGCGCAAAAGTCCTGCCCGATTTCGCGGTGCCCACTGCGGCGATTCCTGTCATCACAGCCGCGGTGCTCGCGTTGCGCCAGGTAGCGTTGGAAGCCCTCATCGACGCGACGCTGGCGCGTGTGGCATTGGACGGGGCCGAAGCAGCGCGGCACGCTCCGTTCCCGATCGCTGCCCCTGTCGCGTGACTGGTGCCGAGATGCAGGAACCGGCCGCCCTGACGGGGCAGCGGGCAGGCGCGCGGCAGTGCACGGCGTTTCAGCCGGCCGCGCCGGCCCAGCGTTCCTCTCGCTAGCAGCGGGAGGGCGCTGGGCCTCGCGGTCGCGACAGGTACGGCGCTGTGGTGTCCCTTCCCGACCACTGGAGCCCACGCGAACGGCGCGCAGCGGCGGCACTCCTGAGCGCTCACAGCGCGATCGGCGACCTGCCAGCGCGCCCGTCCCGCGGCCACCCATCTGGTGCGGTCCACGGGTCTGCGAGCGGGCGCGAGGTTCGCTGTCTCGCGCCGAGTGCGGGAGCGTCCGCGAGCAGCTACAGGAGTCACGTGGTACGGTCCCCCAGACCTCTCCCGGTGGGCTCCGCGCTGAAGCGGAACGTTCTCGGTGGAGCAGGTAGCGGCAGCTGCCGCGGACCACTACCTCAGCCCCCGAAATCCGCCTGCCTCGGGGGAGTCAACAGTC
>JBEPZP010000201.1:0-5046 GCA_041640735.1 Thermomicrobium sp.
CCGTTCCGGCACCGCTCGGTGATCGCGCCGGTCGCGGTGGGGCAGATCTGCGGTCTGGGGCCGATGAGTTACGAACTCGCTCTCCTCTATTTGATCCGGCGAGCGGAAGGAGCAGGAGCGTGAACATCGAGGCACGGCTCGCCCGGCTGCGCGAGCGGTTGCGCGAGCGCGAGTTGGACGCGATCGTCATCACGCACCCCTCGAACCGCTTTTGGCTCAGCGGCTTCACTGGGGAGGATATCCCACCCAACGAGTCGGCCGGGCACCTGGTCATCGGGCACCAGGCGGCGGTCGTCGTGACGAGCCGGCTCAACAGTGTCCTGGCGCAGCAGGAAGCGCAGGGGTTCCAGGTCTTCGACCGCGAGCGCGACTTCGCCAAGGGCGATGCGACGGTGCTGCGCGAGATGGGAGTCCGGCGCGTCGGCTTCGAGGACCGCGCGATCCTCTACCGGGACGTGCGCGTCCTGGAGGAGACGCTCGGCGACGGTATCGAGCTGATCCCGGTCGGTACCCTCGTCGACGACCTGCGCACGGTGAAAGACGAGGACGAGCTCGCGCTCATCGCGCGCGCCCAGGCGGTGACCGATGCCGCCTTCCAAGCCGTGGTGCGCGAGCTGCGACCGGGGATGACCGAACGGGAAGTCGCTCTCCGCCTCGAGGCAGCGCTGATCGAAGCAGGCGCTGACGGCACGGCCTTCCCGATCGCGGTCGCCTCCGGCCCGCACGGTGCGCTGCCGCACTACCGGCCTACCCAGCGTCGGATCGGTTCGGGCGAGCCGATCGTGATCGACATGGGCGCGGTCGTAGCCGGATACTGCGCCGACCTCACCCGGACGGTCTGGCTCGGGGAGGCGGACGAACAGCTCGAGCGCGTCTTCGCCGTCGTACTCGCCGCCCTGGAGGCAGCCGAAGCCGGTATCCGCCCCGGCATGACCGGGCGCGAGGCGGACCGGCTGGCCCGCGAGGTGATCGAGCAGGCCGGATACGGCGACGCCTTCACGCACTCCTTGGGCCACGGCGTCGGTGTGCGCGTGCACGAGGCGCCAGCGCTCTCGCCGGCCTCCGACCAGGTCCTGGAACCCGGTCACGTCGTCACCATCGAACCAGGGATCTACCTGCCCGGTTGGGGCGGCGTGCGCATCGAGGACTTGGTCGTCGTCCGCGAGGACGGGGTCGAAGTCCTCACGCGCACGCCCAAGCGCGTGGTGCTCGACTGAGGAGCGGCTCGTCCCCGCCTTCAGCTGCTACGTATACTCTCGGCGAGAACGATGCAACAGAGCAGGAGGAACGCCGGATGATCGAGACGGGTGACCTCAGGAAGGGCATGACGCTGCTCATCGACGGGGAACTGGTACGTGTCCTGGACTACCAGCACGTCAAGATGGGTCGCGGCAGCGCCTTCGTCCGCTTGACGCTGAAGAACTTGCGCACCGGGGCGACCACGACGACGACCGTCCAGGCCGGCACGCGCTTCGAGCTGGCACCGCTCGAGCGGCACCGCGTGCAGTTCCTCTACGAGGATAGCGGTCAGTACCACTTCATGGACACCGAGACGTTCGAGCAGTTCGCCGTCGACCGGGAAGCGCTCGGTGATGCGGTGTACTACCTCAAGGAAGGGTTGCAACTCGATCTCCTCACCTACAACGGCCAGCCGGTAGAGGTCGAGTTGCCCGTCACGGTCGACCTGCAAGTCGTCGATACGCCACCGGGCGTGCGCGGCGATACCCAGTCGGGCGGGGGCAAACCGGCGACGCTCGAGACCGGGCTCGTGGTCACCGTACCCTTCTTCGTCGAAGTCGGTGACGTCGTCCGCGTCGACACCCGCACCGGCGAGTACATCGAACGGGTGAGCTGACGATGGCCGAACGGGCGGCACCAGAGTCTGCGGCCGGGCCGGACTACGCTGCGCTGACGCGCGCCGTGCGCGAACTCGTCGAAGTCATGCGGGCAGCCGGCTTGCACCGGCTGGAGGTCGTCCAGGGTGACCTGCGCATCGCGCTCGAGTCCGGCGCCCCGGTACCGCTCGCTGTCGAGGGAGCCAGCGTCCTCCCATCTGCACCGCTCGTCCCAGCCCCCAGCCAGGCACCACCGGAGGAAGCGCTGGAGACGATCGTCGCGCCGATGGTCGGGACGTTCTACGCCGCACCGCGCCCCGGGGCTGAACCGTTCGTGCGCGTGGGCGACCACGTCGAACCCGGCCAGGTCGTGGCGATCATCGAGGCGATGAAGGTGATGAACGAGATCGTCGCCGAGCGAGCGGGGACGATCGTCGAGATCCTCGTCCAAAACGGTCAGCCGGTCGAGTACGGTCAACCCCTGATGCGACTGCGACCGGACTGAGACGAGGAGGCTGGCGATGTTCGGCGGCGCAGTCATCGGCGTGGCAGCACTCACCCGGCAGATCAAGGATCTCCTCGAAAGCCAGCCCGAACTGCGCTTCCTCCGCGTGCGCGGCGAGGTCACCAACGCGCGCACCTTCGCTAGCGGCCACTGGTACTTCAACTTGCGCGAAGGGGAAGCGACGCTCCGTTGCGTCCTCTTCCGGAGTGTCGCCCAGTGGCTCCCGTATCTCCCCAACGACGGTGACGAGGTCATCGCCACCGGTTCGATCAGCGTCTACGAGCGAGACGGCGTTTACCAGCTGTATGTCGACGTCCTGGAGCCGGTCGGTGACGGTGCGCTGCGCGTGCAACTCGAGCAACTCAAGCAGAAGCTCGAGCGCGAGGGCCTGTTCGATCCGGCGCGCAAACGACCGCTTCCCGCGTTGCCGCGGTGCATCGCTGTCGTTACGTCGCCGCACGGCGCGGTGTGGCACGACATCCAGAGCGTCCTGCGCCGGCGGTATCCGTACGCGCACCTCATCCTGGCACCAGCACGCGTCCAGGGCGATGGGGCGGTCGAGTCACTCGTGACAGCGCTGGAGGCAGTCCAGTGGGACGGCCGCGCCGATGTCGTGATCATCGCGCGGGGTGGCGGCTCGCTCGAAGACCTGTGGTGCTTCAACGACGAGCGGCTCGCTCGAGCCGTGTTCGCCTGCCGTGTTCCCGTGGTGTCGGCTGTCGGCCACCAGACTGACTGGACGATCTGCGATTTCGTCGCCGACCACCGCGCACCCACCCCCTCGGCGGCAGCCGAGCTAGTGACGCCCTATGATCGCGTCACTTTGCTCGGGTGGCTCACCGGTCTGGCGAACCGCTTGGACGAACTCCTCCACCAGCACGTGCGGCACGCGCGCGAGCGCGTCGCTGCACTCGACCAGAGACTGATGCGAGCAGCACCGCGCCACCGGATGGACAACCTGCGTCAACGACTCGACCAGTCGGCGCAGCAACTCGACCGTGCGCTCATGCGGAAACTGTCGAGAGAACGCCAGCGCCTGCAGAGCCTGCAGCGGGAACTCGAACTCTTGAGTCCGTACAGTCCGCTGGCTCGCGGCTACCTCTTCGCGGAAGATCCGGCGAGCGGCCGGTTAGTCCGCAGCGTGAGCGAACTCGTCGTCGGCCAGCGACTCCGCTTGCGCTTCAGCGACGGGCGAGCAGAGACGACCGTCGAGCACATCGAGCGAGAGGGAGGGGGCGAGGGGAACCATGGCTGAGCAGATCGATGGCTCCGCGCTACCGCCACATCCGATCGACCTCTTCGAAGAGATGGTCAAAGAGGTCGAAGCGATCGTCCAGCGCCTCGAGAGCGGGGACCTTCCGCTCGCTGAAGCGATCCGCGAGTACCAGCGTGGCCTCGAGCTGATCCGCCGCTGCAACGAGGCGCTGGATCGAGCCGAACTCCAGATCACGCAACTCCGAACCGGCCTCACCATGTCCGGGTTCGAAGCGGCGCCCGAACTGTTCGGCGCCGCGAACGGAGAGGACGACGATTTACCCTTCTCCTGACGATCCCGTCACTCAGCGCAGCAGACCGGCCCACCATGCAGCGCCTCTGACGCCTGGGCACAGCGGGCGAGGTCGTCTGCTCAGGGCACCGCACCGTCCGTACCGGGCCGGTGACGTCGTAGGAATCCTAGGACCTACGTCTCGGGCCGATCGGACGCACTCGCCAAAGCGAAGAGGCGGGACATTCGGCCCGACGCGACCGGGGAACCAGAAGACGACAGAAAGTCCTAGCAGCGGCTAGGACCTCTGCCTCTCTGCCTGCGTGGCACGACGGCCGACCTCCTCGAGTGGGAAGACGAACGACCCACCGAGGAGGCAACGATGATCCGCGCCACCGGACGGTTACTCCTGAGCATCCTGATCACGCTCCAGCTCTTCACAGCGGCAGTCGCAGCAGCCGGAGCGGAAGGGCCACCGTCGCGCTACATCGTCGTCATGGCCGACACGACGGCGACATCCGCCGAGTTCGCACCGGTCCGGCGGAGCCAAGTGCACGAGCTGGCGCGCCGCGCCGGGGTGCAACCGGAACAGGTCTACGACACTGTCCTGGCTGGATTCGCCGGCCACTTGACCAAGCGACAAGTCGAGCGACTGGTGCAGACCGGGCAAGTCGCCGCCATCGTCCCCGACCGCGAGACGACGCTCGCCGCCCAGTCGATCCCGACCGGTATCCAGCGCATCGGCACGCTCGAAAACCCGATCGCGAAGATCGACGGGATCGACGATCCCATGCCGATCGACATTGCCGTGCTCGACACCGGTATCGATCCGAACCACCCCGACCTCAACGTCGTCGGCGGGTACGACTGCTCGGGGAGCGGGAGCTGGGTCGACCGCCACGGCCACGGCACGCACGTCGCCGGCACCATCGGCGCACGCGACAACGGGATCGGCGTCGTCGGTGTCGTCCCCGGCGCGCGCCTGTGGGCGGTCAAAGTCTTCAGCGACAGCGGGAGTGGGTTCGTCTCGTGGCTCATCTGCGGCGTGAACTGGGTCGCTGCCAACGCGGCCACCATCCGCGTGGCCAACTATAGTGGCGCTGCCAGTGGGACGGACACGCCCAACTGCGGCGGATCGAGCGACCCCCTGCATCAGGCCATCTGCCGCGTCGTCCAGGCTGGCGTCACCGTCGTCGTCGCCGCCGGCAACTCGGGGACCG
>JBEPZP010000202.1:0-5007 GCA_041640735.1 Thermomicrobium sp.
GAGACGGGTGGAGAACCGGATGTTCCCCACCCGCGAGTAGCACTAGGCCTGCTCCTTGCGGACCAGCTCGACCTCGATGAAGACGTCGACGTTCTCACCGACGAGCCAGCCGCCAGCTTCGAGCGCCACGTTCCAGCTGGCGCCGAAGTCGTGCCGGTTGATCTTGGTCCGCGCCTCGAAGCCAGCCCGCACGCCGCCCCACGGGTCCTTCGCCACGCCGTGGAACTCGGTGTCCAACGCCACCTCCTTGGTGACGCCGCGGATCGTCAGGTCGCCGATCACCCGGTAACGGTTGCCGCCGAGCGGCTCGATCCGCTTGCTGACGAACGTGATGGTCGGGTAGTGCTCGACGTCAAGGAAGTCGGCCGAGCGAAGGTGTGCGTCGCGGCGCTCTTCGCGCGTATCGATGCTCGCCGCATCGATGGTGACCTCGACCTTCCCGTTCTCGGGGTGCGCCGGGTCGAACTCGACCCACCCGGAGAAGTTCTTGAACTGCCCGCGTACCGTCGTCACCATGAGGTGACGGACAGCGAACGTGATCTGGCTGTGCGAGGGATCGATCTCCCACCGTGCCAGTCCGGTCAGTTCCGGTGCTACCGTGCTCACGCGTGCCTCCTTTCGCGTACCGCTCATCCTACGTATTCCGTAGCAACTACGGTTAGCGTAGTATAGTCGTCGGTCGTTGTCAAGGGGCACGCCCGCCACGCCGGAGCGTCGGAAAGTGCGCACGCCGACCCACGTGCAGACGGTGGGCGTCTTGCCGTGTAACGCCCCGCGCAGGTGACGAGCTCGACGCAGTACAATGGCTGTAGCGAGGATGGACGATGCGACGCGATGCACACCACGACGCGAGTTGTCCGATCGCACGCGCAGCGCGGCTCCTCGGTGACCACTGGGTGCTGTTGATCCTCCGCGAACTGGGGCAGGGGAACCGGCGCTTCCACGAATTGCTCGACGGTACCGGTATCAGCCCCGCCGTTCTCTCCCAGCGCTTGCGCTATCTCGAAGCAGAGGGGTTGATCTCTCGGCACGCGTACGCGGAAGTCCCGCCGCGCGTCGAGTACGCCCTCACGGAGAAGGGCCGAGCTGCCTTGCCGCTCATCGAACAGTTGCGCGAGTACGGTGAACGCTGGTTGACACCCGAACCGCCGGAGGAAGCCACGTTCGCCGTCGACGAGCCGACCGCCGCCGAAGTCTGACGGCGGCGAGGAGAGCGCGGTGCGGATCGTTTCCTTGCTCCCGAGCCTCACCGAAATCTGCTGGGCCCTCGGCCTGGCTGACGCGCTCGTCGCCGTCACGCACGAGTGCGACTATCCCCCTGCCGTACGCGCTAAACCGCGGATCACTCGGAGTCTCCTGCCACCGGGCTTGAGCCACGCCGAGATCGACGCCGTTGTCCGGGCCCGCGTCGCCGCCGGGTTACCGCTGTACGAACTGGACCAGGAACAGCTCGCTGCGCTGCGACCGGACCTCATCCTGACACAGGATCTCTGCCCTGTCTGCGCGGTGTCGGTGGACGAGGTCTGCCAGCTCGCGTCACGCCTGCCGGGACCAGCTCGCGTCCTTTCGGTGCAACCGACGACACTGGATGAGATCCTGGAGTCGATCGTCACTGTGGGTCGGGCGACCGGTCGCACCGCGACGGCGCAGGCTGTCGTCTCGGCCCTCCGGCGACGACTCGAGTGGATCGAGCAGCGTCTCGGATCGATCGGCCAGCGACCGCGCGTCGTCTGTCTCGAGTGGCTCGCTCCGCCGATCGTCGCGGGTCACTGGGTACCGGAGATGGTCGAACGCGCCGGAGGGTACGACGCTCTCGGTGTGGCTGGCAAGCCGTCCTTTACCGTCACCTGGGACGACGTCGCAGCGGCTGCACCGGACGTGCTCGTCCTGATGCCCTGTGGGTACGACCTCGCAGGAACACAGGCGTTAGGTCAAGAACTGCTGAGTGACCCGACGCTGCGCCAGGTGCCAGCCGTGGTCCGCGGCGCCGTCTGGGCCGTCGATGCCTCGAGCTACTTCAGTCGGCCGGGACCGCGGGTGGTGGGCGGCGTCGAAATCCTGGCCGCCCTGCTCCACCCTGAACGCTGCGCGGCGGCTGTCCACGCGCTCGCCGCACCGGTCCGGCTCGAGCCACCGTTCGCCCGGCATGAGTCGAGTCGCTGATCTCCTCAGCCAGATCGCCCTCATCCTCGCCTTCGTCGGCGGGCTAGCTGCGTTCCTCTACCCCTTCCTGCTCCCGCTCGTCGGCCGCGTGCCCGAGCAGCGCGACACCGTGGTCGTGCCGCTCCTGTTCGCGCTACTCGCGGTCGTCTCGCTCCTCGTGCTCTTGGGCGGACTCACTGCGGGCGCGACGCAGCGGAACGATGCTGCCCGCTTCGTCGCGCTGCTCGCCGTCCTGGTCGCACTGGACGCCGCGCTTCGGTTCGTGCCCAGCCTCATCGGCGCGAGCCCGATCTTCCTCCTCATCATGCTGGCCGGTTACGTGTTCGGGGCGCGCTTCGGCTTCCTCATGGGTTCCCTGACGCTCCTCGTCTCGGCCGTGCTGACCGGGGGCGTCGGCCCTTGGCTGCCCTATCAGATGTTGTGCGCTGGCTGGCTCGGCGCGACGGCCGGATGGCTACCGCGCAGGAGCGGGTGGAGACGGCGACTCCTGCTCGCCGCCTTCGGCGCCGTATGGGGCTTCCTGTTCGGCGCCCTCATGAACCTCTGGTTCTGGCCCTTCATGGCACCCGGCATCGCCGAGAGCGCCGGCCTCTACTGGACACCGGGCATGTCCCTGGGCGAAACACTGCACACCTATGCGCGATTCTATCTGGCCACGTCGCTGCTCTTCGACGGCACGCGCGCCCTCGGCAACGCTGTCCTCGCGCTCCTCCTGAGCGAACCGGTCTGCACGATCCTGGAGCGGTGGCGCCTGCGCTTCGCGTGGAGGCCGTGGACACCGCTCGAGGAATCGCCTTAGATCGCACCCACCTCGCGCATCGCCGCGATCTCGGTCGTTGTGTACCCCAGCTCGGTCAACACTTCGTCCGTGTGCTCACCGAGGAGCGGCGGGTGTCGTCGGATCTCGGCCGGAGTCCGCGAGAAGCGCCACGGGAAGCCAGTCTGATCGACCGTTCCCAACGTCGGATGCGGCACCTTCTGGTGGAGCGCCAGATGCTGCACTTGTGGATCAGCGAAGACCTCCGGAACCGTATAGATCGGACCGCAGGGGACTTGGGCCGCATCGAGGCGCGCCACGATTTCGGCCGTCGTGAATGTCCGCGTCACCGCCTCGATCCGTTCGACCAACTCCGGTAGGTTCGTGATGCGCCCAGCGTTGTCAGCGAACCGTGGGTCGGCGAGGAGATCCTCCAAACCGAGCGCACGACACATGCGGGCGAAGATGGCGTCGTTCCCCGCTGCGATGTTCACGTGCCCGTCGGCACTCCGGAACGTCTGATAGGGAGCGACGATCGGGTGCGCGTTGCCGGTCCGCTTCGGCGCCTGGCCGGTCGCGAAATAGATGCCGGCCTGGTAGGTGAGCAGCGCCACCTGCCCACCGAGCATCGAGGTATCGATGTACTGCCCTTCACCGGTCTGCGCCCGATGGTACAGTGCCGCCAGGATCGCCATCGCGGCGAACATGCCCGCACCGATGTCGGCGATCGGTACGCCGAAGCGAACCGGTTCCCCGTCCGGGAACCCGGTGACGCTCATCAACCCCGACATCCCCTGCACGATGAGGTCGTACGCGGTGCGGTCCTTGCCGGGCCCAGTCTGCCCGAAGCCAGAGATCGAGCAGTAGATGATCTGCGGTCGCCGGCCGCGCACCGCTTCGTACCCGATGCCGAGGCGGTCGACGGTACCGGGGCTGAAGTTCTCGACCACCACGTCGGCGCGGTCGACGAGGCGCCAGAAGACTTCCTGTCCGGCCGGGTGCTTGAGATCGAGCGTGATGCTGCGCTTGTTGCGATTGACAGAGAGATAGTAGGCACTGATCCCGTCGATGAAGGGTGGCCCCCACGAGCGCGTGTCGTCTCCCGTTCCGGGGCGTTCGATCTTGATTACATCGGCACCGAGGTCACCGAGCAGCATCGTGCAGTAGGGTCCAGCCATGACCCGCGTGAGGTCGGCAACCCGCACACCGCTCAGAGGAAGCTGCGTCATACCGATTCGCCTCCCACCCAACCGACAACAACGACGAACGCCACCGCGATCGGTGGCGCTATCATCCTCGCACAAGCCGGTGCGGAACGCGAGCCCGCTACCGTCGCGGCATGTCGGACGGCCGCGGAACCAGGCCGTGCGAGATCGCGTAGATCACCGCTTGCGTGCGGTCGCGTACACCGAGCTTCTGGAACAACGCCGACAAGTTGTTCTTGACCGTGCTCTCCGCGAGATGCAGCGCGTCCGCGATCTGCTTGTTGCTGTATCCCTGGGCGAGCAAGCGGAGCATCGCCAGCTCGCGATCGGAGAGCTCCTGCCCGCGCGTCGGGGCCTTCGCGAGAAGGCGCTGGTACTCGCGCATCAGGATCGGTGCTAAATCAGGATCGATCGTCGCCCCACCGTCGGCCGCCACGTGGATCGCCCGCAACAGCTCCTCCGGCTTGCTGTTCTTGACGAGATAGCTCCGCGCCCCGGCACGAATGGCATGCAGGACATACTCCTCGTCGTCGTACATCGTCAGCATGACGACGTGCACGTCCCGGAAGCGTTGCGTGATGGTTTCCGTCGCGCGGATGCCGTCCATGCCGGGCATGTTGATGTCCATCAGGACGACGTCCGGCCGCAGCGCTTCGACGAGCTCTACCGCTTCCTGGCCGGTCGCCGCTTCACCGACGACTTCGATCGCTTCGTCCGTCTCGATGAGCTGGCGCAACCCTTCGCGAAACAGATCGTGGTCGTCCACGATCAGTACCCGAATCCGTCGCTCGCCTGCCATCTCTCGCTCCTACCGCCCTGCCTGGGTCAGTCACGGAATCGCTCGTCTCCGGTTCCATTCAACCCCGCCGTTCCGTCATCACC
>JBEPZP010000203.1:0-4987 GCA_041640735.1 Thermomicrobium sp.
AATGTGCACAAATGCGGAAGGACTTGAATCACGCACCGCTTGCCGTTATGCTCGAGAGGGGAAGCAGGGCGGAAGGAGGTCGTCGCATGACCGATCCGCCAGCCCGACCGGTCGCACAGCAGCCGGAACGGAGCGGCGAGGACGCTCGTCGGCGCGGCTGGTTCTGGCACTGGAACACGATCATCACCCAGTTTGCGCCCCTGATCGGGCTGAAGGGGGTGGGACTGCTCAATTCCTACACGGTCTGGACCGATCGGCGGGAGAACTCACCCTACCGCGGCTACGCGTTCCCGTCGCAGCAAGCCGAGGCAGCGTTCTACGGAGAGGACCGCGGCGAACTCATCACCATCAACAAGATCCTCGTCGCGCTCGACCTCATCGAAATACGCAAGGAGATGGTAACCCGGACCGACGAGGCTGGTCGCCGGTGGCGGGTTCCCCACAACTTCTACCGTGTGAAGGACCGTCCCGAGGGCTTCGTCCTCACGCCGGACGCTGTGCTGCGCGTGGTGGAACTCGCCGACCGCGACGAAGCAGTCTATCGCTACATCCGCCACATCTTTTCGCCGCGCTTCGCGCCGATCGATCGCGACAACGCTTGGCACCAGATCCTCCCTGTCGTCCGCCAGCATCCCCTCTGGCAAAAGCTCGCCGCGCGCGCCGCCGCTGAGGACGCGCGGTTTTCCGCCCGCACTCGCGCTGGTCACGCCCGGCGCAAGGCCGCGACAGTCGACGCCGCACTGGCCACCTCGACCACTGTTGCACCGAGCGACGGTGGTTCGAACGGCGTTGTCGCAGCGAGCAACAGTGGTTCCCCCACCGTTGTCGCACCCAGCAACCATGCTTCCCACCCTTCCCACCGTACCTCAGTTGGCCGGTCCAACAGAGAGGAGGCAAGCAGTGTTGCTCCGCACGACACCACGTATGACCAAGTGGATCCGACGACTACGACTACTGTGGAATCCGCCCCAGAACCCCCTCCCGCCGAGGCTGATGGCCCTGTGCTCGAACCGTCGCCGGAGGTCGTTACCTGTTACGAGGCAGCGAACGCTCGGCCAGCGACGCCGCTCGAGCGGACACTCCTCGCCGAACTGGAACGAGAGTTCCTCCCCTTGGCTGAGGCCCGCGGCGAGCGTCCGGCCGAGCTCGTCGTCGCCGCGATCCGCGAAGCGGTCGCGAGCGGTTCGCGCTACGTGGCTCCCAAACGGATCCGCGAGATCCTCGCTCGCTGGGCGCGCCATACCGTTCGGTCGAGCGCTGCGACCCCCCGCGTCCTGAACGAGCGTGCGACCACGACGCGCGAACCGCTCGCACTCGATGGTGTCCTGGCGTCGACGACGCTCGAGCGGCTGGTGGCCTTGCTCGAAGAGGCTCTGGCGACTCGTCTCTCCCCCAGTACAGAACCTGCTGCACCAGCGCCACACCAACGCGCTGGGGCTGCGCCGTCCCTCAGCGAGCCGCCGCCCAGCTTGGCCCCGCTCTGGTCTCTCGCTCAGGAACACCTGCACGAGCAGTTGCCTCCGGCAGCCTTCGCGGAGTGCATCCGGCCAGTTCGCCTCCTCGCCGCACCGTCAGCGGGCGAGGTCGTGCTCGGTGTCCCCAATGCTTCGGTCCGGCGTAAGCTCGAGCGGCACTGGTTGCCGACCGTCCGCGAGGTGCTGGCGACCTTGCTCGGTCGTCCGGTGGACGTGCGCGTCGTCACGTTCGCCGAGTGGGGCGAGAACCGTGGTGAGACGCCCTGAGCCTGCTGGCTCGACCGGTCGCTTACGGGGGCTCCTCGCAGCCTCTTCCCTTCGGCGCTCCTGTTCCGTTTGGGCGGAGCAGGCTGGCGCCGTCGTGCCGGCACCCTGTGGGTGGCCGACAGGTTCAGGCGAGGTGGCCGAACATGCCCGGTCGGCCGCCGGCGGCCGGTGACCCGTGCCGTGGACCGAGCAGGCGCTCGCCGACCGCTCGTACCGCAGGATGTGGGCTCGCCAAAGCGGCCTGTGCGGGCAGCGGGTGACGGTGCTGCGTCCACAAGAGCTCCGCTGCAGCTTCTGCGAGCTCACGATCCGTATGGGTGATGACGAGCGCGAGTAGCGGCGCGATCTCCTCCGTCGTCAGGATCTGTGCCAGCGCCCAGAGCGCATCGCTGCGTACCGGCGCTGGTACCCCTTCCGTCGCGACGAGTCGGGAAGCATGCTCGCCTGCCTGGGCGTCGAAGCGGAGCGCTACGCGCCAGGCAGCCCGGCGTGCCCGCGGGGAGCGGTCTTCGACCCAGGACTGCCACCGTGATCGTAGGAGATCCGGCGCGTGCTGTGCTGCTGCCGCGACCGCCAGGCCACGGACAGCGTCGTCAGGATCGACCAAGGCCACGGCGAGGAGGGCGCGTGCCGTCGCGGGTGAAACGACGATCTCGCTGCTCGGGTCAGCCAGGAGTACGGTCAGCACGAATTCTCTCGCCAGCGGCGAGCCGCGCCGGAGCACGCGGAATGCTGTGCTGACGACGAGAGACATCCCTTCCCGGGCCAGACGCTCCCAGAGCGCGAGCGCAGCGTTGCTTCCGGCCAACCATTCCGCGTGGCGCAGGAGTTCCGCGATGGGGAGACGCTCCACCACCAAGCGCGTGGAGGCGTCACGCTGCCACGGCGTGAAGTCCTCCCTATAGGAGAGGAGGAGCGTCGCGAGCTGGGCTGCGTGGTCGGCAGGTAACTGCGGGAGAACCGTTCGGCGCAGCCAGCGGCGCCCACTCGCTGTCGTCAGTGCGGTCGTGACGGCAGCGTCGACGCTCGGTCGCCCTCGCTCCAGGCTGCGGCAGGTCTCCATGGCCCCGCTCCGCACGTTCGTGACTCCAGTGTACGTTGCAGGTCTCGGCCGCGCTGTTACCGGCCGCTGCGTCTCTGGAGAATGCGGTGAGGAGCAGTGGAGTGCGACGAGCCTTTTCCATGGTTGTGGCGCGCCTCTGGTACCATTCCGGCCGACGGATCGAGATGGGTCGACGGAAGGGTGCGACCATGTCGACGAGGCCTGAATTGCCGCCGAGAACGGGAAAGGCTACTGAGGAATCTCGCCTCTCGCGGCGGGCTCAGCGGAAGATCGAAGCGGAGCGACGGGCTCGGCAGCGGCGGATCCTCTTGATCGTCGTGCCGATCGTCCTGGCGCTCGTCGCCGTCGGGGGCGGGATCTGGCTGAGCCAGCGGAGCGCGCGCGAGGTCGCCGCGGTGCAGATGCCCGACGTCTCCAAGTACACCAGCGTGCCCAGGGAGGGCCGCGTGCTCGGCGATCCCAACGCACCGGTGCACGTCATCGAGTGGGGCGACTACCAGTGCCCGGCCTGCCGGATCTTCGAGCAGCGCTTCTTCCCCACGATCCTCGAGCAGTACATCGCGACTGGAAAGGTGCGGTGGGAGTTCCGCGACTTCGCCTTCATCGGGCCCGAGTCGCGACGCGCCGCCGAAGCAGCCTACTGCGCGTTGGACCAGGGGAAGTTCTGGGAGTTCCACGCGGCGCTCTACGCGAACCAGACCGGTGAGAACGTCGGCGCCTTCAGCGACCGGCGGTTGGAAGAGATCGCCCGCGTCGTCGGTCTGGACGTCGGTGCGTTCCGCTCCTGCTTGCGTGACGGTGTCCATGCAGACGACGTCCAGCAAATGGTGCGCGAGGCGCAGTCGCTCGGTGTCCGGGCGACGCCGTCCTTCAGTGTCAACGGGAGCGCACCCTTTACGATCTCGAGCCTCAGTGATCTCACCAACCGTATCGAGGAGGCTTTGCCGTGATGCGTCGGGTGCGCTGGCCGCACCTCTCGCTCGCCCTGTCCCTCGGCGGGATCGCGGTCGCAGGCTATCTCACGTTGGTCGCCTACGACCAGTCGCTCCTCGTCTGCGGGATCGGTAGCTGTGCGACGGTGCAGAACAGTCCCTACGCCAAGGTCGCTGGCGTACCGATCGCGCTGCTCGGTCTGGGGATGTACGTCGTCCTCTTCCTCGTCGGGCTGGTACGCTGGCGTTCGCCGCGATGGAGCGAACCCCTCACCAGTGCCAACGTCAGCATCGCTTTGGCTGGCACGCTCTATTCCGCGTATCTCACCTATCTCGAGCTGTTCGTCATCCATGCGATCTGCCAGTGGTGCGTCGCCAGTGCGCTCTTGGTCACCGGGGTGCTGCTCACCGAGGGCTGGGGGCTCCGCACGATCCTCCGCGGCGAACCGGGCGAGACGCTTGGATGGATCGGGCCGGAACGGTCGCGGCGTCAGCAGCCGGCACCGTAGCGCGCGAGGAGCGTCGCGCGGCTCATCCAGGCGCGGCCTGGCCATGCCCGTTCGCGGTAGCGGTCGGCCATACGCCATCCTAGAGGGTGGTAGACCGCGATCAGTCCGACGAAGAAGAAGCGTTGCAAGCGGTGGTACCAGGTCGGCGGAAGCGGGTGGACCTCGAAGCCGAGTCGGCGGCCTGCTCGCGCGAAGAGCGTGATCCCGACCAGCGCGCGGACCTCGCCGAGTTCGCCCGTCCCGATACTGCACGCGAGTTCCCTGAGGTCCTCGCGTGCCAGCCGTAACACGTCCCACGGCAGCTGAGCACCGGCCGAGGAAAGTGCCAACAGCCGCCGGTTGTCGAAGTGGAGTTCGACGACGGGGTCTCCCGGCTCGATCCGCGTCCCGTCGCCTAAGACCGTCGCTGGACCGCGGTAGCGGACGATCCGGTAGCGGAAGAATCCACCCGGCCGCACCAGCCGCGGTCGCCATATGAGTTCCGTCAGGCGCTCCCAACCGAGCCAGACGGCGAGGAGGCCGAATGCACGACCCCCACCGGCTCGACCGAGCCGGATGAGCCACCATGGCAGGTCCTTCAGTAGCGCCAACGCCGGCCGATGCCGAGTTCGGCAAGAAGCCAGCGCAGGAATGTCGCGAACAGACCGAGTCGGAACGGGAGGCGGCGCAGTCGGCGTGGCGAGGTCGCGATCCAACTGGTCGTCAGGTGCCAAACCGGGATACCCCTTCCCTGCAGCCGTT
>JBEPZP010000204.1:0-4953 GCA_041640735.1 Thermomicrobium sp.
CGCGGCGGCGCCGGGCGATGACGACGGCGGCGGATGACGAGCGATGCCCGTTGCCCCTCCCGTTCCCGTTGGTTCTCCCGTTACGCTGGCGCGCCATGGCTTCCGATTCTCGCTCCGTGTCGTTCCCCTCCCTGGTAGAGCATACCCTTCACGTGCATTGCGTCCCAGGGAGGAGAAATGTCCGAGCGTACACGGTTGCTGCTATGATGGAGCAAAATTCGCGTTCATGCGACGCATGGTGGAGGACAGGCCATGGAACTCCGGGCTCTACGCGGGAGGCCAGTGATTGCGATCGACAGTGGAGAGCGGATCGGCGACGTTGTGGATGCGTTCATCGATCCACAGCATCGTCGCATCACCGGGTTGCGCGTTCGACGGACAGGCAAGGATCTCAGTGACGTAGCCTTCGAGGATGTGCAGAGTATCGGTGCCGATGCCGTCATGCTGCCGAGTCGTGAGGTCCTGAAGGTCGCGAGCGAGAGAGACGGATCCGCGTTGACCATCGAAGAGTTGGTGCGGTTGCGTGTCGTCACGGAGCTCGGTGCGTTGCGCGGAACGGTGGACGATGCTGAGTTCGATCCGGTAACTGGACTACTGACAGCGCTCATTGTGGCTCCGAGTGGGCTCGGGGGTCTCTTGGGGCGGCGGCAGAGGGTATCGATCGACGAGGTCCGCACGATCGGACGAGATGCCGTCGTGCTGGTAGCCAAGACCGAGAAGACGGAGGCAGCTGGCGAGACGTCGGCGCTGTCAACCGAGCCCGAATGAGCGAGCGAGGAGGACGCCCAGCAGCGGTGCCGGAGCCACGTCGCGGAGCAGTGCCAGCCAGAGCGGTGGGGTCGCGCGCGATCGGCTCAGGCGCCAGATCGTCGCGGCGGTCCACCAGAGGCCACAAACGAAGGCGGTGAGCGCCCAGGTCGCCATCACGTTCGCTCCGTTCCGATCGGGAGTGCACAGTGCGGATTCTGTTGGTATCACCGTTCGACTTCAGCTATCCCGGTGGGGTCAACGAACATATTCTCCACCTCGACGCCGAGTATCGCAAACTCGGGCACGAGACGCGGATTCTCGCGCCGCGCTCGCCGGGAGAGGAGGAGAGCGACGACGGGCACCTGATCCGGCTCGGGGTCGCGGTGCCTGTTCCAGCGAACGGTTCGACTGCTCGTATCACGCTCTCACCCTTCGTCTCCGGGAAGGTGCGGGAGCTCCTCCGGCGCGAGCAGTTCGATATCGTCCACTTGCACGAGCCGCTGGCGCCGATGCTGCCGCAGCTCGCGCTCCTGCATTCGCGTTCGATCAACGTGGGCACCTTCCATGCCGCGCGGACGCACAACTGGGGGTATCTCTCCGCCAAACCAGTCCTGAATCTCCTGTTCGCCAAACTGCACGGCCGCATCGCGGTTTCGCCGGCGGCGCTCGAATCGATCGCTCGTTACTTTCCCGGGTACTATGAACTCATCCCGAACGGGATCGATACGGAGCGCTTCCGCCCCGACGTGCCACCGATCGCTCGCTTCGAGCGACCGACCATCTTGTTCGTCGGCCGCTTCAACGAGTCGCGCAAGGGGCTCCGCTACCTTCTGGAGGCGCTCGCGCTCGTGCGCCGCGAGTTCCCAGACGTCCTCCTCCTCGTCGTGGGGCCTGGTGACCCCAGCCGTTTCGAGCGGGTGATCGAGCGTGCCGAGCTGCGCGGCAATGTCGAGTTCGTCGGGCCGGTCCCGGACGAGCAGCTGCCGTCCTACTACACGGCCTGTCACGTTTTCTGCGCACCGGCGACGGGAGGGGAGAGCTTCGGCATCGTGTTACTGGAGGCGATGGCGAGCGGTAAGCCGGTAGTCGCCAGCGATATCCGCGGCTTCCGTTTCGTCTTGCGTCACGGCGTCGAGGGCCTGCTGGTCGAACGCAAGAACCCTGATGCGCTCGCGGTCGCGCTCGTCCATCTCCTGGCGGACGCTTCGCTGCGCGAGCGACTCGGGAAGGCCGGTCGGCAGCGCGCCGAACAGTTCTCGTGGCCGGTCATCGCGCAGCGCACACTGGCATATTACGAACGGCTGCTGCGCGGCGCGCGGCGGCCCGAGACCGAGCTCCCGCTCGACTGGTGGAGCTCGTTGCGTATCGCGCTACGATCGTGGTCTGGAAGGGCGTGAGGTGTGCTGAGTTCACTCGTCGCCGATCGAGTGCGGGGTCGCGTCCAACGCATCGGCGCACTGGTGGCCCGCACCGGTCTTTCACCGAACCAATTGACTGTCCTCGGTCTCCTGCTCAACGCAGTCGTCGCTGTCGTCCTCGGCCTCGGGCATCTGCAGGTGGCTGGGGCGCTCCTGCTCGTGGCTGGTGCATTCGACGTGCTGGACGGTGCAGTAGCGCGGGCGACCGGCCGGGTGACCCGTTTCGGCGGCGTGCTGGATTCGGTCCTCGATCGGTACGCCGAAGCGCTGGTCATCGGGGGTCTTCTGGTCTGGCTCGTTCGGTCCGACCGAGGTGCTCTCCCGGTGCTACTCTGCTATGCGACGATCGTGGGTTCTCTGCTCGTCAGTTACGTGCGAGCCCGAGCTGAAGGGGCAGGGCTCGCGCTGACGCAGGGATTCTTCGCGCGGCCGGAGCGGATCGTGGTCCTGGCCATCGGCCTCTTGCTCGCTCGGCCGGTCGTCGTACTCTGGATTCTGGCCATCGCGACCAACCTGACGGTGCTGCAGCGGCTCTGGCTCGTCCATCGAGCGCTCCGGGACAGCTGAAGCGATGCGTGCCCGGCGAGCTGGTTTCCTGCTTGTTTTCGCTGTCCTGCTCACGCTCGCCGCCGTCGTTTTGGCATCGTTCCTCTCCGGCCCGAGCGCGCGGCCGGATGCGGTCAAGGTCGTCGTCTTCGACGTCGGTCAGGGTCTCGCGGTAGGCGTCGTCACGCCTGATGGACACGCGCTCCTCTACGATGCCGGGAATAGTCGGCAGGCTGCCGAGCAGGTGATCGTTCCCTATTTCCGCTCGCTGGGTATCGAGCGGTTGGACTATCTCGTGCTCAGCCATCCCGATCAGGATCATGTCGGCGGCATGCCTGCGGTCCTCGACGCGATGGCGGTCGGGCGGTTCGTCGATCCGGTCTTGCCGACGACGAACCAGAGCTACCTCGAGACGCTCCGCCGTGTGCGCGAGCTTGGGATTCTGGCCCAGCGTGCCGAGCGCGGCGGCGTCCTGAAGCTGGGGAATTCGGTGCAGGCGCACATTCTCTGGCCGGAACGGCCGTTCCTCTCTGAGAGCGATGGAACAGTCAGTGACAACGAAAACAGTGTCGTGTTACTGATCGAGCACGGCGATGTGCGTGTCCTCGTGCCCGGAGACCTCGAACGACGCGGTGAGGCGGTGCTCGTGCGACGCGACGGTGAGCGGCTGCGGGCGCACATCTTGGTCGCCGGACACCACGGCAGTCGCACGTCATCGGGCGAGGCTTTCCTCCGAGCGGTACGGCCAGAGGTCGTGCTCATCTCGGTCGGGCGTGGTAACCCGTATGGTCATCCGCATCCGGAGGTACTGCAACGCCTGCGCGAGATCGGGGCATTGGTCTACCGGACTGACGTCGACGGTACTATCGTGGTGGAATCGAGCGGGTCGAGCTGGACCATCGTACCGAGGCGGGACCGCTGATGGAAAACGAGTCTCTCGTAGCGACGGTGGACCGCTTCGAGTCCGGCCCCGGCGGCGAAGAACTGGTGGTGCTCGTCTTCGACGACGGCCAGCAGCTGGTACTGCCGCGGGTACGATTCCCCTGGCTGCGGCGCGGGATGGTCCTGCGCGTGCGCCTCGAGCACGACGAGGCGACGGAGACAGCACGCCGGGAGGAGATTCGTCGTCTGCAACAGGAACTCTTCGGGGAAGCGGAGCCATGAGGACGCGCTGGATCGTTCCGATACTCGTCGCCGTGCTGGTAGTAGCCTGCGGTCCGTTCGCGCGTTCGACGCCGGAGGTGACGCCGACGAACCAACCGACGCCGACTCCTTTCCCACAGTTGCCGATCGTCACACCGACGCCTCCGCCCCCCTCGCTTCGGGTACCGACACCGACTCCCGCTGTCCTACGCGAGGTGGTCTCACCCGAAGGGACGACATACGTCGTGCAACCTGGCGATACGCTGTACGGCATCGCCGTGCGCTTTGGGGTCTCGCTGGAGGCGCTCATCCAGGCGAACGGGATCGAGGATCCGAACCAGCTTCAGGCTGGACAAGTGCTCGTGATTCCGCGGTAGGGTGACGAGTGCGGACGAGCGGATTGGCGAGGCGGGCGCGTTCGCATATCCTTCTGCATCGCAGCGTAGGTATCTCCGGTAGGAGGAAGCGGTGCGTCGCCGGTCGCTGTCCGATGACCTCACCCTTGGCCGCGGCTGCACTGTCCTGTGCTGGCTCTGTGTCGTGGCCATAGCGTTCTGGTCACTTCGACCTGGCGAGGTGCGCGCGGTTGCTGGTGGCCCGGACCGCGTGTTTTTCCCGGAGACTGGACACACGCTCGCGTACGGCTTTCTCGAGTTCTGGCTGCGCAACGGCGACGTCCCGGTCTTCGGGTACCCGCTCAGTGAGGAACTCACGCGACAGGGAGTGACGATCCAGTATTTCGAGCGCGCAGTCTTCGAATGGCACCCAGAGGCCCCACCGGAGTGGCGCGTGCAGCTGCGGCGCCTCGGTGCGGAGCGCGCGGCGGGGCACGCGGATCCCGCTTTTCGACCAGCAGCGCCAATGCAGGTGCCACAGTGCCGGTACTTCGTGGAGACGCAACACAATCTCTGTCACGGCTTTCGTGCCTTCTGGGAACGCAGCGGGGGCGTGCGTATTTTCGGGTATCCACTGAGTGAGGAGTTCACGGAGGACGGCCGAACGGTCCAGTACTTCGAACGCGCGCGCCTGGAGTGGCATCCGGAGCGAGCCGGGACGATCGACGAAGTACAAGTGACCGCGCTGGGGAGATGGGCGC
>JBEPZP010000205.1:0-4930 GCA_041640735.1 Thermomicrobium sp.
GCGCTGGAACCTCCCGCACAGACGCTGTACTGGCTCCTCGCCGACGCGCTCGGCTTTCACCGAAACCGCGAGGGGATGCGCACCGTCGCACAGCGACTGCCATTGGAGCGACTCGAGGGCGTCCTGCTGACAGTACCGGCACACCGGCGTTTTCCTTGCGCTGCGGCCCTGCTGCTCGGTACAGCTGGCTTCCTACCCCTTTCGGACCGCGAACGCTCGTTCGCGCCACTCGACCGCTCGACATGGCACACCGTCGAATCGCTTTGGCACGAACTCTGTCCCCAAGCGCCGTCGTCCCCACCGTCGTGGAACACCGGCGGCATCCGCCCCGCCAACCATCCAGTGCGACGCTTGGCGTCGCTGGCCACGCTCACCGCTTCTGCGCCCAGGGGCATCCTCCACCAGCTCGTAGACTGCCTGCGCTCCGACCGCCCACTCGCCTCGCTCATCGCCTGGCTGCGTAGCCCGCCGGTGCCGGTCGGCGCTGACCGTGCCCACGAGATCGTCGTGAACGTGGTCGTCCCCTTCGCACTGGCTTACGCCCGAGCGACCGGGGACGAGTCGTTGGAAAGCGCCGCCGCGGAGCTGTGGCGCTCGCTCCCGGCTGGACGCGGCAACGCGCTCACACGCGCCACGCTCGAACAGATCTGCGGTCCCTCAGCCTTCCGAGTCCGCAGCGCCCGCGCCGAGCAAGGTCTCCTCCACCTCTACAAGACCGGTTGCCAGCCCCGCCGGTGTCACAGCTGTCCGGTCGCCCACCTCGTCGCTGCCCAGGGCACGCTCGAGTGAGCTCCGACCTCGTCCCTCTGTGCTCCCTCGGAAGAGCGGCAGCGTGCCGGTATGGACTCGCCCTTGACTGTGAGCGATGCGGGATTCTACAATTCTGACTGAAAAGGTCGGAATTGTGGTGTGGGCGCACCGAGTGCCCCATACCGTGATGGGTCTGTCCGATCCCGGCGACCTTCGGGGGTTGTCTCGGAAGGAGTCCTGGTCGGTGCACGCGTACCCCTCGGAACCAGATAGAGCGTTTCCCCACGGATCCTCCTCCGAGCAGCCACGAGTAGCCGTGCAGCGTGCACCGACCGCATCGCTGACCGCCTCCTCCCAGCGTAGCGGCAGTTGTTCTCGGCACCACGCTTGGGCCCTCCGCGCGAGCGCTCCCGCCAATCGCCGACCAGCGCAGCACGCGCAGACGAAGAACACGCAGCCAGACCGCAACCACCTCCAACCCACTCGACCGATCCGCCGTCCCTGCTACACCCGTAGGCCGTCACGCTCACTGGATCGCGAGCGGGTACCGGACGGAACTGCGACGCGACGGACGCCGCCGAGACGCGGGGACGACAGGCCACGCGATCGGCGGACACCGTACCACGTACTTCTGCACTCCGTCAGCGCACCGAGCCGAGTGTGTCGACGAGACCGAGAAAGGCGGAAATGCACATGACTGAAGGAGTTCCGGTCGTCCTCCAGGGAGTTACCTGGTCACGAGAGCACGCCCACCCCTTGTTGCTCTTGCGCGCCCTCGAAACGGACATCACCTTCGCAGTCGTCGCCGACGTGGACGAGGCACGGGCGCTCGCCACCTGTTCGTGCACACGAGCGCGGACGCGACGGCGCCTCGCCGTCCTCGTCGCAGACCTCCTCCGTGCCCTGGGTGCAACGGTGCACGGCATCGAGCTCCGTGTCGACGAGCAAGGTACGCTCTCTGGAACGCTCCGCCTCACGTGCCGTGGCGGCATCCACGCCTTCCAGCTCGCTGGGAGCGACGCGTTGCTCCTAGCGGAAGAGCTGGGAGTGCTTCCGACGATGCAGGTGAGCCAGCTGTTAGCGCTCGGGCGCACTATCCCGGAAACACGGGCGCCGCTCGCCGAGCCGTACGAGCTCCTGCGTGAGGTCGAGCAACTCCTGCGCGACCTGGAAGGCCAGAGCGACCTCGACGGTCAGTTCGGTCGCTCGGAATGAGCAGCTACCGCTACGGTGATCTCCGGCAAGAGAGCCTGCAAGCGCTGCAGCGCCTGTCCGACCGAGTCACCTTCGACGACGAGCCGAGACTGCTCCGCAGTCTCCACTTCCCAGCGAATCGGGTACTCGGGACGGTAGACCCACCACCAGGAGCGTCGCAGGAGAACCCGTTCGAGCGCCTCGGCGAGCGCCTGCCGGGCACGTGCGACCGGTAAACACTCCGCACGGTCAGGCGAAACGGCTCGCTTCACCGCGACAGCCGCGGTCTGCTCCACCCACTCTTCGGCTTCCCGGGTGAGCCCGCGATCCCCTACGACGAGTGCGAGCGGAATACCCCGCTCGCCGAGCCAACGGCTGGCCAGCGCGAGTTCACCTGCTTCTCGGCCGTTCCACTGAATCCGCAGTCCGGGCACGAAGGTCCGTGCCGCGAACGCCTCCTCCTGTCCAGCACGAGCGTGGAAGCCGAGCAACACGGCGACACGCGGGCGCTGGGCAAGCGGGAACTCGACGCGCTCGACGTCAGCAGCGAACGCAGCAGCTGGAAGAGGCCGCCCATGCCAGTCCAGGAGCGACACCGTCGCGATACCGACCCGCCGCGCGGTCGCAGCGACCGTCGCGACATCGGCTCCGTAGTGTGCGAGCGTGTGGAGATACTCAGGATGTGCTGGGTCACACGTCTCCTGCCGGTCGACTCCAGAAACGCCTTCGAGATCGGCAACGATCAGGAGTTCCACTAACGCTCGCTCCCTCACTGACAGCGGAGAGATTCCCTCAGCAGACCGCGACGCCGTGCACGCCTCGTGTCGACCTGGCGGCCAGCCACGTACCGCTCGAACAGTACTCGCTACCACACCAGCGGTCACGAGCTCGCCTCATTCTACACGGGGAAGCCACCAGCCCCGGCACATGCGGCGGCCGCCGGGAGTTCCCCGGCGGCCGCGAGGAGACGTGTCGGTCGGTTCAGAACGAGAGGTCGTGAATGTCCTGGTACTCGTCGATGATGACGTTGCCGAGCGAGCCATCGGGCAACCGATCCACGCGTCGCACCAGGACGGTCGTGTAGAGCCCCTGGCTCTCGGGATGGAAGCGGACACGATTCATCGGCCCCTCGAAGCTTACATTCTTGATCGCATTGAGGAACGCCTGCTTGTCGCTGGTATCACCGTTCACCGCTTCCAGAGCGTGCGCCAAGATCATGATCGTGATGTATCCCCAGTACTCGAGGTGGCCAGGCAGCGCGTTGAACTTCTGGCGGAACTTCTGCACGAACTCCTGATTCTGCGGGCGCTCGTAGCGGGCCGCGTAGTTGATCGCACTGACGATGCCGAGCGCTGCTTCTCCCACCTCGGGTAGATACGGGTCGTCACCGATCTCGGCGCCACCCAGCAACGGATACCGATCCTTGAGCCCGAATTCCTCGTACTGCGTCATAAAGCGGATGGCATCAGCGCCGATGAACCAGGCCCACACGACATCGGCGTCCGGCGCCTCCTGCAACACCCGCTGCAGATAGGGGCCGAAGTCGGTCGTGTCGAGCGGCGGGAATACCTCGGCCGCGATCTGGCCACCCGACTTCTGGAAGAACTGCCCGAAGATCTGTGCGACCGTCCGTCCGGTCACATAATCGGGAGCCATCACCACAGCTTTCCGGTAACCGCCCTTTTCGTAGGCCCACTGTGCCTGGATGAACTCGTACTGTCCTTGACAGAACGAAGAGCGGAATATGTACGGACTGCGCACGTTCGGATCACGCGTGATGGGCGGCCATCCGGCGATGGAGACGATCGTCGGCTGCTCCTGCTGATGAAGATAGTCGCGGACGGCGGTAAGTTCCGGGGTAATGGTGAAGCCGGTGATGACGTCCACCTTGTCGCTCTCGACGAGTCGCCGAACGTGCGTCGCCGCCTGATCCGGAATCCCGGCCGTATCCGCTGGGAGCAACTCGAGTTGCCGCCCGCCCGCTGCGTTCCCCAATTCTTCGAGCGCCAACTGCATCCCCTGCAGGTGTCGTCGACCGGACGCGGCCAGGTTGCCAGTCTGAGCGACGACGACCCCGATCTTGAACGGCGGACCGCTGACGACCACCGTTGGGGTCGCCGCAGGCTGCGTCGCCGCAGCCGCCTCCGTGGGTGTCGGCGCAGCAGCTGGGGTGGGCGTCGCCGTGGGTGCCGGCGCCGGGGTCGGCGTCGCTTGACCGCCACCGCACGCTGCGAGCAACCCGCCAGCGACGACCGAAGCAGAGAGCACGAGGAAACGCCGTCGGTTCACACTTCACCTCCTCGCTTCATCCGAACCACTCATCGACTCTAACACCTCAAGAGACCGCAACATGCGACACTCAAAACGCCTTGCGCTTCCGCCGATTCCCCCCTTCGCGGAGGCCGCGCACGGTACGAGCGAGACCACCCGTCCGTATCCTGATAGAGTACAGCGGCCTACTCCGTGCACGACCGACTCCTAAATTATAGGGCTACACGGTGCACATGTAAAGCGCTTCGCTGGCGGGGCGAGCGACGCCGCACCGGTTGACTGCTCGTCGGTCATGGCATATACTTAGCCAAGGTACCCCAAGGGGGTATCGAGAGCGAGGACGTGCCGGAGGGCAGTAGCGATGGTCACGCGAACCTACCGCGTCCCCGACGTCAGCTGCCAGCACTGCGTGCAGGCGATCACCCAAGCCCTTCGTCCGATCGATGGCGTGCGTGAGGTCGAGGTTGACCTCGCCACGAAGACGGTACGGGTGGTGTGCCTGGACACGGTGCCGGAAGACCGCATCCAGAACGCTATCGAGGAAGCCGGCTACTCGGTCGCGAGCTAGCGCGAGCGCCGCACTCTGGCAGCCGGGGCTCCTCGTCCGTTTCCCTCGTCGCACAGCGGGAAGCTCACTGACGGCATAGGCACGGCGCCACTCCGAGCCCCTTGCCCCACGCCGGCCATTGACCGTGTTCGTCCACGACAATTGGCA
>JBEPZP010000206.1:0-4918 GCA_041640735.1 Thermomicrobium sp.
TCGAAAGACGTAAAGTTTACCTACGAGTTCGTCATCGACGAGAAAGCAGCGACCACGACCGTCGGAAATTACCAGGTCATCGAGTCGATCGAGACCCCGGATGATTACACCGTCGTGATCCGCTTCAAGAACCCGAACCCCGCGTGGATGAACGTTTTCGTCGGCCCCTACGGCATGATCCTCCCGGAGCACGTGCTGCGCGACTATACAGGGGAGAAGGCGCGGAATGCCCCCTTCAACCTGAACCCGATCGGCACCGGGCCGTTCAAGGTGAAAGAGTTCCGGCCTGGCGACGTAGTCGTCTTCGAAATGAACGAGAACTACCGCGAACCGGACAAACCGTACTTCGCGCAGGTCGAAATGAAGGGTGGCGGTGACGCGACGACGGCTGCTCGCGCCGTCCTCCAGACGGGAGAGGTCGACTACGCCTGGAACTTGCAGGTCGAGGCGCAAGTGCTCGATCAGCTGGAACGTGCCGGGGTCGGCGTCGTCGAGGTCATTGAGGGGGTTAACGTCGAGCGGATCCTCGTCAACATGACTGACCCGCGGAAGGAAGTCGACGGCGAGCGCTCGAAACTGGGTGTGCCGCACCCGTGGCAATCGGACCTGCGCGTGCGGCAGGCTTATGCGCTCGCCTGCCGGCGTGACGTCATCGCCAACACGCTCTACGGCCGCGCTGGTCAGGCGACTGCAAATATCCTGGTCGCCCCGGAGCGCTTCGTCTCCAAGAACACGTCCTGGAAGTTCGACCTCGACGAGGCGGCGCGCTTGCTCGACGAGGCCGGGTGGACGAAGGGTCCGGACGGCGTCCGCCAGAAGGACGGCGTGCGGATGGAGGTGCTCTACCAGACGACCGTCAATCCTGTCCGGCAGAAGACGCAGGAGATCATCAAGAGTGCGTTCGAAGAGCTCGGCATCAAGGTCGAACTCAAGTCGATCGACGCCTCGGTCTTCTTCTCGTCTGACCCGGGCAACCCGGATACGGCTGCGCACTTCTACGCTGATCTGGAGATGTTCACGAACGGTCCGACTTCGATCTATCCGATCGACTACATGCTCTCCTGGTACGGCAAAGAGGACAACATCGCGCAGAAGGCCAACAACTGGTCCGGGAGCAACTACGAGCGGTGGCAAAATCCCGAATACGACCAGGCGTACGAACAGGCCTTGGTCGAACTGGACCCGGACAAGCAGGCGGAGCTCTTCATCAAGATGAACGATCTCGTGGTCAACAACGTCGTCGTCATTCCGCTGGTGCACCGGAACAGCGTCAGCGGCCGCGCCAAGAACTTGACGGGTCTGGAGCTCTCGCGCTGGACGGACGAGACCTGGAACATCGCCAACTGGCGGCGCTCGGGCTGAGCTCGACAGTGCGGGGGCAGGGCGATCACCCTGCCTCCGCGGTGTCCGGCATGGGGTGAGGAGCTCGGGGGATGACGCAGTATCTGATCCGGCGAGTCCTCATTTCGATTCCGACCCTGATCGCGATCAGTATCGTGATCTTCACCATCCTGGCGCTGGCGCCGGGCGACCCGCTCGCCGAGTTCGCGATGAATCCGGCTGTACCGCCGGAGGTGCGCCAGCGCATCCGTCAGAGCATGGGGCTCGATGACCCGATCCCCGTCCGCTACGTCAAGTGGGCTTCCTCGATGCTGCGCGGGGACTTCGGTTATTCCTTCCGCTCGAAGTCGCCGGTGATCGATCTCATCCGGCAGCGCCTTCCCACCACGTTATATGTGATCGGTACGGCATACCTCGTCTCGGTACTCATCGCTATCCCAGTCGGGGTGCTGTCGGCGCTACGGCAGTATTCCGTCTTCGACAACATCGCGACGACCCTTGCCTTCATCGGCTTTTCGTTACCGACTTTCGTAACTGGTATTTTGTTCATCCTCATCTTCAGCGTGAAGCTCGGCTGGCTCCCGATGATCTACCGAACCACGATCGAGGTGGAGGGTCTGGCTGGGCTTTGGCTGAGGATCAAGCAGGCCTTGATGCCGATCATGGTGCTCGCGCTGTTCGAAACGGCTGCGCTCACACGGTACACTCGGGCGGCCATGCTGGAAACGATCCATCAGGACTACGTACGGACCGCACGTGCGAAGGGGCTGAGCGAGCGTGCCGTCGTCCTGCGTCACGCGCTGCGGAACGCGTTGATTCCGGTCGTGACCATCGTCGCGCTCAGCATCCCTGGCATCTTCACCGGTGCGGTCATCACCGAGCAGATTTTCCGTGTCCCAGGGATGGGGTCGCTCCTGATCAGCGCCATCCGCGACAACGACACGCCGGTCATCATGGCGATCACCATCATCTTCTCGGTGCTCGTCGTCCTCTTCAACCTGATCGCCGATATCCTGTACGGTGTTCTCGATCCGCGCATCAAGTACGAGTGACGAGCCGGCAGCGCTTTGACGGGGGTGAGCGATGTCCGAAGTGACGGAGCAGCGCCGTGTGACGGCATCGAACGGAGCTCTCGCGTCAGCGGCGCAGTTGCTGCCGCAGCGCAAGCCCCGTTCGCTCTGGGGCGATGCCTGGCGACAGTTCAAGCACCATCGGTTGGCAGTCGCCGGTAGCTTCGTTCTGCTGTTCATGGTCCTGGCGACATTGATCGGTCCCTTTCTCTGGCCCATCCCGTGGAACCGTTTCGATATCAGCGAAGCGTTGCAGGGGCCCTCGCTCAGGCATCCGTTCGGCACGACGGATCTCGGTCACGACATCTTCGCCCGTACTTTGTGGGGTGGACGGATCTCGATCGCAGTCGGCATCGTAGCGATGCTCGTCGCCGTCACTCTCGGTACATTGATCGGTGCGATCGCGGGTTACTTCGGCGGCATTCTCGACTCGCTCCTGATGCGCGTGACTGACATGTTCATCTCGATCCCCAGTTTGCCCCTCCTGTTGCTCATCACCTACCTGTTCCAAGACCGTATGAAGGCGATCTTCGGGATCGAACTGGGGATGTTCCTGCTGATCGTCTTGGTCATCGGCGGCCTGAACTGGATGCCGGTGGCCCGCCTCGTGCGTGCCTCCTTTCTCTCCCTCAAACAAAAGGAGTTCGTCGAGGCGGCGCACTGCATCGGGGTCGGTACAGGCGGCATCATTTTCCGGCACATCTTGCCGAATACGGTGAGCCCGGTGATCGTGGCTGCGACGCTCGGCGTCGCGCAGGCGATCATTACCGAGTCGGCCCTGTCCTTCCTCGGGCTCGGCTTTCCGCCGGACATCCCGACGTGGGGGCGGATGCTGTACGATGGTATCAACTGGATCGAGTTCGCGCCGTGGATGGTGCTGTTCCCCGGTGCGGCCATCTTTTTGACGGTGCTCAGTATCAACTACGTCGGTGACGGCCTCCGCGATGCGCTCGATCCGCGACGGATGTTCGCCGTCTGAGGGGAGCCGCTGTGTCGGCAGAGGGAGATCAGGATCGCTCGACGACCGCTGTCGGTTGGGCGCCTTTGTTCCTGCGGTGCGATCGCTGTGGTGGTGAACGGGAGGCGACGGGATCGCCTGGCCGGTGTGACTGTGGCGGCTTGTTCACGGTCGTCTCGACACCGCGACCGGGGGTTGCTGTATCGGTCTTCGATGCCCGCCTGGGGACGTGGGAGCCACACGATCGCAGCGGTGTCTGGCGCTACCGTGAATGGCTGCCGCCACTACCGCTGAGCACGGTCGTGACTCGTCCCGAGGGCAATACCAACCTCTATGGGCACCCGCATGTCTCGTCCTGGACAGGCTGTGAGGATCTCCTCCTCAAGCACGAGGGGGAGAATCCGACCGGGTCGTTCAAAGATCGGGGCATGACCGTTGCGGTCTCACATGCGCGGGCGGTCGGTGCACTGGCCGTGGCGTGCGCGTCGACCGGGAACACCGCCGCCGCGGTTGCCGCCTATGCGGCGCTGGCGGGGCTGACGAGTGTCGTGTTTCTTCCAGCCGGGAAAATCGCGGCGGGGAAGCTGGGGCAAGCGATCGCCTACGGTGCGCGCATCGTGCAGGTGGAGGGCGACTTCGATGCCGCGATGCGGCTCGTCGAGCAGGCGAGCAGCGAACTGGGGTTGTACCTTTTGAACTCGGTCAACCCGTTCCGCTTGGAGGGCCAAAAGACGATCGTCTTCGAGCTCCTCCATCAATTGCAGTGGCGCGTACCGGATTGGATCGTCCTCCCCGGCGGGAACCTCGGGAATACAGCCGCCTTCGGAGCCGCCCTCGAGCAGCTCGCCGGCTGGGGGATACTCGCTCGGGTGCCGCGTCTCGCGGTCATCCAAGCTGCTGGAGCAGCGCCCTTCTACCGAGCTTTCCGCTCCGGCTTTCGCGAGTTCCATCCGGTCCGTGCCGAGACGGTGGCGACCGCGATCCGGATCGGTAATCCGGTAAGTTACGAGCGCGCCAAGCGGGCGATCGAATTCACCGACGGAGTGGTCGAAGTCGTGACGGACGACGAGATCCTCGAGGCGAAGGCAGTCGTCGACCGCTGTGGGATCGGATGCGAACCAGCTTCGGCAGCAGCGGTCGCGGGTGTACGGAAGCTCGTGTCACAGGGAGTGATCCGGCGGGGCGACCTGGTGGTGGCAGTTTTGACGGGGCACGTGTTGAAGGACCCGGACACCATCTTGGCCTATCACACTGGGCCGGATACTCGCCCCTTCGCGAACCGGCCGGTGACCATACCATCCTCGCTCGCCGCGCTGCGGGAGGTCCTCGCCGATGGAACTTGAAGTTCGGGTTCCCGCCTCGAGTGCGAATCTCGGCCCCGGCTTCGATGTCCTCGCGGTCGCGCTCGGGCGGTACCTGCGGGTCCGCTACCGATCCTCGCCGAGTGACCAAGGTGTGCGTGTCGTCTCCGCTCCCGATCTGCCCGGTGGGCGTAACCTGGTGGTGGAAGCGCTGCGCGTCTACGAGCGCTCGGTCGGCAGCAGTGTGC
>JBEPZP010000207.1:0-4917 GCA_041640735.1 Thermomicrobium sp.
GGTCGCTTCTCGGGGTCGTTCAGCGCCTGCCACTCCTCTGGTCGCAAGCCGAGGACGAAGCGGTTCGGATCGAAACTCGGGTTACTCACCAACGCCCGGATCGCACCCGACCGTGGATCGATGGCAATGACGCTCCCGACACGCTCCCCGAGCGCTTCGTAGGCGGCGCGCTGGAGATCGGCGTCGATCGTGGTCACCACATCTGCAGCAGGCTGGGCTGGCACCTCGGCCAGGACCCGGCGCTCCCGTCCGTCCGGGCCGACGATGACGAGCCGCCCACCGCGCCGGCCGCGCAGGTACTCCTCAGCCCACGCTTCGATGCCGGTACGGCCGATACGGTCGCCAGGCTCGTAGCCTTCACGAGCCAGCGTCTGCAGCTCGTCTGCTGTCACTTCCGAGAGATAACCGACGACATGACCAGCTGCCGGGCCGAGCGGATAGACGCGTTCCGGCCACTGGCGGACCACCACGCCCGGGATTCCGGCCAGCTGCTCGAGCAGCGCCGGGTCGAGCGGATCGGGAACGGTCGCAACAGGCATGAACCAGTCCGGCTGCCCGTTAGCGTAGCGCTGCCGGATCGTCTCCGCGGGGATCCCGAGGAGCTGGCTGAGCCGATCGAGGAGCGATCGTTCGTCCTGGATCTGTCCTGGAACGACACCGATCTTGTTGACCAGCCCCAGCTCGGCCAGCGGGCGTCCCTTGTGGTCGAGGATGCGACCTCGTTGCGGAACAGTCGGGATCCAGCGCACCCGGCCGTCTCCCAGTTCCGCCACGATGAGCGACGGCGTCCAGTCGATCCGGTAGCCGTCACGCTCACGGACGACAGGGATTGCATTGTCCTCCTCGAGCCGGCCGACGCGCGTGGTTTCCCGGACCACGTGGATCGGGAAACGCAGCGTACCGGGCAACGGCTCACCGAGGGCGATGCGGATCGACTGCTGGCCCATCTCCGCCGCGATGCCCTCATAGCGCGCCACGAACGCCGCTTCATCGATCTGCTGGCGCGCCGTGCTGGACAGCAGGCTGTACATCGTCCGGTACTCGCCGTTCTCCCACGCGCGGACGAACAGTTCCGCGGCCTCGCGCGCCGTCTGTGGCGCCCGGGGCGTCACGTCAACCAGCGACGTGGGTGTCCCTGCGATGGTGACGTCCCCCGATCCTGTCGCACCCAGCCCGAACCGGAGGGCGACCGCGACCACCCCTCCAGTGACTACGAGAAAGACGAGGAAGGTCGCGAGGAGCGGGCCGAGCGAATTGCGCTTGCGCCGGGAGCGGAATGACGGACCGGACATCGCTCCACACCTCGACCCAGCGAGACCGCACCGTGCGAGAGGAAGCGTTCCACTGTCGAGCCGGAGCCGTCAAGCGGCAGCAGATCGGGCGTCCGTCAACGCGCTGACAGCGCGCACCGCCCTCCCGTACCGGGAGACACCGAGCATGCTTTCCCACGCGCCACCGGAACTCAACGCAGGGGCAGGCGCCCGGCGCTCCGGTAGGCCAGACTGACGCTGGCTCCGGTGTGGATGCGCTGGATCGACTCACCGAGCAGGGGCGCGACCGAGAGCACCGTGATCTTGTCGATCCGTTTGTGCGGCGGGAGCGGAATGGTATCGGTCACGACCACCTCTTTGATCGGGCTGAGGGCCAAGCGCTCGACCGCCGGACCGCTGAGGACGGGATGCGTGCATCCGGCATAGACCTCGCGGGCACCGCGGGCGATGCAGAGCTCGGCTGCTTGGGTGATCGACCCGGCAGTATCGATCTCGTCGTCGATCAGGATGACTTGCGCGTCGTCGACCGAACCGATCAAGTTCAGGACTTCAGTCCGATCGTCGTTGCCGAGCCGGCGCTTCTCGATGATCGCGAGCGGCGCGTTCAATTCTTCGGCGAAGTTACGTGCCCGCTTGGTGCTGCCCAAGTCAGGCGAGACGACGACCGGGTTCTCCAGTCGCTTTTCCTGGAAGTAGCGTGCGAGGATCGGCAGCGCCGTCATCTCGTCGACCGGGATGTTGAAGAACCCCTGGATCTGCCCGGCATGCAGGTCGACGGTGAGGATGCGATCAGCCCCCGCGACCGTGATCATGTCGGCGATGAGGCGCGCGGTGATCGGTACTCGCGGCTGGTCCTTCTTGTCCGTGCGACCGTAGGCGTAGTAGGGGATGACAGCGGTGATGCGCCCGGCGGAGGCACGCTTGAGCGCATCGATGATGATCAACAGTTCCATGATGCTCTCGTTGACCGGGCTGGAAAACGACTGGATGACGAAGACGTCGTTCTCCCGGACACTTTCGCCGATGCGCACGAAGATGTTCTCGTTGGAGAACTTGAACACCTCGATGCGACCTGGTGGGATATCGATGTAGGCGCAGATGGCACGCGTCAGCTCAGGGTTCGAGTTCCCCCCGAAGATCGTCAACTGGTCGTACAGCCCGCCCATACGCTCAGCCGATTCCCTCCGCCCGCAGTTTTTCCAGCGCCCGGCGCGCCGCCTCCTGCTCGGCCGCACGCTTGCTCGGCCCGTGCCCCACTCCGAGCGCCCGCTCACCGACGAGCACCTCGGCGGTGAACGTACGCTGGTGCGCCGGCCCTGTCACTGCAATGGTGCGGTACACCGGCGTGATATGCAACCGCTCCTGAGTGAGCTCCTGGAGTCGTCCCTTGTAGTTCTCGTCCTGACCGAGGGCGATCAGCCCCTCCGCCTCCTCTTCCAGGAAGCGCTGCAGGAAGGAACGTGCCGCCCGCAGACCGCGATCCAGATAGATCGCCGCCAGCACAGCCTCGAAAGCTCCAGCCAAGATGCGGTCGCGCACCGGTCGATCGGGCCGTGGCCGCTCGCCGCGCCCCAAGAAGAGGAACTCAGCCAGCCCGAGCCGCTGCGCCCAGCGCGCGAGCGTCGGAGTACGGACCAGTGCGGCGCGGTACGCCGTCAGTTCACCTTCGCTGGCATGGGGGAAACGGCGATAGAGAAACTCGCTGACGAGTAGCTCGAGGACCGCATCGCCCAGGAACTCCAAGCGCTCGTTCGATTCCTCGACGGCGGCTTGTACGCTGCGACTACGCTCGTAGACGAACGAGAGGTGAGTGAGCGCCTGCTGCAGCAGTCGCGGGCGGCGGAACTGCACCCCCAACCGATCCATCGCCCGCTCGAGATGCTCGCGGGCCGGCTGCGCCTGTGACCGCTGCTTCTGCTCCTGGATCACCATCGCTCACTGGCCTTCGAGCAGCGTCGCCAGATCCACCTGCGCCTCGGCTGCGACTCGGGCGAGCGCCTCCCAGTCGATCGTGATGATGTATTGATAGTGCATCGGTTCGGTTTCGCGCGTGGTCGACTTCGCTAACCCGAGCCCCACGAGGAAATGGATCAGGGCTTCGGCCATCTCGTTCTCGTCTCGCTTACGGTCGTCCAGCGTGATCGCATTGCCGCCAGCCCGGGAAGCCTCGTACGCCCGGCGCAACCCACGGTGAAACGGACGGGCGAGCCTGTCGGCGAGTCGATGTTCGCGCTGCAGCACACGCCGCTGCTCGACCGCGATTTCGTGCTCTTCCAAGCCGGCCGAGCTCCGCTCGAGATCCTTGGCTTCCTCGCGGCCGATGTAGTGCTCAGCCAGGTAGTGCAGTAGCCGCCGGACCTCATCCGCCACGTGCCTCTGCCCTCCGTCGTCCACCGTATCCTGAACGGAGGTCCGACGCTCTCCCATTGTCGCACATCGACGACCACTGTGACAGCGACCTCAGTCCAGACCGTCGTCACCCTGGCCGACTCGGCGCCGGGTGCGGTACGCCACCACCTCGCAGTCACCGACGATGATCAGCCCTTCGCTCACCATGGCATCGATCTTCGGCAAGACGGCCTCGATACGCTCGGCGGTGTCGATGACGTCGATCACGACCGGGAGGTCGACCGACAGCTGGACGATGCGGGCCGTGTGCAGGAAACCGCTCGCGCCGTACCCGGCGATCCCTCGCAGGACCGTCGCACCGGCGACCCCTTCGCGACGCAACACATCGATGATCGCGGCGTACAACGGTTTCCCCTGCCAACGGTCGCGTTCACCGACGTAGACGCGCAACCACTTCGCCGGGCCGCTCAATCGCACGCGCCGCCCTCCTCACCCTCACGGCGCTAACCACCACCGCGTGAGCGTGCTCCCGAGCCAGACGGCCAACAAGCCAGCGAGCAGCGACCCGCCACTGTAGAGGAGCGCCGGCACGAGATCACCCTCCTGGAGCAACATGAGCGTCTCCCAGCTGACCGACGAGAAGGTCGTGAACCCGCCGAGAACGCCCACGGCCAGAAACAGGCGTGCCTCACCCGAGAGAAAGCCTTGCAGCGTCGCCTCGAGGACGACACCGATCGCCAGACTTCCGATGAGATTTACTGCCAGCGTACCCCATGGGAAGAAGTCCACTCGCTGTTGTACCCAGCTCGTCACCAGATAGCGAAGCACCGCCCCGAGTGAACCACCGAGCGCGACGAGGAGCACCGGCATGCCGGCCCGAACCACTCCCTCTCCTACCGAACACGCGAGAGGCTCCCCGGCTGCGAGGAGCCTCATGGCTCATCACCTGCTGAGCATGCACGTGAGACTGGTCGTCGTCACGCTGCGGCTCAGGCGGTCTTGTCCGGGAGATTGCTCTGCGCTTGCTCGGCCTGCTGCGCTTCCTGCGCCTCTCGGGTCGCCTGCCGGAACTCGCGGATGCTCTGCCCGAGACCTCGCCCGATCTCCGGCAGCTTGCTCGCGCCGAAGATGATGATCACGATGAACAGGATGATGAGCAGTTCTTGCCAGCCCAAAGTCGGCATAGTGCGCCTTCGCCTCCTCCGACGAGTCGGTACGCCCGCACACCTCCAATTGAACACCCCTCGCGGCCGCCTGGCAAGCACGCGTCCACCCGCGCGAGGCTCGAGACCGACGA
>JBEPZP010000208.1:0-4852 GCA_041640735.1 Thermomicrobium sp.
ACAAAGACGTAGAAGAGATTTCCCGCCAGCGACAGGAGCGCTGCGACCGGGTTCACGAACGCGGTGAGCACATAAACTGCCAGCACGCTCAGTACCACGCCGAAAACGAGCGCGTACTCCGGCGCCACCCGGCCCGCCGGCAACGGTCGGCGACGCGTCCGCGTCATGACTGCGTCGATATCCCGATCGACATAGTGGTTGATGGCGCCCGCACCACCGGAGGCAAGCGCGCCACCGACGAGCGTCCAGAAGAGCGTGCCGAGGGTTGGCAGCCCCTGAGCCGCGACCAGCATCGCGCAGAGCGTCGTGACGAGCAGCAAGGCCATCACACCCGGCTTGGTGAGGACAGCATAGTCTCGGAGCACCTCCCGGAGCGGGCGGCTGCTCTCCACGCGCGTTCTCGCCCGCGCGGCCGCTCGCTCGAGTACCGGCAACGCCCGGTCGACCAGCGTCGCCAGAACAAGGAGCACCCAGATGACCGTCGCAACCGCAAGATGCGCGACGCTCACTGCCGGATGCAGGTGGAACCAGATGTTGGCTGCCCCGACGAAGACCTGCGCACCCATCAAAACTGCCGCAGCTGCTGTCAGCCCGACAACCCAGGGCGCATCGCGACGGATGCGCCAGGCCTGCCAGGCCAGCCCCACAACCGAAAGGACAGCGACCAGTGCGAGCAACCGGTGTGTCAGATGGACGTCGACATTCGTCCAGCCGATCGGCAGCCAAAAGCCGCCACAGAACGGCCACTCGGGGCACGCGAACCCGGCCCCACGCTTCGCAGTATACGCGCCGCTGAGCATCAGGAGGAACACCGTGACGAGTGAAATCAGGAGCCAGGGGCGGAGCGGTGAATGCACGGCATGGCGAGCGAGACCGGGGAACCAGGTGCGAAAGGTCAGGATAAGGGCGACTGCGAGAAAGCTCAACGCGACACCAAGATGCAGCGCGACGATAGCTGCTTCAAGGTGCGTCCAAACGGTCACCGCGCCGAGAAACGCCTGGGCCAGGACCAACCCGACCGCGAGGAACGGCAGTCGCCTGACCCAACGGTCAGGCGCAGGCGTGTGCCACCCCGCTACCGCGACCGCCCCTGTGAGGAGGATCACGGCGAGCGCGATCAGCCGGTGAACGTACTCGATCCAGGCCAAGAGATCCCATCCGGGTACGATACGGCCGTTACAGAGCGGCCACTCCGGTCCGCATCCCAACCCCGCACCGGTCACGCGGACCGTACCACCGATCACGATCAGCAGGTACCCGGCGATCGCAACGGCGAGCGCAAGCCAGCGAATGCCCCGACGCCCTTCTGCCGACTCCTGCATTGTGCGGCCCCCGACTGTGCGTCGTATCCCGACACAACCGCTCGGCGCGAGTCTATCACAACAAGCGTAGCGTTAGCACATCTCCTTGTCTGTCGGAATTCACCCGATCTTCCACGGCACACGGCTCAATTCGAACCACGAGAACCCGTAGAGGAAGATGAACAAGATGAGGAACGTAACCGCGATGACAAGCGTCCCGGGGACCTCAAAGCGTCCATGCTCGCGAGACACCGCCGCTTCCCCGCTTCCTCCAGCGATCACCGGATACGGGCTGAACGCCTCGGGGACGATCCAACCGATGAACGGCCGCGGCGTCCGCTGCCCGACAAAGACCGTCGCGACAGCGACGAGGACGAACATCGCTCCACCGACAACCGCGATGATCCCACCGATCCCCATCATCGCGAGGAAGACAGCAATCTCCGGACGCAGGTCGATGAGATTCATCCTCAGCACCGGCGCCGTCGTGAAGGTGATATCCCAGTGTCGCCGCGGCACACCCCAGTGCCCAGCCAGTCCCATGCCGATTCCGAAGATCAGCATCCCCAGACCGTAGACGTACGGCTGCCACTGGGCCAGCCGCCGGAACAAGAGCTGGCGCTGGAAGATGAGCGGCACCAGATAGTAAGTGATTCCCATGAAGGCTGTCGTCGTGCCCGCGACCACCGTCATGTGGAAGTGGGCTGGAACCAGCAGCGTGTTGTGGGAGATCATGTTCACCTGCGGCCCACCGATGATCACACCGCTGATCCCGCCGAGCAGGCCGAAGAGCACCATACTCACCACGAGCGCAGCGAAACCCGGCTCGCTCCACGGCGCCCGCCGCAGCCACTCGAAGAGACCACGCCGGTAGCCCCGCTCGCGCAGCGCCAGCTCCATCGCCGCTGGGATGCTGAAGGCATGGATCAGGCTCCCCATCACCGCCGCGTACATGAAGTAGCTCGCGTTCACGTTCTTGACCCAGGTGCCCAAGCCGGGGTCGACCAAGAGGTGATGCATCGCCCCCATGTTGATGAACAAGACGTACAGCACGATGGCGATCCGGCTCAGCCCCTCGTTGAGCGGCCGTGCGCCGGTCGTCAGGCTCGCCAGCCCATACCACACGCCGACCATCGCCGCGAGATTCACCTGCTGGGCACCGTGCCCGAGCCCCCAGTAGAGGAGCCGATAGATGCCAGGATCGACTTCCGGAATGACCCCGAGCGTCCACAGCCACACCGGGAACAGTGCCAGCGCGCCAGAGAGGAGCGACCAGAGCGCGATCGTCGCCGCTCCCATCAGTGCGAAGGTAAAGAGCGGCAGGCTCCCCACATCGCCCCGCAGACGCGCCGCTACCACGTTGGCGAAGAAGTGAAGTACCGCGAGGATCGCACCGACCGCGAAGACCAGCACCGCCGCGTAGTACCAATGCGTTGCGGCGCGCAACGGCGGATACGAGGTGAACATGACCGTGGCTTTGCCACTCAGCATCAGGAGCGTGGCCACTACCGAACCGGCGAGCATCAGCCCATACGCGAGCCAACCCAAACCGGGGACGATCATCCGGGCGCTCAAGAGCACGGTACTGGCGAAGATCAGACCGGCCACCTCGAAGAAGAGGATCCAGAAGATCAGCATGACCATACCGTGCGCGGACAGGAACTCGTAGAACCGCTGCGGCGCCAAGAGGTGCACCGCCTGCCACCGCGTGAGCGCGATGAGGAGCGCCAGGACGCCTCCGATGGCGAGGTAGACGACTGCCGTCACCGCGTTCAGCATGATCAAGCGCTCGGCATGCCGATCGACTGTGAGCCCCGTTACTTCGCACCGCCGCATGGCGTTCACCGCTGCCATCGCTGCACCTCACTCGGTCACGATGATGCGGCCGATCATCAGGTGATGTCCGAGACCGCAGTATTCGTTGCAGAGCAACGGATACTCTCCAGCCTTTTCCGGGGTGAGCTTGAGCACTGTCACGTAACCCGGGAGCACGTGCACGTTGATGCTGTGCGGTGGCATGACGAGCGAGAATCCGTGTTGGACGTCGCGCGAACTGATCAGGAAGCGATAGGTTTCACCACGCTTCAACTGAATCACCGGCTGCCACGCGAAGGCCCGCGCCTCCAGGTAGACGTCACTCCCGGGCGGAGGCGCCACGACCGGCACGCCGTCGATTTCGCCGACCGTGAAACGCTCGATGAACGCATCGGTCTGCGCGACGAATGTCGCCGGGTCGACCCGGTAGGAGGAGAGACGATTCTGTTCCTCACCGATCAGCGGCCAGACGAACGCGATCATCACGAACATCGCCACGCCCCAGATAACGGTCAACCAGACCCACAGGCGCTCGTCTGGACCGAGCCGTTCCCACCACACGCCGCGCGGTTTGGCCAGCGCACTCACCCGGCTCGCCATCGCTCACCTCCCCACCCGCCGTTCAACGGCCGAACAAGGGGATGAACCCGAGGTCGATCAGGCCCCAGATCAGGTAGAACAGCGTCGGGACGACCAACCCCGCCATGAGGATGAGGAAAATGTCGTCGAGCAAGACCTGCGGCCACGGCACGCGTTCCGGCCGCTCCTGGCGCTCAGCCACACCCCACCTCCTCTGTCTGGTCGGATCGCTACAGATAGTATAGGAAAAGGGACTCCCCCATACAAGAAGACCTGATCACGGTGAACCGTTACAAAAGCGTTACAACATGCTTTGCGCCGTTTCTTAACCACTGTGCTTTTGCAGTTGGCATCGCTAGCCCACGACCACCATGTCGGGGTGATCCACAACGCCCGCACCCGAGCCCGGCGCTCCCCCGCCGCTACGGGAAGGCGCACTCTGCAACAACCTCGCTCCAGACCGCACAACCGTAGCGGGTCTTCTCGGCGAGGTGTCTGTTTCGGCACCCTGACGGGCGAACGCAACAGTCGACGGCAACCGCCCGTCCTGCCTCGCTGTCGCTCTAGCGTTCGACGATGAGAAGGCCGGTCATCTCGCGCGAGACGGGGCCGCACAACTCGGTGCAGAGGATGGGATAAGTTCCCGGGATGCGCGGACGCAACGTGACTACCGCCACCTCACCAGGCACGACGCGGACCGTCATCCGTTCGCCAGCGAGGTCGACGAAGAAAGCATGCGCGACATCTCGCGAGGAGATGTGCAGGCGATAGTCAGCATCGCTGCGTAACGCGAGGATCGGGTACCACCCGTCGGATCGCCCGACCAGGTACGCGTCGCCGCCTGGCGGTGGTGCCACGACCGGTACCCCGTCCCGCTCCCCGACACGGTAGGCTGCGACGAACTCGGCCACCCGGAGCTCGAACAGCCGCGGATCCTCGCGCTCCCAGCGCACGTCTCCCGCGGTCGCGCGTGCGAGATTGGGTAGCGCGAGACCGAAGACGACGAACGCGAGCGGCACGACTCCCAACGCCGCACCAGCCAACCCGATGAGCCGCCGACCCCATGCGGGCGGACGACTGCGCTCCCGGCCGACCGGTGAGGGTCGCACCGTCCGGACGAGCAGACCGAGCAAGAGCACAGCATAGAGCATGCCACC
>JBEPZP010000209.1:0-4811 GCA_041640735.1 Thermomicrobium sp.
TGCGGTGTGGGGGTCGAGCAGAGCGGCCTGCTCCACGTAGGCACGCTCTCTGCTCAGTGCTGCCTCGACCGTCAGCGCCTGCACGTTCACGTTGGTCTGGATGAGCGCTGCCAGTTGCGGCGGCAAGCGACCGATGCGAACTGGCTGCACACCGTTGCGGTCGACCAGGCAGGGAACTTCGACGCAGCACCCGGGGAGCAGGTTGTCGATCAGTCCGTCGTTGATCACGTTGGCGTTCACGACCCGCGGCTGACCCGTCTCGAGCGAGTGGATGACGAGTGCCGCGTATTCCTCCGAACGAGCGATCCGTCCGCCGCGCGCCTCTTCTGCCCACTGTGCGCGGAGACGAGCTGCCTGCGCGTGCTGGCCGCTCGCTTCCAAGCGCGCCAGCAGCCGCGCCCGCCGCGTCTCTTCGTAGCGGTCGAAGGCTGTCGGATCAGAGTCGAGAAGAGCTGCCCGCATCTCCAGCCAGTCGGCCAACTGCGCTTCGCAACGGCGTGGATACTCGTCGAGCGGGATGTTGAACCGCTCGATCAGGTCCGGCCGGTCGCGCTTGATGTACCAGGGAACGTACTCGGCGAAGTGCTCGCTCGACTCGGTGACGAAGTACCCGAAGCGGCGGAAGACGTCGAAGCGGACCCGGTCGTGGTCGGGGACTCTCCCTTCCTTGAGGAGACGGCACAGCGCTGGATAGAGGTCGCGTCCCTGATGCTCGAAGCGCAGGTAGAACGCCATGTGGTTGATCCCGGCACAGACGTAGTTGACCTCCTCGGGCGGAATGCCGAGGAGTCCCGCGAGGTACGCTGCCGTCCCCTGCACGCTGTGACAGAGTCCGATCACCTTGACGCGCGTGGCCCGGCTCACAGCCCAGACCAGCATGGCCATGGGGTTGACGTAGTTGAGGAGCCAGGCCTCCGGGCACAGCTCTTCCATCTCGCGGGCGAGGTCGAGCATGACGGGGATAGTGCGTAACGCGCGCATGATCCCACCGATACCGACCGTATCGCCGATCGTTTGACGGAGCCCGTACTTCTTGGGGATCTCGAAGTCGATCACCGTGGCCGGACGATACCCGCCGACCTGGAACATGGTGACGACGTAGTCGGCGCCGTCCAGCGCGCGGCGCCGCTCCGTCGTCGCTTCGATACGGGCACGCGCACCGGCCTGTGCCACGACGCGGTGTGCCACTGCTTCGGTATCGTGCAGGCGTTCCGGATCGATATCCATGAGCGCGATCGTCGCTTGCTGGAACTCGGGGAAATGGAGGATGTCGCGGAGCAGCGTCCGCGCGAACACTGTGCTCCCAGCCCCGATGAACGCGATCTTGACCATGCTTCCCCGCCCTCTCGGCTCGCGACCGTGACCCGGACGGCACGCAGTGTAGCCCTTCCGTGCATTGCCGTCAGCGCTGCAGTGCGTTGGCGCCGCGTCGCTCCATAGCCGAGCCCGCCGCGACTTCGCGATCACCGCACCCGGTGAACACGTACCCGGAAACGCTGGCCTTCTGTGCTCCGGGTACTCCCTGAGGGCTCGACGGAACAGCTGTGCCTTCGTAGACTCCCCTCTGCACGGTGGTTCGCGACGATCGCTAAGGAGGGAGCCATGCCGGACTTCGACTACCAGACCGATGTCCTCGTCGTCGGGAGCGGTGGCGCAGCCCTGGTCGGGGCCTTGGTGGTCAAGGAGCACGGGTTCGAGCCGCTCGTCGTGGAGAAGACGGCCTACGTGGGCGGAACCACTGCCTGGTCGGGCGGTGGTCTCTGGATTCCGAACAATCCCGTCAGCCGTCGCGCTGGCTTGCGCGATTCGTTCGAGGACGCACTGCGCTACATGAACGAGGTGATCGGTGATGTGGGGCCAGCTTCCTCACCGGAGCGGCGGCGGGCGTTCCTCGAGTACGGGCCGCAGATGGTGGAGTTCCTCGAGCGGCTCGGCTTCCGCTGGCGCGCCTCGGTCGGCTATCCGGACTACTACCCGGAGAAACCGGGCGGCTCGACCTTCGGTCGCTCGATCGAGGGAGCCCTCTTCGACGGTAGACGCCTCGGCCTGTGGCTCGCCCGTCTGCACCGGTACCCGAACCTTCCCAGCGTGCCTTTGCACACGAACGAGGCGGCGAAGTTCGCGCTCGCGCTCCGCACGCCGAGCGGTGCGTTGACCGCTGCCCGGGTTGCCGGTCGGCTGCTCTGGTCGCGCCTGCGTGGTCGCGTCCCGCTGACGTTGGGTGCTTCGCTCATCGGGCAACTCCTCGCCTTGTGCCTCGAGCGGAGCATACCGATCTGGCTGGAAACTCCCCTGCTCGACCTCCTGACGGACGACGGGGCAGTGGTCGGCGCGGTCGTCCAGCATCGGGGGCGCGTCGTCCGCATCCGTGCGCGCGGTGGTGTCCTCCTGGCGGCGGGCGGCTTCGCCCACAATCGGGAGATGCGCGAGCGCTACCATCCCCACCCGATCACGACCGAGTGGACGAGCGCAGCACCCAGCGACACGGGTGACGCGATCCGCGCGGCGCAAGCGATCGGCGCTGCTGTCGCGCTCATGGACGATGCCTGGTGGGGAACAACGGCGATCATGCCCAACGGTCGACCGCTCTTCGTCTTGTGGGAACGCTCCTTCCCCTTCGGGATCATCGTCGACTCGAGCGGGCAACGGTTCATGAACGAGTCCGCCTCCTACGTCGACTGTGGTCACGCCCAGTACGAGCGCCATCGCCAGGTACCGGCCATTCCGGCTTGGCTGGTCATCGACGCCAAGCACCGCCGTTTCTACCCGTTCGGGTTCGTTCCTCCCCGCATCACGCCGCGCTCGATGACGAGCGATCGCTTCCTCGTCCGAGCTCAGACGCTGCGCGAACTCGCGCTCCGCTGCGGTATCGATCCGGATGGTTTGGAACGGACCGTGGAGCGGTTCAACCGCATGGCTGCTGCCGGGAAGGACGAGGACTTCGGGCGCGGCGAGAGCGCCTACGACCGCTTCTACAGCGACCCGCGAGTGCGGCCGAACCCGAACCTGGGGCCGCTCGATACGCCGCCCTTCTTCGCGACGGCGATCTACCCCGGCGACCTCGGCACGAAGGGAGGGCTCCTCACGGACGAGTGGGCGCGCGTGCTGCGTGAGGACGGTCAGCCGATTCCGGGCCTCTATGCGGCTGGCAACACGACTGCTTCCGTCATGGGGCGGACCTATCCCGGCCCTGGGTCGACGATCGGCCCGGCCTGCACGTTCGCTTACATCGCTATGCTGCACGCTGCTCGGGCTCTCGCTGAGTCTCTCGTCCCAGCCTGAAGGTGCACCGAACCGGTCGAGACGGGCAGCCTCTCTGCCGGTCCGGGTCGTCCGTCATAGCCGCGGCGAGCGACGCCGCGGAGAGGACCTCTGGCCCTGCGTGGACAGGCAGCTGGGTGGCCGGTGACTGCGCGAGAGACGTCGCTCCCGTTCCTGCCGCAAACGGACCCGGGCGTCGGCCGCGCTCCCGAGCGATACGGCTACTGCCCTGCCGCACGGATCGCTGCGACCCTCTTGACAGCTCAGCTGATGACTCCTACGCTGAGAAAGGAAGTCCCTTCGAGAAGTCGGCCGCAGCGCAGTGAGGGAGGTAGGGCATGTGGAAGCCGGAGCCGAGTCTCGCTGACTTGCGGTACGTCGTCGAGAAGGCCGGTCTCACGCCGGAGACCTTGCTGGCGGCATACCGTCAGATGTGCCTCATCCGCGCCTTCGAGGAGACGATCGCCGACCGCTACTACGTCGGCAAGACCCCGCAGTTCAACATGGCGGCAGGGCCGATCCGCGGCGAGATGCACCTGGCAGTGGGGCAGGAAGCGGTCGCGGTCGGCGTCGGGATGCACTTGCGCGATCCTGATGCCGTGGTCAGTACGCACCGGCCGCATCACCATGCGCTCGCCAAGGGGGTGCCAGCGGACAAGCTGGCGGCAGAGATCTTCGGGAAAGCGACCGGTCTGTGCCGCGGCAAGGGTGGCCACATGCACCTCTTCGACGCCGACCACCGCTTCTCCTGCAGCGGTATCGTCGGTGCCTCGTTCCCACAGGCTGCTGGTGCCGCCTTCGCCTTCAAGTACCGCGGTGAGCCACACGTCGCTGTCGCCTTCGCTGGGGAAGGTGCGGCCAACCACGGGACACTCGCCGAGACGCTCAACGCGGCGGTCTTGTGGCAACTGCCCCTGGTCGTCGTGATCGAGGACAACATGTACGCCGACTCGACGCCCAAGTGGCAGGCGCTCGCCCAGCCGCACCAGTTCCAGCGCGCGCTCGGGTTCAACGTGCCATCGTATCTCGTCGACGGGATGGACCTCATCGACGTCTGGCGAGCAGCCAAGGAAGCGATCGAGCGGGCCCGCGCTGGGTACGGTCCGAGCTTCATCGAAGCTGTCTGTTACCGCTACCGCGGCCACTTCGAGGGGGACGCTGAACAGTACCGCACGCGCGAGGAAGTGGAGCGCTGGCGCCAGCTCGACCCGATCCCTCGACTCGGTGAGCGGCTCAAGCGCCTGGGCTGGGCGGACGACACCACGCTCGAGCGTCTGCGCGCCGAGGCTGAGCAGGACGTGGCGCGCGCGATCGCCTTCGCGGAGCAGAGTCCGTTGCCGGATCCGGAAGAAGCACTCGTGGGGGTGTTCCGATGACGCGGACGATGAAAGGTATCGCCTTCGCGATCGCCGAAGCGATCGATCAAGAGATGGCCGAGCGTCCAGACATCGTCGTGCTCGGTGAGGACGTCACCTACTGGGGTGCGGTCTTCGGCTTCACGATGGGCCTGCACGAGAAGTACGGGCGCGACCGCGTAATCGATACACCGA
>JBEPZP010000210.1:0-4726 GCA_041640735.1 Thermomicrobium sp.
GAAGAGGCGGACGCCCTCTCGCTGCAACTTGTCGGTGACTTCTGCATACGAGATCCCGAGCGCCTCCAGTTCGGCCAACACCTGCTGCGCTTCCTCGATCCCCTCTTCGACCGTGTTCGGGCGTGGCAGTCCATGATCCCGGTAGGCCTCGACGGTTACCGGGGCCATCGTCTGGACGGTGTAGGGGCCGATCAGGTGCTCGACATACATGACGTCCGAGTAGGCAGGGTTCTTGGTGCTGGTGCTCGCCCAGAGGATCCGTTGGATCTGGGCACCGTGTTCACGCAATCGCGCGAACCGCTCCCCTTCGAGGAAGACGCGCTTGAAGCGCTGGTAGGCGAGTTTGGCGTTGGCGATCGCTGCCTTGCCCTTGAGCGCCTGGAGGCGTGCCCGTCGGGTCGGATCGGATGCCTGCTCGAGGAGCTGGTCGAGGCGGCGATCGACTTCGGTGTCGACGCGTGAGACGAAGAAGCTGGCTACCGAGGCGATACGGTCGAGCGCGAGGCCATCGCGCAGGCGCTGTTCGAGGCCACGCAGGTAGGCTTCCATCACCTGCTCGTAGTTGTCGAGAGCGAATAGGAGCGTGACGTTGACGTTGACTCCGTCGGCGACGAGTCGCTCGATCGCCGGAATCCCGGGCTGCGTGCCTGGCACTTTGATCATCGCGTTGGGACGATCGATCTTGGCGAAGAGACGCCGTGCCTCTTCGATCGTCCGTTCGGTGTCATAGGCGAGTGCCGGTGGCAGCTCGAGGGAAACGAAGCCGTCCTGCCCCTGCGAGGCTTCGTAGACGAGCCAGAGGAGATCGCATGCCTTCTGGACGTCGTGTACAGCCAACTCTTCGAAGATCACCTCGTCGCTGAGCCCGCGTGCAGCCAACTCGGCGATCTCTTCGTCGTACTCCTCGCTCGTCGCGATCGCCTTGTCGAAGATGGTCGGGTTGGAGGTGATGCCTCGTAGGCCGTCGTCTTCGATCAACCGAGCGAGTTCGCCCGAGGTGATCAGGTTCCGGCTCAGGTAGTCGAGCCAAAAGCTTTGTCCGTAGACAGCGAGTTCGCGCAGTGGGTTCGTCATGGCGTTACCCTCCAGTCGTCGGGTCGCTCTGGGCGATGCGGTCATGGGCCGGTCACCAGCGTGGAGGGAACCGGCCCTCAATCTTAGCGCACCGGGCCACGGTCGCTTTCAGGAGCAGCGCGGGAGCCGTTCCTCCAGGCGGAGTTCGACGACGGGCAATGCTTCGGCGTGCTCGAGGGCGAAGGCGATTTCCGCATCGTAATCGAAGATCCGGAGCAGACGGAGCAGAGGTCGTGTCGGTACCGGTGGACCACAGCGTCGCGAGTACGTCGCCATGCGTTCCATGAGGGCTCGTCGCTCGGCTGGATCCATGACGACTCGTGCAGTGGCGCGCCAGCAACGGAGCCCGTGGCGGACGACCACGTTCGGGTTGGCGAGCATATTGCGATACCAGTCTGCCCGGATCCCAGCGTAGCCGGCGAAGACGACGAACCGATCGTCGAGACGCATCGCACTCACGGCTGTACGGCGGGGAAGACCAGTTTTGCGACCGATAGTCGTCAGCAGGATGACGCACCGCCAGGCCAGGAGGAGCGCCATGGGGCCGCGATACAGGTAGACGGGCAGCCGAAAAAGCAGACGGCGTAGTCCGCGCGGGCGGTGGCGAACCAGGGTCGGAGGCTGTTCCTTCATGGTGCTTCGTCTTCTCCTTCCGGTGTGCGCAGGCGTTGGCCCAGTGCAGTGATCTCGTCGACGGCACTCGGGTTCTCCAAGGCCGAGAGGTCACCGGGCTCCAGCCCCAAGTACGCTGCCCGGATGACGCGCCGCATGATTTTGGCATTGCGGGTGCGCGGCAGGTCGGAGACGAAGTGGATCCGGTCGGGAGCGAGTGGTTTCCCCAACCGCTGCACCACACACTCTCGGACTTCTTCGGCCAAGGTTGCGCTCGGTTCATAACCCGAGCGCAGTTGACAGAAGACGACGAGTACTTCCCCCTTGACGGCATGCGGAACTCCGATAGCGGCCGCCTCGCGAACCGCAGGGTGGGAGACGACGGCCGACTCGACTTCGGCGGGACCGAGCCGTTTCCCAGCGATCTTGAGCGTATCATCGGAGCGACCGAGGATGTACCAGAAGCCGTCATCGCCGTTGCGCGCCCAGTCCCCGTGCGCCCACAGGGTCGGCCAGCGCGACCAGTAGGTGGCCAGGTACCGGTCGGGGTCCCGCCAGAAGCCGGCGGTCATTCCGACCCATGGTTGACGAATGACGAGCTCACCGACGCGACCGCGCACCGGTCGCCCCTCTTCGTCGACGACGTCGGCTGCCATGCCGGGGACGGGGCCGGTGAAGGCGCAGGGGGCTTGCGGTTCGATCGTCGTGCACGACAGGATACCCCCTCCGATCTCCGTGCCGCCTGAGTAGTTGATGATCGGCAGTCGTCGTTGTCCGACGGTGTCGAACAGCCACCACCAGGGTGCGGGGTTCCACGGCTCGCCGGTCGAGCCGAACACGCGCAGGCAGGAGAGGTCGGTCTCGGGCTCTGGCGCTGCGCCGCGCGCCAAGGCTGCGCGCACGACGCTCGGGGTCAAGCCGAGTACCGTCACCCCGTGCTGGGCGACGAGTTGCCAGAGTCGATCCGGTACCGGCCAATCGGGAGTGCCCTCGTAGAGCACGGCGGTCGCCCCGAGCAAGAGCGTTCCCTGGATCAGCCAGGGGCCCATCATCCAGCCCAGGTCCGTGAGCCAGAGGACGCGGTCGCCCGGTTGCACGTCGAAACAATACGCCAGGTCGTGGGCGGCTTTGATCGGGAAACCGGCTTGAACGTGTACTGTGCCCTTCGGTTTGCCGGTCGTCCCCGAGGTGTAGATGAGCATGAAGGGATCGGTGGCTGCAGTCTCTGGGCTGGGCGGCGACTCGGCCGATCGATCGAGGAGCGTGTCCCACCAGATATCACGTTGCGGGTGCCAGGGCACGGTCGCACCGCTGCGGCGGACGACGAGGACGGTTCTGACGCTCGGGCATTGCCCGACTGCTTGGTCAGCGATGTGCTTAATGGGTACGAGGCGCCCGCGACGGGGAAATGCATCGGCAGTGACGAGACACACCGCTTCGGCATCCCGGAGGCGTGGGGCGACCGCCTCCGGCCCGAAGCCGGAGAAGATGGGCACGATGACCGCGCCGAGCCAACCGAGGGCGAGTACCACCAGCGCTGTCTCCGGCAGCATGGGTAGATAGATACCCACGCGGTCTCCTGGCCCGATACCGACGCGGGCCAAGCTGCTCGCGAGGCGCGGGATCACCTCGGCGAGTTCACCGTAGGAGATATGCCGGTTGGAGCCGTCGTCGCCTTCCCAGATCAGGGCCGGGCGCGTCGAGGTGCCCCAGCGGGTGAGAATGTCCCACACGTAGTTGTACCTCGCATCTGGGAAGAACCGCGCCCAGGGGAGCCCGTTCGAGAGGTCGAGAATAGCGGTCGGGGGCCGTTGCCAGCGAATCTCGAGGTCGCGCACTGCAGACTGCCAATACCAGGCGGGATCGCTGGCGGCACGCTGGCGTAACTCGTCGATTGTCGCGCACCCGAGCGACCGAAGAAACCGGTGCAGGCGGCTGCGGGCGAGGTCGGTCTCACGCGGGTACCAGACTGCGGTGCTCACCCAATACCCTCCGTTCGACTGCCGTGAACTGTCATCGATCCTAGAGCGAAGCGTCGTATTTGACCAGCCTCCGGTAGACACAGTGACCTACTTGACAGCCTTCAGCAGGTTCACGTAGGCTGTACAGCAGAGCCGGAAGCGATGTCGGGATGCTCATGATACCGCAAGGTGTCCGAAATATCGGACAGTCGGGTGTCCTCGGTCGCCTCGCTGGCTCAGTAGCCGGTTGGTTAGTCGAGGAGGAGGTTCAGCGATGGCCTTCAACCATGAGGGGGGTCTGTTTCGGGCAACGCTGTCGCGGCGCGCGTTGGTACGTGGTCTAGCTGTCGGGCTCACAGCACCGGCCCTGAGCGCCTTGTTGGCTGCCTGCGGCGGTGGAGCGACGCCGACGCCTGCGCCGCAGCCGACGCCGACGGCTGCGCCGGCACAGCAGCCGACGCCGGCAGCTGGCACCACACCGGCTGCTGCGGCGACTCCCACACCGGCTCCCGTGGTTTTGCGGGGCACCAAGCTGAACATTCTGTTCGGTACATTCTTCGTACCCGAGACGCAAGATTTCATGAAGCAGCAGCTGCAAGAGTTCGGGAGGGAGACCGGCGTCGAGGCGACGATCGACTTCATCAACTGGCCGGACCTTCAGCCCAAGATCAGCGCGGCGGTGCAGGCCGGAGCGGGGCCGGACATCGTCGGCATGTGGGATACCTGGCCGTCCTTGTACAAGGATGCGCTCGTCGATGTGCACGAGATCGTCGAGCAGCGCATCAAGGGTGAGGGTGACTACTTCGACTGGGTGAAGAAGACCGTCATGGTCGGCGACCAGTGGCTGAGTATCCCGATCGGCGCGCCGACGAGCGCCCAAGTCTTCCGGAAGAGCGTGTTGGCGCAGGCGGGCTGGCCCGATCCGGACAATCCGCCGGATACGTGGGAGGATCTCTTCAAGATCGGCGTCGAGATGAAGAAGCTCGGCATGCCGCTCGGGCAGGCCTTCGGGCACTCGACGGGCGATCCCCCGTCCTTCTGCTACGCCTTCATGTGGGCGTACGGTGCAATGGAGGTCG
>JBEPZP010000211.1:0-4722 GCA_041640735.1 Thermomicrobium sp.
CGAACGGACGAGCCGGAACACCGCGGGCCAGGGCCCGTGCCAGCCCGGCCGCGGCGTCGAGCAGGCCGTCGCGGTCAGCCGTGACCAACCAGCGGTCGCCGAGCAGCCCGAGTGCGCCAGCCCGCGCCGCCGAATCGACCCGCTCGGCAGCGATGAGCGCGGTCAGCGCACTCGCCACACCCAGCTCGGCCCGCACTGGTGCCGCGAGGAGACGCGCCCGCATCTCGCTGCGCAGCCGGAGCGCCGTGGCAGCACCGAACGGGAGGAGCCCTGCCGTCGCGCCCGGATAACCGGTCGCTGCCGTGAGGTAGGCCACGGTGGCGTCGCTCCAGAGTGCGAGAGTCGTGGCTCCCCCGCGCGCCTCGCCGTCCAGCACCGTGACCACTGGGACTGGTGCCACCGCGACTGCGCGCAGCGCCGCTTCGAGTTGCCCGAGGTGCGTCTCGAGGTCGCTCACACTGCCACGCGTTGCCAGCTCGAGCAATTGCCCGTACGGATAGCCGAGCCCCTCGAACGCGGGGACGAGGACGAGCGCGCTCGGCGAGCGTTGCAACGCGTGCTCCAGCGTCTCCGGGAGCGCGGCCAGCGAGCGCAGGCGGAGCGCCAGCACCCCGTCACCGAGGTCGCGTACCCCTTCGCGGTCGAGCGCCTCGCGCGTGCGGATCTGCACCGTGCGGGGCGTCGAGGGCAACTGTGCCTCCGGAACCAGGTCACCGCTGGCCGGATCCAACACGTGCCCGTTCACGAAGAAGCCGCCGCGGCGTTCGGCCAGGTCGAGGAGTTCGGGAGCAGGCATACCTGCTTCGGCGACTAACTGGCGCACGCGCGCGGTACCGAGGAACTGCATCTGCGCGTAGGGCCCAGCCGCCCAGCCGAATCCCCACTCCAGCGCCCGGTCGACGCTCGCGATGTCGCGCGCTGCATCGGCCGTACGCAGGAGGACGTACCCGAAGGTGCGACCCAACAACTGTCGCACGTAGTCGCCGTACGGTGCAGGGAGTTCGAGCGCACCGAGCAGACGCTGCGGGAACGGCTGGCGGAGCAACTCCTCCAGTCCCGGGATCGCGGCTGGACGCGCCGGGCGATCGCTGCGCAGCGAGGGGTCATAGGTGAGCTGCTGGTCGCCCTCGCGGCGGAAAATCCCTCCACTCGTCTTGTCGCCGAGCCGCTTCGCCTCGTAGAGCTCGAGGATCCAGTCCGGTACCGCGTAGTCGTCGCCGGTCGATTCCTGCAAGCTGCGCGTCCCGAGGACGAGGATGTCCAACCCCGTCAGGTCGATGGTGCGGAAGGTCGCCGAGCGCGGACGACCGAGCAGCGGGCCGGTCAGTGCGTCGACGTCTTCCGGCGCCAACCCCAGTTCCCCGGTGAGTCGGACGGCATGGACCAGGGCGTAGATCCCGAAGCGATTGGCGACGAATCCCGGCGTGTCGCGCACGAGCAGGACGCGGCGTCCCAGCCGCTGCTCCAGGAAGCGCACGAACCCGCGGAAGCGCTCCGTCTCCCCCTCCGGAAAGGCCGTCACCTCGCAGAGGAGCAACGCGCGCGGCGGGTTGAAGAAGTGCGTGACGAAGAAGCGCTCGCGCCAGCCCGGCAACTCCTCCGGCAGGAGTTGTTGCAGCGTGAAGGTCGAGGTATTGGTCGTCACGATCGTCTGCGGTGGGAGCACGTCGTGCAGGCGCCGGAAGAGGTGGCGCTTCGCCTCGCGGTCCTCGATGATCGCTTCCAGCACCCAATCGCAGGAGGTGAGGAGCCCCAGGTCGTCGTCGACGTTCCCGACCCGTACCCGCTCGACAGCGGCCGGATCGAGAAAGGCTCGTTGCTTCGCCGCGCGCTCGAGCCCACGACGAGCGGGCCCAGCTGGCTCGTCCTGCCCCTTGACGTCGAGCAGGACGACCTCCAGTCCTGCCGAAGCCGCGAGTGCGGCGACGGCCGCACCCATCGACCCGGCGCCGAGGACACCGATCCGCTGGATCACTTGCTCTCCTCCCACTTCCAGTCGCGGTACCGCTCGCGGAGCACCGCCTTCGCCAGTTTACCGGTGGACGTCTTCGGCAACTGGTCGACGAAGACGAACGCGTCCGGCACCCACCAGCGGACGAACCGCTCCCGCAAGTATTCCTTCAATTCCTCCGCGGTGACCGTGTGTCCTTCGCGCAGCACGACGACGGCGAGCGGGCGCTCCTGCCAGCGCTCGTGCGGGACACCGATCACTGCGGCTTCTTCGATCGCCGGGTGGCTCATCAACGCGTTCTCGAGCTCGATGGTGCTGATCCATTCGCCACCGGACTTGATGACGTCCTTCAACCGGTCGACGAGCTTGACGTACCCTTCCTCGTCGATGACGGCGACGTCACCGGTGCGCAACCAGCCGTCGACGAAGGAGTCCGGACTCTCGTTCCGGTAGTAGGCGTCGGCAATCCAGGCGCCGCGCACGAGCAGTTCTCCCATCGTCTGCCCGTCCCACGGTGCTTCCTTCCCGTCGAAGGTGAGGACCTTGGCTTCGACGAACGGCGCCGGCATCCCCTGCTTGAGGAGCCACTGGATCCGCTCCTCGGGCGGAACGTCGTCGAGCTTCACGTGCGCCTGCAATCCCAGGAGCACTTCGCTCATCCCCCAGCCGTGGATCACCGTGACGCCGAACGATTGCCAGCGCCGGATCAACGCCTCTGGCGCGGCGCTGCCACCGAGGATCAGGCGCAGCCGCGGCGAGAAGGTCCACCGTCCCGGATACTTCTCCACCAGGTTGGCTGCGTCGTGCCAGACGGTGGGCACACCGGCCACGAACGTTCCTTGCTCGTCCGAGAGGAGGTTCAAGAGGTCGACCGGTTGCGGGTGCGGACCCGGCAAGACCAGTTTGGCGCCGACGACCAACCCGGCGTAGGGTAGTGCCCAACCCGCCACGTGGAACAACGGGACGGAGACCACGATCGAGTCGTCCTTGCTCACGTAGTAGGTGATCGTCGAGGTCAGTGCCAGCGCGGCCAAGGCCAGCTGCGCATGGGCGTAGAGCACCCCCTTCGGTCGACCCGTCGTCCCCGATGTATAGAGGAGGAACGCCGGCGTATCCCAGTGCACGTCGGCGAGTACGCTCCGGTCCGGAGCATGCTCCCGGATGAGCTGATCGTACGACAGTGCTCCGGGGACCTTCGAAGCGTCACCGATCACGATGACGTGCTGGAACGGTGCGCGGTCGCGGAACCCCTCGTAGAGCGGCAGGAGCGATTCTTCGACGATCAGCACCTTGTCCTCGGCGTGGTTGGCGATGTAGGCCAAGTCGTTCGGGTGCAGGCGCAAGTTCAGCGTGTGGATGACCGCACCGATATTGGGGATCGCCAAGTAAGCGACGAGATGCGGCCAGGTGTTCCACAGCAGCGTGGCGACCCGGTCGCCCGCACCGACACCGAGGTTCTTGAGCGCGTTGGCCAGCCGCAACGACTCCTCTGCCAACTGCGCGTATCGGAGGCGCCGAACTTGTCCTTCCCCGACCCGCTCGACGATCTCGGACCGGGGGAAATAGCATTGCGTCCGGAGCAGCACGTGTCGAATGGTCAGCGTATCGAGGTTCATGCTGTGCGTCCCTCCCGCCTCGCTGGCCGTCTCCTGCTCCTGCCAGCACGCCCGTTTCGAGCCGGACGGTTCAACTCTCTTCGGGATCCTGTCGCGTGTGGCCGGATCGGGCTTAGTTTGTTCATGCATAAAATAGCTGTGGACTTCCGCTCCGTCAACCCACTCTGTTCTCACTAGCCGAACGTTCCGCACGCTGCTCGCCCGGCGAAACGTACTCTGCTGTTCGACGAGCGAGTCGCTGCTCCACCCGAGCCGCGAGAGCCTTCCCGGGCGAGCGTCCTGCTGGGCGAGGTAGCCGTCCTTGAGTCGCTTTCAGATTCGTGCTAAAGTCACGGCGGTGTGTCCTACCTTCTCGCTGCGAGCGCATCGCAGCGGGTTTCGGCCTGGGTGCGCACGCGCGGCCTGGAGAGCGATCGAGAGGGTCGCGCGCAGCGCGAGCGTCCCGGGCAAACACCGGGCTGACGGATCGTTCGAGGAGGGCGAAACGGTGGCGAGCCGACGACGGATCGAGTTCATCGACATTCACGTCCACGTGCGGACGGGCGACCACGCCAAAGTGTGGGAACGCGACCGGTACGTGCCAGCGAACCCGGAAGGCTTGAGCGACCACCCCGACGCGATGGCCGACATGTACCGCGAGCTCAACGGCATGGCGGTGATCTTCGATATCGACGACGAGACGCGCACCGGTCTCAAGGCCTCCAACGAGGAGGTCGCCCAGTGGGTCGCCAAGCACCCTGACGTCTTCATCGGCTTCGGCTCGGTGGATCCCTGGAAGGGGAAGGTCGCTCTCCAGGAAGTCGAGCGCTGCGCTGACCTCGGCCTCAAGGGCATCAAGTTCCATCCGGCCGTGCAGGACTTCGCCCCCAACGATCCACGGTTCTTCCCGCTCTGGGAGACCTGCGCCCGGTTGGGGCTAGCCGTCCTCTTCCACAGCGGCACGACCATGGCTGGCGCAGGCCAACCGGGAGGCGCGGGGATCCGCCTCGAGTACGGCCGCCCCATCCCCTACATCGACGACATCGCGGCGCGCTTTCCCGAGCTGCGCATCATCATGGCGCACCCCGCCTGGCCCTGGCACGAGGAACAGTTGGCCATCCTCCGCCACAAGCCCAACGTCTACATGGACCTCTCGGGCTGGGCACCCAAGTACAT
>JBEPZP010000212.1:0-4673 GCA_041640735.1 Thermomicrobium sp.
CGACGCCGACCACCGCTCCGACAGCGGCAGCACCGACGCCGACACCGACTGCTCCGCCAGCGAGTGGTGAACTGGTCGTCCCCGGCTACGACGACCCGAACCGCTGGAAGGGACGCACCCTGGTCGTTACCTCGTGGGGCGGCGCCCTCCAGGACGCGCTCCGCAAGACGATGTACGAGCCGTTCGCCCGCTTGACGGGTTGTCAGATCGTCGAGGACACGACCGACGAAGCCAAGTTGCGCACGATGGTCGAGTCCGGGCACGTCGAGTGGGACGTCTGCGACGTCGGGACCGAAGCCGTAATCCCGATGGGGCGCCTAGGCCTCCTCGAGCCGCTCGATTACAGCAAGATCGACACCACCGATATCTTCCCGGAACTCGTCCTCGAACACGGCGTCGGCTATTACTACTACTCGACCTGCCTCGCCTACCGCAAAGACAAGTTCGGCGACAGGCCGCCGAACAGCTGGGCTGACTTCTGGGATGTCCAGGGTTTCTCCGGGCCCCGCGCCTTTCAGAAGTACGCGCAATGGGGACCGCTCGAGGCGGCACTCCTGGCAGACGGCGTCCCGCTCGAGCAGCTGTACTCCCTCGACGTCGATCGCGCGTTCCGCGCCCTCGACCGCATCAAGCCGCACATCACGGTCTGGTGGGAAGCAGGAGCCCAGCCAGCCCAACTACTCACGGATGGCGAAGTCTATCTGAGTGACGCCTGGATCGCGCGGATTCAAATCCTGATCGAACAAGGGAACACGGTCCTCGGGTACACCTGGAACCAAGGGCGTCTTTCGAGCGACTCGCTCGTCATCCCGCGCGGTTCCAAGAACGTCGACGTCGCCCACGACTTCATCAATTTCGCACTGCGCCCCGAAGTACAGCGTGCCTTCGCCGAAGCCTATCCGGACGGCCCAGCCAACCGGCGCGCCTTCGAGGCCTTGCCAGCCGAGCGGCTGGCGGTCCTGCCCAGTGCGCCACAGAACAAAGCCCTCCAGGTCTATCCCGACTACCAGTGGTGGGCCGATCACCTGGACGAGGTCGTCGAGCGCTTCAACCGCTGGGTCGCCAGCTGACCTCCACTGGTACGGGACGAGCCGGGCACGATCCTTGCCCGGCTCGGTGTCCTCGTTCCTGCTGTGCACCGCTCCAGTCCGTGCTACGATCGAGTAGGGGCAGGCATGCAGGAAAGGAATCGAGCGATGACCAAGAGCGACCTTCTCATCACGACGACGACGATGGTCGAGGGGCGCCCCGTCAAGGAGTACTTGGGCGTCGTGACCGGCGAAGCGATCCTCGGTGCCAACATCTTTCGCGACCTCTTCGCCAGTATCCGCGATATCGTCGGGGGCCGCTCCGGAGCCTACGAGAAGGAACTGCGCAAGGCACGCGAGATCGCCTTCCAAGAGATGGCGGAAGCCGCCCGCCAGCTCGGTGCCAACGCCGTCATCGGGGTCGACATCGACTACGAGACGATCGACATGGGCGGCAGCAACATGCTCATGGTCACCGTATCGGGTACAGCAGTCCGCCTCTGATGCAGCTGATCCCGGTGCGATCTGCCGCGACCAGCCCCGCGCGACCGGCTGCGTGGTCTCGCTACGGCATCTCCGGGAGGCAGCAGCACCAGACTGCGGCACCGAGTGGACACGCCTGGACGACCGCTGGTCCCCGGTCGCCGTCGCCAGCCGTGTGTTCCCTCCCGGTCCCGCGCGGAGCGTCACCGGAGGCCGGCGCGCTCAGTCGCCGTGCTCACGTCAAAAGCTCGGCGACCCGGCGGTGCGCCTGCCGCAGAGACCAGACGACTTGGTTCTGCCCGCGCAGGAGATGCGTGCGCACGCGGTGCCAGCGGTCGCTCTCGGGTTCCAGGTGCGGCAGCTCCAGTGCGGCCGCGAGCTCCGGCACGGGCGGGATCGGCTCGGCCGGGTCGTGGCGAAACCGTCCGCGCCGGACGTAATTGACCGGTACGAGATGGCGCGCGAGCGAGCGTTGCATCGCATTCATCCGTCGCACGTCGGGATCGTCCACCGGCCGGTCGAGGAGCAGCGTTGTGTGCTCGTAGAAGCGATCCAGCGTCGTGAGGAGGTTCCCGGCTGCCTGGAGCGCTGGTCGGAGGTCGAACGCTTCGCCGGCTGCCTCCTGATACCGGTGCAAGTACTCCTCGATTTCGCGCACCGTCGCTCGGAAGTCGAACGGGTGCACGGGTGCGTTGAGCAGCCGGAGCACGACGGTCGCGTAGACGCGCAGATCGCGCAACAAGCTATCGGGATCAGCCACGTCCAGGGTGTCGTCCTCGGTATGCCACACGATGTTGCCGCCGCAGCCACCGACTGGGTAGTACCCCTTCGCCTTCCGTACCTCCTCCGGCATCGTCGAGGAGAGCATCAGGCACCCGGTGATCCCGAGGTTCGTGAACGAATAGTCACCAGCTCGCGGCGGTCGCGCGGTGGTCGCCTCCGCTCCCGTCACGTCGCGGATCGCGGTCCGCACCAGAGCTGCCGCCTCGGCCATCGCTGCGACATCGCGGTACTCGGTGGCCCACCGGCAGCCGGGCGAGTCGCAGTTGACGTGCGCCACGCAGTTGGGCATCAGGTCTTGCGCGTGCGCGTCAGCGTACCAGGTCGACCCAGCGTACCGGCCGTGCGAGTGCCCGGACCACCAAGCGATGCGCAGCGTCCGCACGAGCTGATCGCGATACTGCCAGAAGACCCGCGCCAGTTCGAGCAACGTCGCATCACCAGTTGCGTTGTCTCCGACCCCGACGTGCCAGGAATCCAGGTGCGCATGCAGCAAGACGAACTCGTCCGCCGCCTGAGTCCCGGGAATCTCAGCCACGAGCACGGGTATGGGGCGCCAGCCGGTATCGACCGCCGTGGAAAACGCCACCGTGACCGGGCCACGAGCGAGGTACTCGCGCAGCAACGCCCCGTCCGGGCGCGCGATCGCCAGGACCGGCACCTTCGGAACCGTGTCAGCCGCCTCCAGGTCCGGCGATCCCCAGGACGTCGTGGCGATCCCCTCGTGGATGGCCTCGCCGGGATGCACGAAGATCACCCCGATCGCACCGGTCGCGGCCCAGTGCACCGCCTGCGCCGCGAATCCGAAACCATCGACCAAGACGACCTTGCCGCGGACATCCGGCAGGTCATGCGGCACGCTCCGAGCGAAGATCCCCTCGAGCGTGGCGACCTGCTCTCCGGAGACGGCGACCAGCTCACCGACGACCTCAGCCCCCTCGGTAGACGGCGAAAACGCGAGCGTCTTCGCGCGCAAGGGCCGGGACTCCGGCGTCACGACCCGCAACGTGGCGTAGACAGGATACGAAATCAGACACGTCGGCCAGAAGACCCGATACGGGATACCCCAACGCTCCAGCCGGTCCACCAGATACTCGAGTGCCTCCCGTTCCTCTTGACTGCCGGAGAGCCGGACGAGCTGCGCGAACGTCTCGATCGCCGCCCACGGCTCGTCGAGGCTGATCGACGAGAGGATCCGCTGTTCGATTTCTGGGTCGCGCCAGGCGGTGTGCATGAACGATCCCCCTCCTGGTGTGGCCCAACGTACGGGCATCGTCGCGAGGAGTATCCTAGCCGATCGCAGGCACAGTGCCTACCCGAGGGATACGGGCCGACATCCCTCGGTCACCAATCGACCGGTCACCAATCGACCACGCGGCGCTCCTCCGAGGACCGCAAACCCCACCGCGTGCACGCTCAGCGACGCCGCGTCCACGAGCTCGGCTCACGCGCGCTGCGCGTGGCGGCGAGGAACCGTTCACTGTCGCTCCTCTGCACGGTCGCTTTCGCGCCTGCTCGGAGGTGTCGACGGCAAGAACACCTGCCAATACCAGACGGCTGCCTCAGTGCGCGAACGTACACCGAGTTTCCGGTAGAGACGCTCCAGGTGTGTCCGTACCGTCCCCTCGCTGATACCGAGTTCTCGAGCGATCTCCTTGTTGCTGGCACCGTGCGCGAGCAACTCGAGGACGCGCCGCTCGCGTGGCCCCAAACGGACTGAGCTGGCTGCGTCGGCCGAGAACGGAGGTGAGCGGTCAGCCCCCTCGGCCTCGCGTGCTTCGCTGCCCCGGTCTGCCCCCTCCGCCTCAGCGAGTCGAACGGGTACCGCGCGACTCTCGCTCGGCAAGAGGAGTGCTGCAACGAGCAGGGCAGCGAGCGCGACCGCTGCACCTCCGCGTGGATCCACGCCGACCAGGCGTGGGGTGACCATGAATCCGATGCCGATCGCCAGCGCCATAGCTGCGAGCCCGAACCCGTAGCTGGTCGTCCAGCACCGCTCGTCGCCGAGCCGCGCCCACCACCCGACGTCGACGAACGCCCAGCACCCGACGAGGAGGGCAGCCAGGACCGTGTCGAGCGGCGACCAACCGAGCCCCCAACCGAGTGCGCCGAGTCCGAGCGCGGCCAACCCTCCCCGGATCGCTGCACCTCGCCCGAGCCGAACGGTCAACCATGCTGCTACCCCGAGGAGCAGGAGATACGGTAACACGCCGAACGGATTGCCCCCGAGCTCCGGCAAGACGAGGCTATACGTCACACCACCGACCAGGTACGTGACGCCGACGGCAGCGATGACCCGCGCCGGCGGTCGACCAGGTTCAGTTTCCGGAACCGGCTGTAACCACCAGCTCGCTGCGGCGGCCGCCAGGCTACTGGCGAGCG
>JBEPZP010000213.1:0-4665 GCA_041640735.1 Thermomicrobium sp.
CTCGGGAGACCGGCACGCGGCCGAGAGGCCGGCGGCGACGGCACCGGCCAGGAAGGCGCGACGCCGGAGCTTGGACTGCTTTTCGAGGAGCGCGAGGAACACAGCGAGATTCGGGGACATCGCAACACCTCCCCGTGTCGGCCTGAGGGCTCGTGCCAGGCCGGTGGCTAGGACGACTCTGGCCTCTCGTGCCCGAGCGCTAGCGCGTCGGGAACGGGAGCGCGATGGCGTCGCGGACTTTACCGGGCTCGCGGAAGCGGTCGAGCCGGATTTCCTCGGGCGGCAAGTCGCTGACGCGCTCGTCGACGATCAGTTCGGCCATCTTCATTCCCAGCGCTGGTCCCCACATCATGCCGTGGCCACCAGCCGCGAGGACGTAGAAGCCGTGCCGCGGCTCGTCGATGATCGGTAGGTGATCCGGCGTGTAATCGATCGAGCCGGTCCAGGCGCGTCCGATCGGGAGGCCGCGCAGGGAGGGGACGGTCGCTTCCCATTCCGGTCGTAGGCGCTCGAAGTAGTCCCAATCGAACTCGAGCAGGTAGCGCTCGGTCGGGTCGGCTTGTTCCTCCGGATTGCTCATCCCGACCACGACGCCGTGCTCGTCCGGACGGATGTAGAAGCCTCGGGCCAGCACGAAGAGCATGGGAAAGTCAGGCGGCAACTCGGCGGGACGCGAGGGGAAGCTGACGATCTGGTGCCGGGCGGCCGAAACCGGGACGTCGATTCCCACCAGCTCGCCGATCTGCCGCGCGCCGCGTGGACCAGCTGCATCGACCACGCGTTCGGCCTCGAAGACCCCGCGGCTCGTCCGCACGCGGTAGCCGCTCGGCAGCGGCTCGATCTCCTGCACTTCGCAGCGCTCGAAGAGCGCCACGCCGGCGCGGAGGACGGCGTACGTGATGTTCCGCGCGACGATATGCGGATAGACGTAGCCGTCGTTCGGCGTATAGGTCGCGCCGAGGAACCGGCTCCAATCGACGAAGGGCAGGCGCTGGGCGAGTTCCTCGGGTTCGAGCCACGTGTTCTCGACTCCACAACGCTGGCGCAACGCGACCAGATCGAGGAAAGCAGCCCGTTCCTCCGGAGTGGAGGCGATGACGTAGTAGCCGACCTCGAAGAAACAGCTGTCGAGTCCGAGTTCGCGGCCGATCTCGAGATAGAGTTCGCGCGACCACTTACCGAGCTTGACCGCGGTCTCGGAGCCGCCTTGCTGCCGCACGATCCCGGCCGAGCGTGTCGTGGCGCCGAATCCGGCCCAGTAGCGCTCACAGACGGCGATGCGTTGCACGCCGCGCTTCGCCAGGTGATAGGCCGTCCAGAGACCGAGATTTCCGCCACCGATGATCAAGACGTCGTATGACGGCATCGAAGGATACTCCTTTCGCTCTCTCCCCACCGTGCTCAGCGCGCACCTTCTTCGCCGAGCTGGGCCAGCACCCAGTCGTTGAAGCGGCGGATGTGTGCTTCGATCGGTGCGTAGATACCGCCATCGGCATACGCTCGCGAGTGTACCGAGAGCTGACACCGCTCGCACATCGCCCAGTCTTGGCGGTTGACGAGGTCCCAGAAGTCGACGGCGTCGCTGGGATCGAAGGTGGGAGACTCGACCACCTCGGGCGCGAAGAGCCAGTCGCAGACGACGCGCGTCCGTCCGACGTCCACCGGTTCCAACCGGTGGATGAGGACGTAATCGGGATGGAGGTTGACGAAGATGTTGGGGACGAGCACCATGCCGTAGTAGGTGCGGTCGTCCTCGGGGCGCAGGCCGGGGAGGAGCGGGCGCGTGCGCTTCCCGGTGAGCGTGAGCGTCTCGACCCCTTCGGCGAAGGTGGCTCCCACCCCGTGCTGGTAGGCATAGCCAGCGCGGAAGCTCGGTACCAGTTGGCTGAGTTCGGGATGCACGACCGCGCAGTGATAGCACTCCATGAAGTTCTCGACGACGAGCTTCCAGTTGGCTGCGACGTCGTAGGTCACGGTGGCACCGATACGCAGTTGACCGATGCCGTACCGTTCGAACGTCTCGAAGTTCCCGAGTCGTTCGATGACGCGGGGGCGGAGCTGGGTATCGACGGGCGGAGGATCGCTCGTGAGGTTGACCCAGATCATCCCCTCCCAGACGGCGAGCGCGACGGGCAGGAGACCGTTAGCGGCAGGCGAGAATCCCTCGACGTCGCGCATGTTCGGTGCCCCGATCAGGCGGCCGTCGAGCGCGTAGCTCCAGGCGTGGTAGGGGCACTGGATCACGCGGCCGGAGAGGTGCCCACAGGTCTCGGTGCAGAGGCGCGCACCGCGGTGGCGGCAGACGTTGAGGAAGGCGCGGAGTTCACCGTCTTGCCCGCGGACGACCAGGATCGGCTCACCAGCCACCTCGGTCGTCAGGAAGTCGCCGGGTTGAGGGAGTGCGGCGGCCAGGCCGACGCAGGTCCAGAGGCGGCCGAAGATCCGTTCCTGCTCGCGTCGGAAGAGGTCGGGGTCGGCGTAGTAGCGGCCGGGAAGGGTCGGGACGACGGGGCTAGCGCGTACGCTCATCGCTGACTCCTCTCGCCCAAATCCGGACAGGTTCGGCATCCGAGGCGATCGCGGTGACCGTTTCGGGTAGCTCGCTTCATCCTATACGCCAGCGCTCGGCTCCTTGCAATACGTCGAGCGTCTGACGTATGCTCGACCTGTTCAGACAACCGTATGATGCGGACAGAACGATCGCTGGGGTGAGGCTATGCCGATCACGGTGCGGGAACTGCTCGAGCGGCCCGATCTCAAGACGCGCCTCGCCGCCGGTGCGAGCGGGCTCGATCGTCCGGTGACGTGGGCGCACGTCTGTGAACTCGAGGACCCCACGGCCTGGCTCAGCGGTGGCGAGCTGGTCATGACGGTCGGGATCGGTATCCCGCGCGATCCCCCTGGCCAGGTCGCCTACGTGGAGCGGCTGGCGCGGGCGGAATTGGCTGGCCTGATGATCTGCGAGGGAATGAAAGCACCGCCGCTCGCGCCGGAGATGCTGGCGACCGCGGACCGGCTGGGCTTTCCGGTCTTGCTGACCGCCTACGAGGTTCCCTTCGTCGCCGTGTCCCGCGTCGTCGCCGACGCCAACCTCGAGGAAGAGCATCGCCGGCTTCGCCAGGCGGTGCAGGTGTACGACGTGGCGCGCCTCGTCGTGCACGGCGAGCTCGACGACACCGAACTCATCGGCCGGCTGGAACGGATCGTCGGGGCGCGGCTCGCGGTCGTCGATCCGGTGCTCGAGCGTGTGGTGTTCCCCAGGCATCGTATCGCCGACGCGGTGTTCATCGGCCCGCTGCGGCGAGTCATCGAGCGGTACCCACCCGGCCAATTACCGGCGGTGTTGCAGTTGAGCGAGGCGAGTCCAGGGACGATCGCGCTGGCTGTCCCGACGCGGCGGCCGCTGTTCCTCGTGGTGGTGCCGCGGGGTGGCGCGGGTGCCCGCGACGTCGTCACGCTCCGACACGTGGCGACGGTCCTGGCGCTGGCGTTGGAGCGTGAGCGGGCCGAGCTGGAACGCCGGTACCGCTTCGGCAGCGAGCTGTTCGCGCAGCTCGCCGATGGACGGCTTCCAGGCGAACTGGCGCTGGAGTTGCTCCGGAGCGAACAGGGCTTCCCTGATCCACCCTATGCCGTCGTGGCGCTGGCGGCACCCGAGCGGACGCTCGCGGATACCCAGGATGCGCTCGCAGCGCTCGGTGTGCCGCACGTCGCCCTGCGCCGCGATGGACTGCTCTATCTCCTGGTACCGGATCAGGCGGCGGTGTTCGAGACCCTGCGGCAACACGACCCGGGCGCCAGCGTCGGTGTGAGCCAGAGCGTGCGGACGATGGCGCGTGTGCCCGAGGCGCTGGTCGAGGCACGGTGGGCGTGCGAGCGGGCGACGGCCGGTGGTGCAGTGGTACGGTACGGAGAGGGGATGCTCGGCAACACGCATTGGCCGCTCAGTGTCGAGGCGGCGCGGGAGTTCGTCGAACGAGTGCTCGGTCCGTTGCTGGCGCATGACCGGCGGCACGGTGGGCAGCTGGTGCGGACGCTGGCGACCTTCCTCGCCCATGACGGCTCGTGGAGCGGGACCGCGCGGGCGTTGGGGATTCATCGCCAAACGCTCATCTATCGCATGCGCCGGATCGAGCAACTGACGGGTTTTCGAGCCGACCGCGTGAGCGACCTGGCGACGCTGTGGCTGGCGGTGGAAGCAGCGCGGGTATTGGGATGCCTGGACGGTGAAACGTTCCGCGACGGTACCGGTGTCGAACGGCCGGGGGCACTGGGTCGAGCGGAGGTCGCGAGCCAGGAGGAGCAGCAGCGTCGAGCCCGTTCCGCGCGGTGAGCGCGGCCGAGTCGTCGCGCTGGACAGTCCAGCGCGTCCTGCGCTGTGTGCCAGGGGCTCGCGGCGAGGGGGATCGGGCCGAGTCTCGTGCGCGGGGGCGCTGTGCTGCCTGGTCGGGGACACTGGCGCGAGGGGTTGAGATGGTGTGGCGGGAAGTTTCGATCGCTCGGGATCCGGAAACGCTCGGCAGCAAGTTGGGCGTTGTATCGGGTATACTTCAGTGAGGCTCTCGCCGAGCCTTCACTTGCCGGCGTGGCGGAACGGCAGACGCGGCGGTCTCAAAAACCGCTGGGGGCAACCCCGTGTGGGTTCGAGTCCCTCCGCCGGCACCG
>JBEPZP010000214.1:0-4646 GCA_041640735.1 Thermomicrobium sp.
ATGATCCCGACCGGCTTGCGCCGCAGCGGGCTGGTCGCCGGAGGGCGGGACGCCCAGTCGATCGCGTTCTTGAGCGGTGCGGGGACGCTCCAGTTGTATTCCGGGGTCGCGATCAGCAGCGCGTCGGCCGCTGCGATCGCCTGCTTGAGGTGGAGGACGGACGCTGGTGGACCTGCCTCCTCGAGGTCCTGGTTGTACAGTGGAAGGTCATGCAGTTCGTAGAGCTCGATGGTCACGCCCGGCGGAGCCAGCTCTTGCGCTGCCAAGAGAAGTCCGCGATTGTAGGAATGGCGACGGAGACTGCCGGGTATTCCCAGGAAGCGGAGCGGTCGATGGGTCATGGTTCCTACTCCCCGACGGATGGAACGGTCGTCACGCACGCGCTTACGAGGGCACAGCGCCACCCAGTGCGCGACCGTTGAGTGTGCCTGACCGCGCGCAGCCAGCCAAGCGCGACGCGTGCTGCTGGTGGGCAGTAGCTGCGGCTCGGTCGGTCGAAGTACCGGTGCGAGCGTGACGGGCCAGGTGCCGGGACGACGGCGGAGGAGTCACGGTTCGAGCCGGATCGGGACGGAGGACAGTGCAACGATCGGTACTGACACGTAGAGGGAGCAAAGTCCTTCTCTGGCGAGCAGCGCTCCTGGTCGGTGGGTTGTTTCTCTTCGCGGTCGCCCTAGTGCTGGGTCTCCAAAGTGGACTCGGTGCCTACTCCTGGGTGGTCTTCCACGAGGGGATCGCCCGCCACACGGACCTGACCGTCGGGCAAGCCACGATCCTCGTGAGCGCAGTCGTGGTCGCCGTGAGCTGGTCGCTCGGGGTGCGGCCAGGAGTGGGGACCGTGGCCAACCTCGTGCTGGTCGGCGCCTTCATGGACATGCTTCTCGAGCTGGGAGCGATTCCGCGTGTCCGGTCGCTCGTGCTGGCTGTACTCGAACTCGGGGCCTCGGTGGTGCTGCTCGGTGTGGCCACGGGCATGTACATCGCGGCAGGGTACGGAGCTGGTCCACGTGATAGCCTGATGTTGGCAGTAGCGCGCCGGTTCGGGTGGTCGGTCGGGTGGCTGCGCTGGCTCCTGGAGGTCTCGGTCACAGCGGTCGGTATCGTGCTGGGTGGGTCATTCGGTCCGGGAACCATCGTCGTCGCGCTGACGGTGGGGCCAGCAGTGCGCTTGGGGTTCCGGCTGTTCGGCCTGGACCGCTTGGGTTTTCCGCGGAGTGAAGGAGGTTGAAGGATGGCAGGTCCGGACGGGTTCGCGGCGCTGCGACGGCGCCTCATACCGATGCTCAGGCACGTCGCCGAGACTCTGGCAGACCGGACGGTACCGGGGTATCCGGTACTGCTCGACGACCCCGAGCAAGGGATCGTGGGACTGGCGCTCGCGCCGGGGTTCGGGTTGTACCTCGTGCGTGAGGGAGACCGGCTCCTCCTGCGGCGCGAGCGCATCCTGCATCGGACGGCGGTCCACACGGCGGCGAGTCGCGAATGGTTCGGTGGTGAGCCTGAGGAGGAGACCGAAGAGATCGACCCCTCGATCACGGACGTCGAGCTCCGCGACGAGGTAGCACGGTTGCTGGCTGCCTGGCACAAGCATCCGCTCATCATCCGGCAGAGCGACAGTTGAGCGAAACGACACTGGGGACGCCAGCTAGCGTCCCCAGTGTTTCACGTGAAACATCGCCCTCAGCCCATGATCCAGCGATCGATCGCCCGCTCGTAGCTCACCAGCTCGTCTTCGCGGAAAAACAGACTGATCTCGTACGCTGCTTTCTCCGGGCTGTCCGACCCATGGATCACGTTCTGGCCGATCGTCAAAGCCAGGTCGCCGCGGATCGTCCCCGGCTCGGCCTGCGCCGGATCGGTCTTCCCCATCGTCTTGCGCGTCACCTCGATCGCCCGCGGCCCCTCGACGACACCCACCACGACGGGCCCCGAGGTGATGAACGAAAGCAGGTCCTCGAAGAACGCCTTGTCGCGGTGTTCAGCGTAGTGCCGCTCCGCCAGCTCACGGTCGATCCACATCAACTTCAGTCCGACGAAGCGCAGCCCGCGCTGCTCGAGTCGTCGCAGCACCTCGCCGACCAACCCGCGCTGCACGGCGTCCGGCTTCACGATGATCAGCGACCGCTCCACGCTCCTACCCTCCGACGACGAACGCGGGCGCCCACGCGCCCGCCCCATCCCCTTTTCACTGTCCCTGAGCCTACTCACTGCGGAGACGCAACGCCAACTCGTAATACCGGGCAGCCTGTCCGGTCTCACCACGGCGCCGGTAATAGGCTCCCAGCGTCATCGCCGCCTGCCGTGCCCCACGCTTCCCGCGGTTCGCCAGTTCCTCCAGATACGGCACCAGCTCCTCTCCTCCACCCCGCTGGATGATCCGCTGTGCCAACCGCACCGCCTCCTCCTCAGCCCCAGCCCCGACCAAGCGCTGGAACTCCTCGACGACTGCACGCGGTGCCTCTTGCCGCACGCCTTCAGCAGGTTTGGCTCCTTCAGCGACAACTGTCGCCTCGGCAGCCTTCTCCGCTCGCTCCCCCTCCTGGGCAGCACGGCCGAACTCCACAGCCTCCACTCCAGCGCCCGCTCCCACCAGCGGGGCCTCCGTCTCCTCCGGGCCGGGCGGAGCCACACCCTTCTCGCCGGACTCTCCCTCCCCCACCGTCACAGCGCCTTCCATCCCTGGCCCTTCGACCCTCGCTTCGATCTCCTCCAACGCCAACGGCTCCAGGCCGCTCGCCTGCAACTCCGCGAGAATCGTCGTCCATCCCCGCTCGAACGCCTCGCTCGGCCGCGCAGCCTCCACTTCTTCCTCGGAGGGCAAGGTCCACCCGGGCTCCGCCTCCGCCGCTGCCTCTTCTTCCACCTCACCGGCGGCACTGGCAAGCGCTTCTTCCACTTCCACCAGCTCGGCGAACTCGAGCCCAGCTTCGTCGATCCCCACCGCTGGCCGCGCAGCCGCGAGCTCTTCGTCGGTCGGCAGTTCCCACAACAGCTCCGCCCCTGCTGCCGCCGCTCCCCACCGCTCCTCCACCACGAGGGGTTCGGCCAGCCGCAACCAGGACCGTTCCTTCCACCGTTCGCGCGGCACCACACGGTCGATCGTCTCGCCGAGCGGATCCAACGCCCATACCAGCTCGCGGTGCCGCTCGGCGCTCGCCTCATCCCCGCGGTCGCGCGCCGCCAACGCGGCCACGATCACCGCACCGAGCATGTCCGGCCGCTCGGCCAACACCCGCTCCGCTTCCGCCGCCGCCTCTTCACGTGCCCCGAGCCACCACAGGGCAACGCAGTAGCGCTGCCGCAGGTCCCACCGCTCCGCTGCCTCTTCCAGCACAGCTCGGCACTCTTCCGCAGCACGCGTCCACCACCCCTGGGCGACGTACCAGGACGCGAGCGCCGCACGCGACGGGAAGAGTTGCCCCCCGTCCTCCTGCTCGCCGGACCACTCCGCCAGCTGCGCCACCAGTGCGCGATCCCAGGGTGCACACTCCCAGGCGACTTGCAGCAGCGCACGCGCCGCCTCGCTGTCGCCGCGCCGACGCCGCGCTTCCGCCAGCAGCGCCCAGGCCTCGCTGTCCTCCGGATCCACCGCGACTGCTCGCGCCAGTACCCCCTCGGCCGCTGCCGCGTCTTCTTCTAGAAGCAGCCGCCCCCACAGCCGGTAGGTCGCCACGGCCTCGGGAGCTACCGCTCGCACCGCCTCGACGACCCGCTTCGCCTCAGCCAGCTGCCCGGCTCCCAGCACCTCGCGCGCCCTCGCGATCGCGTCGGCGAGCGGAATCGCGCCCATGCTCTCCTCCACCTTCCGGCACAGATATCGCCGCACCGCGAGTATACTCGAGCGGGTTCGGCCTCCGCGTAGCCGAATCCTCCTCACTTTTGCGCTTTCCGGCGCACTCGGAGGGATCGCAGCCTTGACAGTCGACGAGCGACCGCTACCGGACCCGCTCGGTATCCGCAGCGCAGCGCGCGCCGTCCTGGCACGCGCCCGTTGGGTCGAACTGGACCCGGACGGCCTTCGAGCTGTGCTCGAACGGCTCCCCTCCCCGCTGCCGGACCTCCCCGACTGGCACCATCCCCTCCACTGGCGCGGGACTCCCGATCAGACCGCGAACTACGTCCTCTTGCTCGATGCGCTCAATTTCTGCTTCTGGGGCGAGCCCCGCTGGCGCGTCCGCTATCGCGATCAGGTGTACGACGGGTACTGGGCGCTGGCTGCCGTACTGAAACGCGCGCTCGAACGCGGGCAACCACTCTATGACCCGCGCTATCTCGCCACGCTCTCCGACGCGGAGATCGCCGCGCTCTTCGCCGGCGAGGGAACCATCCCTCTCCTCCACTGGCGCATCGAACACCTGCGTGAGGTGGCACGCGGGCTGCTCGAGGCCTGCGACGGGCGCTTCACCGTCCTGATCGAACGAGCCGAGGGAAGTGCACCGGCCCTCGTCGCCTCGGTCGCTCGGGTCTTTCCCTCTTTCCGCGACGTCGCCTCCTACGACGACCTTACCGTCCCCTTCTACAAGCGTGCGCAACTGCTCTGTACCGACCTCGCCGGCGCCTTCGGGGGAGAAGGACCGGGCAGGTTCCATGACCTGCATCTCCTGACAGCCTTCGCCGACTACAAGCTGCCGCAAGTCCTGCGTTAC
>JBEPZP010000215.1:0-4639 GCA_041640735.1 Thermomicrobium sp.
GCTGGTCGTTCAGGAAGCGCGCAGGGTCCGTTCGTAGAAGGACACGACGCGCTCCATGAAGAGGCGCCACGCAGCTGGCGAGAAGGCGTGTCCCTCGCCGGGATATTCGAAGTACTCGACCGGCTTGCCGGCCAGCTGGAGACTGTCGCGAATGGCACGTGCCCATGTGGGTGGTGTGACGGTATCGGCGGTGCCGATGTGGATCTGTACCGGGCAACGGACGAAATGGAAGTGGAAGAGCGGCGACGTCGCACGGAGGAACTCCTCGTCGCGTGCGGCTTCTGCGTAGACGGTAGCCAGCGGATCGTCCGGTCGCGCGCCGTTTCCCCACTTCAGGATATTGTCGAGATCCCAGCCACTGACTGGCGCGTAGAGGACGGCAGCGCGGATGCGTTCGTCGATGCAGATCGCTTTGGCGACGAGCCCTCCACCCATGCTGTGCCCCCACAGGCCGATCCGGTCGGGCGCGGCTGCGGGAAGGCTCGGAAGCGAGCTGATCAGGTTGAGGGTGTCGATGACGATCCCGGTACGGAAGTAATTGGGGCCAGGATCCGAACCGCCCCAACCGCGGAAGTCAGGAGCCAGGCAGAGGAAGCCACGGCGGGCGAGTTCGTCGGCAGCCTGGATGGTATCGGCGCCAGTCCAATAGCGGTCGGGCGGAATGTAGCCGTGGCAGAGGATGACGACCGAGAAGGGGCCGTCGCCGCGTGGGACGTGCAGTCCACCGGTGATGCGGAGGGCGTCGCTCGGATACTGGATGTGGTAGTAGGTGTAGGAGTCGGTTTCGCTCACCAAACGAGTGATCTCGATCGGGCCACCGTCGTAGCTGCGGGAGCGCAGACCGGCGATCGTGTACGGAGCGAGGGGATGGGGAGCTGGCGTGGCCGTCGGGCTCGGCGTGGCTGTTGGGGTCGCCGAGATCGGTGTCGTGGGGGTAGGCGGGACGGCGAGTGTCGCGACAGGAGTGGGCCGGGGTGCGGTCGGTACCGTCGACCCCGGCCCGAGAGAGGAGGTGGGAGAGGGCAGGCTGGGAGTTTGCGTTGGGCTGGCTCGGCTCAGGCAGGCTGTTGCTGCACCGAGCACTGCGGACAGGAAGAAGCGTCTGGTGAGCCGTTCCATCCTTCCTGTCACGAGACGCGTTCAACGGTGAAGTCGAGTTCCAGCACGATCGTCTCCTCCAGACTCAGGACGATCGGTACGCGGGGCGGCGTCATCGCGAAGTCGTCGAAGGTGACGTTCGTCGTCGCTGTTCCAGTCAGCCGATCGCCGTCGACTGTTGCCCGGACCTCCCACGTGACTAGCTTGGTGACGCCGTGGACCGTGAGATCGCCCTCGAGCTGAAATGCGAACGAGCCGTTCTCCGGAAGCGGCCACGGCAAGCCGATCGCCGCTCGTGGTCGAAACTCGGCGGTCGGATAGCGATCGACTTCGAGCGTGTTGCGCTTGATGTAGTTGTCGCGCCGCGCTTCATCGCTCTGAAGCGTCCGTAGGTCGACAGAGAAGCGCGACTGCTCGCTGACGATCGCGCCGTCTGCCGCGAACACGATCTGGCCCTCGACTGCTCGGGTACTCCCGACGGCATCGTTGGGCAGTGAGCGGCCGAGCAGTTGCTCCCGGACGCGGTAGCGGGCTTCGCTGGATTCTGGAACGAGGCGGAAGGCGAGTGTGCCGCTCGCAACCGTGTCCTGCTGGGCGTTCGGGGTCGGCCCTGTAACGGCGGAGGCTGCGGTGGGCGTCGCGGGCTCGACCACTGGACTGCCTGGTCGCTCGGTCGCCGTCGGAGTCGGAGTGGCCGGGACCGCCGTCGGCGTAAGTGCGGACATGTCGCTCGTGGGCGTCGTGGTCGGGGAGCTGGTGCAGGCCGCCAACACGAGCGCCAGACTGGCCATGATGACCATCACGCTCCTCGAGAGTCGCTGAGTCAATCGCTCCCTCCGTCCTTCCGTTCCACTCGTAGCCTACGCAGCGAGCCTGAGAAGCGCACAAGAGCTGGATAAGAGTTCGCTGAGAACCGCGCCGCTCAACAGAACGGCGTGGTAGGATGCCTCGTCGAGACGGGTGGTGACTCGAACCGGGGTCCACGGCCATGGCTCACGTACTGGTCGTCGACGACGATACGCGACTGGTCGAGATGTTGCGGCGGACGCTCAGCTACGAGGGCTTCACGGTGAGCATCGCGCGGTCGGGAGACGAAGCGCTGCGCCTGGTGGGAGAGCGTCGACCCGATGTCGTGGTACTGGACTGGTTGTTGCCTGGGCTAGATGGTCTCACCGTGGTGCAGCGCCTGCGGGCGTCGGGTGACGGGACACCGATTTTGATGTTGACTGCGCGCGACGCAGTGGAGGACCGGGTCCTCGGACTCGACAGCGGCGCGGACGACTACCTCGTCAAGCCGTTCGCTCCGGCAGAACTCCTGGCGCGGATCCGAGCGTTGCTGCGCAGGGTAGAGCCGGGCAGCGATGAGAAGCCGCTGGTCTTTGCCGACCTCGTCCTCGATCCGGTGACGCGCGAGACGCGGCGGGGCGAGCGGGTGTTCCGGTTGAGTCCGCGCGAGTTCGATCTGCTCTCCTACTTCATGCGGCACCCGCGGCGAGTCCTGACGCGCAGTCAGATCTTGCTGGCAGTGTGGGGTCACGACTTCGACGGTTACGACAGTGTCCTCGATGTCTATATCGGGTACCTGCGGCAGAAGCTGGAGGCCGGCGGGGAACCCCGGCTGGTCCATACCGTCCGGGGTGTCGGCTACGTGCTGCGGGAGCCGTGAGCGATGTTGATTCGGATGCGGCTGACGCTCCTCTACAGCGGCATTCTCGCCTGTACGCTCGTCGTCTTCAGCGTGGTGCTCTACGTCCTGGTGGCGCGGTTCACCTTGCACTGGCAAGAGCAGGCGCTGGCTGAGGAAGCTGCGCAGATCTTGACCCAAGGCGAGTTCCGGCTGACGGTCATCCGGACGCCGCAGGGGAAGGTGGCTATTCCGCAGACGCTGGTGCAGACGCGCGACCTCACCGGGCACGTCGTCTCTCGGTCGATCAACCTCGGGGACTACGAGTTGCCGCTGAGCCAAAAGGGTTTGACGGCCCTGGCCAGTGGGGAGACCAATGCGTGGCTGGAGATCGTCCGGACTGATACCGGGCGGCTCCTCGTCTACAGCCGTTCGGTCGTCGCCAACGGGCAGGTCGTCGGCATCTTGCAGGTAGCGCGCTCGCTCGCTGATCTCGATCGTACATTGGCGATGCTTCGACAGTATCTCATCGTCGGTAGTGTCCTCTCCACCATCACGGCGTTCTTCGTCGGTTGGGTACTCGCCGGTGCGAGCTTGCGACCGATCAATCGGATTACTCAGACGGCGAGAGAGATCGGACAAGCGCGCGACTTCAGCCGCCGGGTGGAATACGAGGGACCGAACGACGAGATCGGCGCACTCGTGATGACGCTCAACGAGATGTTGACCGAGTTGCAGGCTGCCTATCAGCAGGTCGAGCAGTCATTGCTCGCGCAGCGGCGGTTCGTGGCCGATGCTTCCCACGAATTGCGGACGCCGCTGACGACCTTGCGAGGGAACGTGGAACTCCTGCAACGCGAGCCACCTCTACCGATCGAGGAGCAGCACGCGATCCTGCAGGACGTGGCGGCGGAGATCGATCGAATGATCCGGTTGGTGCGTGAACTCCTCACCTTGGCACGTGCCGACGCCGGTCTGCGGCCACGCGTCGAGGCAGTGCAACTGGGGCCGCTGCTGGACGACGCCGTACGGCAGGCGCAGCTCCTCCGACCAGAGCCGGTGGTGCAGCTCGTGCGTGCCTCCGATGCGGTAGTGCGGGCCGATCGCGACCTGCTGCGACAGGTCCTGCTGATCCTACTCGACAATGCGTTGAAGTACACGCCGGAGAACGGGAGCGTCGAGGTCGAGGTCGTGGTGGAGGGATCGCGCGCTGGCATCGCTGTCCGCGATACAGGTATCGGCATCGATCCGACGATTCTGCCGCACATTTTCGACCGGTTCTTCCGCGGCGATGCGGCCCGCCGTGGCGATGGGACGGGTCTAGGGTTGGCGATCGCCAAGTCGCTGGTCGAGGCGATGCAGGGTGAGATCACCGTCTGGAGCCGGCCCGGCGCTGGGAGCGTCTTCACCGTGTGGCTGCCGCTCGAGGAAGCTGGTGGTGAGGTGGAAGAGGGCGTCGACGTGGCGCGTTCGCTCCTCGCCGAACGCATCACCTCGTAGTCGGGACGGTTCTCACCGAATTCTCAGCTTCGTCTTGCCTCGCTTTCAGTTCCCACGAGTAGCCTCGTCATGGAATGCTGACGCAAGATCTGGGGTCACCGATCGGAGGGAGCGACATGCAGGAGGAAACAGTGCAACACCGACGGGAGCGGGTGTGGCTCCCTCTCCTCATCGTGATCGGATTCGTGATCGCTGGACTCGTCGGTGGGCTGGCCGGAGCGAGCTTGGTGCGTGATCGAACGCCGACACCGACAGTCGTGGCGGCTGCGACCACGGTGACAGCGACGGGCGCGCAACCGGTGGCGGAGTCCGAGGCGCAGACCGTGGCTGGTCGCGTCTACCAGCGGGTGGGGAAGGCGGTCGTCGATGTCGTCGCTCGCGAGGCGACGGGGTTCTTCGATGAGCAGGGAGCCGGTT
>JBEPZP010000216.1:0-4620 GCA_041640735.1 Thermomicrobium sp.
CAGAGCATCGGTGAGCCGGGTACCCAGCTGACGATGCGTACGTTCCACACCGGTGGTGTGGCGGGCGAGGACATCACGACGGGTCTGCCGCGTGTGGAGGAGCTCTTCGAGGCGCGTGAACCCAAGGGGAAGGCGGTGCTCGCCAAGATCGATGGCGTCGTCCGGGTCGTCGAGGACGAATACGGGCGGAAAGTGGTCGTCCATGACGATCGGCTGGAGATCGAGACGCACCGCATTCCCGACGGTTATGTGCTCCTCGTCGGCACGGGCGATCAGGTCACGGCTGGTCAGGTGGTCGCCCGACCCGCTGAGGGTGAGGGGGAGCCGATCGTGGCGACGCTCGACGGTGAGGTGTTCGTCGACGGCGACGAGGTGATCATTCGGTTGGAGGAGCAGCGCCGCGAAGAGTATCCGCTGCCGGCAGCAGCTCACCTCTTGGTGAGTGACGGAGACCGCGTCAAGGCGGGTCAGCCGCTCACCGACGGGAACGCGAGCCCCGAGGAGCTGTTGTCGACGCTCGGCCGCGACGTCGTGCAGCGCTACATCCTCGACGAAGTTCAGAAGGTGTACAAGTCGCAGGGTGTCGTGACCAACGATCGGCACATCGAGATCATCATCCGGCAGATGCTGCGGAAGGTCGCGGTGACCGACCCCGGGGATACCGATCTCCTCGTCGGGGAGATGCTGGATCGTGCGCAGCTGATGCGGATCAACGAAGAAGTGATCGCCCAGGGCGGCGTGCCGGCGACAGCCCAGCAAGTGCTGCTCGGTATCACCAAGGCCTCGCTGGCGACGGAGAGCTGGCTCTCGGCAGCGTCGTTCCAGGAGACGACGCGTGTACTGACGGAGGCGGCCATCCAAGGCAAGGTCGATTACCTGCGCGGGCTCAAGGAAAACGTCATCATCGGGAAGTTGATCCCGGCTGGTTCCGGTTTCTGGGAGCGGAAGCGGCGTCGCGAGGCCGCGCTCAGCGCGCTCGACGAAGTGACCCTGGCAGGCTTGGCAGCGGTGGGTCTCGGGCCGAGCGGCGAGCCGCTCGCCCAGCTCGGGCAGGGGACCGACGGCGGCCAGGACGACGCTGCGGGCGGACAGTCGGAGGAGCCGCTGGCGGAGGCCTGAGGGCGGTACGCTCTGGCCGATGTGGTGCGGCTCTCGCCGCTTGACGTGTCTCGGTCACTCCTGTACACTACACCTTCGTGACCCGGGTTCGGGTCACGAAGGTGTCTTATTGTTCAGCATACCGTTCGTGGGCAGTCGATGTTCGGAGAGTGAGGCCCGACGGTGCCGACCATCAATCAGCTGGTGCGCAAGGGGCGGCAGAAGCGGCGCAAGAAGTCGAAGGCGCCAGCGCTCCAGTTCATTTACAGCCGAGTCGGACGGAACGCGGGGAAGCTTCGGCAAGTTCCGAAGGGGAATCCCTTCAAGCGCGGTGTCTGTATCGCCGTGCGTACCATGACGCCGAAGAAGCCGAACTCCGCGCTACGCAAGATCGCCCGCGTCCGGCTGACGAACGGCATCGAGGTAACGGCGTATATCCCGGGTGAAGGGCACAACCTGCAGGAGCACTCGGTGGTGCTCGTCCGGGGTGGCCGCGTCAAGGATTTGCCTGGTGTGCGCTACCACATCGTCCGCGGTGCGCTCGACGCCAAGGGCGTGGAAAAGCGCCGGCAAGGGCGCTCCAAGTACGGGACGAAGAAGCCGAAGGAGTGAGTGCATCGCGCCGATGCGCGTGCGCCAGGTCGAGTGATTGTCGGCAGACGAAGTGCGGCATCGGGGAATCGGTTCCATGGTTGCCGCCTTCGTCTGTCTCATGCCGAGCGGTGAAAGGGCTGAAGGGGGCCGCGAACGATGCCGAGGCGACCGAAGTACGAGCGGCGGACGATTCCGCCCGATCCGAAGTACGGCAGCGAGCTTGTCCAGCGCTTCATCAACAAGGTGATGCGCAACGGCAAGAAGTCGCTGGCCGAGCGGATCGTGTATACCGCGTTCGATATCGTGGCGCAGCGGACGGGGCAGCATCCGCTGGAGGTGTTCCAGCGGGCGATCCACAACGCTTCGCCGCTGCTGGAGGTCAAGCCACGGCGCGTCGGTGGTGCGACCTACCAGGTTCCTGTCCAGGTCGAGCCGCACCGGCGCGTGTCGTTGGCGATGCGCTGGCTCATCCAGTCGGCGCGCAATCGGAGCGGTTACAACTTCATCGATAAGCTCGCGGCTGAGATTATCGACGCGGCCAACAATACCGGTGCGACGATCAAGAAGCGCGACGATACGCATCGCATGGCGGAAGCCAACCGGGCCTTCGCCCATTACCGCTGGTGATGCGAGACAACACGCAGCAGACGACAGGGGTCGAGATCGATGAGTACCGTGCAACCACAGATGACCGAGGCTCGCAAAGTTCTCTTGCAGCGAACCCGTAACATCGGGATCATCGCGCACATCGACGCTGGCAAGACGACCACGACCGAGCGCATCCTGTTCTACACCGGGAAAGTCCATCGGATCGGCGAGGTGCACGAGGGCACTGCCACGATGGACTGGATGGTGCAGGAGCGCGAGCGTGGCATCACCATCACCGCGGCAGCGACGACCTGCTTCTGGCGCGACCACCGGATCAACATCATCGACACACCGGGTCACGTCGACTTCACGGTCGAGGTCGAGCGCTCGCTGCGCGTGCTCGACGGTGGTGTCGTGGTGTTCGATGGCGTCCACGGCGTCGAGCCGCAGTCTGAGACTGTGTGGCGACAGGCGGATAAGTACCGCGTGCCGCGCATCTGCTTCATCAACAAGCTCGACCGCGTGGGTGCCAACTTCGTGCGCGCGATCGCGATGATCCGCGACCGCCTCCGTGCGAATCCGGTCGCTATCCAGTGGCCGATCGGCCTGGAGGCGGACTTCCGCGGCATGATCGATCTTATCGAGTTCCGGGCACGCGTCTATCACGATGACCTCGGTCAGCACATCGAGGACCTGGACGTGCCAGCTGAGTACGTCGAGGTGGCGCAGGAGTGGCGACACAAGTTGATCGAGCAGGTCGTCGAGACCGACGAAGAGCTGATGATGCGCTACCTCGAGGGTGAGGAAATCACCCCGGAAGAGTTGCGTCGGGCGTTGCGGGCGGCGACGATCCGGGGCCAGCTGGTTCCGGTACTCTGCGGTTCGGCCTTGAAGAACAAAGGCGTACAGTTCCTGCTCGATGCGATCGTCGACTATTTGCCTTCGCCGCTCGATATCCCTCCGGTCAAGGGCACGCACCCGGTCACGGGTGAAGAGATCACGCGCGAAGCGGACGACGAGGCGCCGTTCGCTGCCTTGGCGTTCAAGATTCAGTCCGATCCGCACGTCGGGCGCCTGACGTACGTGCGCGTCTATTCCGGGCGACTGCACAGCAGTTCCTACGTCTACAACTCGACGAAGGGGGAGCGGGAGCGCATCTCGCGCTTGCTCCGGATGCACGCGAACCATCGCGAGGAGATCGAGTGGATCGGGGCGGGTGACATCTGTGCAGTGATCGGTCTCAAGAAGACCTTCACCGGCGACACGCTGTGCGACCCCGACAATCCGATTCTCCTCGAGCCGATCCAGTTCCCGGAGCCGGTCATTTCGGTCGCCGTTGAGCCGAAGACCCGAGCCGACCAGGACAAGCTGTCGCTGGCGCTGCAGCGACTGGCGGAAGAAGATCCGACCTTCCAGGTGCGGATCGACCCGGAGAGCGGGCAGACGATCATCTCCGGAATGGGCGAGTTGCACCTCGAGGTGATCGTCGACCGCATGCAGCGCGAGTTCAAGGTGTCGGCGAATATCGGGCGGCCGCAGGTCGCCTACAAGGAGACGATTACGCGCCCGGTCAAGGTGGAGGGGCGCTTCGTCCGCCAGACCGGTGGCCGCGGTCAGTACGGGCATGTCTGGCTCGAGCTGGAGCCGCTGCCGCGCGGTGGAGGCTTCGTCTTCGAAGACCGCATCGTCGGCGGCGTGATTCCCAAGGAGTTCATCCCCGCGGTGGAGGCCGGTATCCGGGAAGCGATGCAGAGCGGGGGTGTCTCCGGCTATCCGGTCGTCGATATCAAGGCCGTTTTGGTCGATGGCTCGTACCACGAGGTCGACTCGTCGGAAATGGCCTTCAAGATCGCGGCCTCGATGGCGCTCAAAGAAGGCGTGCGCCGCGGTAACCCCGTGATTCTGGAGCCGATCATGCGGGTCGAGGTCGTCGTCCCGGAGGAGTTCACTGGTGACGTCATCGGCGACCTCAACGCGCGGCGCGGTCGGATCGAGGGGATGGAAGTGCGGGGCGGTGCGCAGGTCATCCGAGCCATGGTGCCGCTGGCCACGATGTTCGGGTATGCGACCGATCTCCGTTCGATGACCCAGGGGCGCGGGACCTACACCATGGAGTTCGATCACTATGCGCCCGTTCCGGAGAGCATCGCGCAGGAGCTGATGGCGAAGGCCGGCAAGGCCGGTTGAGTCGGTCGGAATGGCAGCACGTGGAGACTGAGAAAGGGGTACGACGATGAGCAAGCCGCGGTTTGAGCGGACGAAGCCGCACGTGAACGTGGGGACGATTGGGCATGTGGATCATGGGAAGACGACGTTGACGGCGGCGATCACGAAGGTCTT
>JBEPZP010000217.1:0-4587 GCA_041640735.1 Thermomicrobium sp.
CCTGGACGAGGACGATCCGCTCCTGTCCCTCCACGCGCGTGGCCACCCAGTACGGCTCGCTGATCGGCCGACCGGTCAACTGAACCCACGGCTGCGGGAGCGTGGTGAGCCAGGTGAAAAAGACGTCCGGGATGTTGTGCCCGCTTTCGGCGTCATAGGTCGCGATGCGGACGGTGGCAGGCGGGTTGGAGAGGTCGCGGAGCGTGCCGTCGCGCTGGAGCAGGGTGGTCACCAGCTGGCCGACACGGACCGCTGCGCGGCGGCCTTCGCCCTGTTCGCCGACAGTCGCCAGTCCCTGGAGCGAACGGTACGTCGGTGCGGCATCGTTGTCGCGGAGGTCACCGGCCAGAGGGATGTCGGCCGGCGCAACCGGGACGAAGCGTCGATCGCCCACCTGGACGACGCCGAGCACCATGTCGCGGACGAGCAGGCCGAGCGTGAGGCTGCCGGGGTCGGTCGCTTGTGGGTCGGTGACTTCCACCCGCGCCTTGTCGAAGTAATAGACCGTGCGGGAACCGTTCGGCGCTTCGTGATAGGGCTCGGTGGCGACAGCGCGGATCACCGGACCGAGCGTCCACCCCTGGCCGGCGGACTGGTAGTGGGCTGTGCCGTCCACGCGCACCCAGAGCGCGACGACGGCGGGTTCCGCGGTCGTCGGGTCGAATCCGTTGGCCGTGGCCCTCGCTGACAACGGATCGGCGATGAGACAGACCATGACCACCATCACGAGCAGCCGTAGCGGCAATGCTCGCATCCCTTCCCTCCCTTTCTCGGTCGCATTGCGCCGATCGTCGCATGCGATCGGCTGGTGCTCGGGCCAGCCGAGCACACGGCGGCGGAGTATACGCGCCTGAACCAGGGATGTCAAATGCGGCTTACGCGAGCAGAAAACGACCGTGCGAGGTCGTGCACGCGAACCCGTCCGCTCGTGCACGAGCCGATCAGTCGGCAGGGGTATGTATACGGGAAGATACTCTATTGAGAGAGTATAGAATGCATATTCTTCTGCCTACCCGTGGCCGGGGTGCGCTACAATCGGGGTGTCGGGTCGACCGCGAGCTGGGAGGGAAGGCGATGAAACTGGACGATGCAGCGATCGCGCGGGCGCTCGAGTCGCTCCCTGGTTGGCAGCGCGAGGGAGATGCGCTCGTCCGCGAGTATCGCTTCAAGAACTTCCGCGAGGCGATGGCGTTCGTGAACCGGGTGGCCGAACTCGCCGAGGAGCAGCGGCACCATCCCGACATCACGATCGTCTACAACCGCGTGCGGCTCGCATTGTCGACGCACGAGGCTGGTGGGATCACGGAGCGCGACCTCGCGCTCGCCCAGCGTATCGACGCGTTGACCGCTCAGGCCAGCTGAGCCAGCAGCGCGGTGACCGCGTCCCACGAGAGCCGTTCCACGACGACATGGGCCTCAGCGAGTTCCAGGAACGGCTGGCGAGCGACCGCCAGAACGCGCAGGCCAGCGGCTGTGCCGGCCCGCACGCCGGCGGGGGAGTCCTCGACGGCGATGCTCCACTGTGGTGTGACACCGAGTCGTTCGCAGCCGCGCTGGTACGGTTCGGGATGCGGCTTACCGTGGGCGACGTCCTCGGCGGCCACGATGACCGGAATCCGGCCAGCGAGCCCGGCAGCCCGCAGTGCCCACCGTGCCTCCTCGGCGCGGGCACCGGTCACGACCGCGACCGGGTATCCGTGGCCGAGAGCTGCCTCGACGGTCGCGATGCCGTCGGCGAGGAGCGTCACCGCCCCCTCGGTCAAGAGCTCGCGGTAGAAGCGCGCCTTGGACTCCAGCAACGCCTCGAGTCCGCGGAGGGAGAGTCCCAGCACTGCCAGTGCAGCAGCGAGCCCTTCCCGGTCGGGGCGTCCCAGCATGTGTGCTCGATAGATCTCTGTGCTCAGTTCCCCGATACCGTGCTCGCGGAAGGCGAGCCTCGTAGCCTCATAGTGGGCTTCCTCGCTGTCGATGAGGACGCCGTCGAGGTCGAAAAGGATCCCGGTTCGCTGTCCCATCCCTGCTGCTCCTCCGTCCTATCCGTCCCTTCCCGCACCAGCGTTGCATACTTGGTTCCGGTGCGGCGAGGCCGCTCCTGGAAGCGAGGGAAACGATGGCGACAGCACGTGTTCGCGTCCGCTTCGCACCGAGTCCGACCGGTGACCTCCACGTCGGCGGTGCCCGGACGGCGCTGTTCAACTGGCTCTTCGCGCGCCAGCACGGTGGTGCCTTCATCCTGCGCATCGAGGATACCGACCAGGCCCGGCTGGTCGGGCAGAGCATCGCTGGGATCATCGAGGGGCTGAAGTGGCTCGGTCTGGAATGGGACGAGGGGCCGGACATCGGTGGCCCGTACGGCCCTTACATCCAGAGCCAGCGGCTTTCGCTCTACCAGGAGCACGCGCGCTGGCTCGTCGAGCACGGCCACGCCTACTACTGCTTTTGCACGCCGGAGCGGCTGGAGCGCGTCCGCCAGGAACAGCGGGCACGCGGCGAGCCGCCCGGTTACGACCGGCACTGTCGTTACCTCCCACCGGACGAAGTGGAGGCCCGCCTCGCTCGTGGTGAACCGGCCGTCATCCGCTTCAAGATGCCGCTCGAGGGCGAGACGACGATCGTCGACCTCCTGCGTGGCGAAATCACGTACGAGAACCGGCTGTTGCAGGACTTGGTGCTCCTCAAGTCGGACGGGTTCCCCACCTATCACCTAGCCAACGTGGTGGACGACCACTACATGGAGATCTCGCACATCCTGCGTGCCGAAGAGTGGATCCCCTCCGCACCCTTGCACGCGCAGCTCTATCGCGCCTTCGGCTGGGAAATGCCCGTGCTGTGCCATCTGCCGCTGATCTTGAGCCCGGACGGCAAAGGGAAGCTCTCCAAGCGTCACGGTGCGACCGGCGTTTTGGAGTTCAAGCGGCTCGGCTACCTACCCGAGGCGATGATCAACTATCTGGCGCTCCTCGGTTGGGCCTACGATGCCGAACGGGAGATCTTCTCGCGCGAGGAGTTGATCCAGCTCTTCCGGCTCGAGGAGGTGAACCCGCACCCGGCGCGCTTCAACTTCGAGAAGCTCTTGTGGATGAACCAGTACTACATCAATCACATCCTCTCGCTCGAGGAGTTCGCCCGGCGCTGCGTGCCCTTCCTGCGCGAAGCCGGCCTGGTGGGCCCTGAGGCCGAAGACCCGAGCAGCCCGGCCTTCGCGTACGTGCGAGAGGTCGTGGCGCTGGTGAAAGACCGCGCTAAGCTCTTGAGCGAAGTGCCCGAGCTGACACGCTTCTTCTTCACAGAGGTCGAGGACTACGATCCGGAGCTCTTGCTCCAACGCAAGGTCGAGCCGGAAATCGTGCTCAAGGCACTGGAACGGACGATCGCTGTCCTGACCGAGGCCGACTTCTCCGACGAGGCCGATCTGGAACGGCGCCTCCGCGCGCTCGCCGAGGAGTTGGGGCTCAAGACTGGCCAGCTCTTCATGCCCATCCGTGTGGCCGTGACCGGACGGACTGTCTCTCCAGGTCTCTTCGAGACGCTCCGCGTCCTCGGTAGGGAACGCTCCCTCGAGCGCCTGGCGCGAGCGCGCGAGAAGCTGGCCGCCTACCTGTCGGCGCGGGCGCCTAGTCCATCGCAGTGAGGCGAGGCCCGAGCGATGGCGAACCGGCGAGAACCGACGCGGCAGCACCGTTCGCTACCCTCCTCCGAACGGAGTCGTCGCGGGGGGCTGTTGCTCGCCGTCGCGCTCGTCGTCGTCGGCCTCCTCGTCCAGCTCGCGCTGATGCGCTGGACGGGGGGGTCGCTCGTGACTGGTAGCCTCGCGCTCCTCGCTCTCGTCCCCCTGGTCGGTGCAGGAGCAGCGGTGTTCTGGCTCGTCCGGCGGGTGCGCTCTGGCCGCTGAGACCACCCCTGCGGGGTCGCTTCCGTGCGCCTGCCGTGCCCAGGTTGCCTCTCGTCCGGTCGCTCGCGCGCTCACCGGAGCGCTGCGATAGCCGAGCGGGCGCATGTCACTTGGGCGCAACCCGCGAGAGCGACACGTGCCTCGCCGTAAATCCTCCCTCTGTCGCGGCCTCGGTGGCCTGACTCTCTCGCTGCGACTGCCCGGAAAGCTGTGGGCAGCCCAGTCGTCCGACTCCACGGGTGAGCGCTCTGCCCGGCACGAACCTCGGCGTCGCGGCCAACACGCCGTCCAGCTCCACAGGTGCGCGGTCTCCGGTGTACCAGCCTGGTGGCGACGACCCCCGCTCGCCAGCGCTCGTCGTGCAGCCCTGTGGAGTATCCTCGCCCTGGTCAGGTCGCGACTCGTCGAGACCCTCGAGAGTCTCCTGCAGGAGGATCGGGCACGCGATGCCTCGTCCTGAGGATCCGGAGTTTTCGCCGCAAGCCGAGCGTCGCCGGGGAGCGCGGTGGAGGCGGTCGCTGCTGACACGCCTGTTCCTCGTGCTCCTGCCCGCTTGCCTCGCCTTCGCGGTCGCCCTCCCTTCCCTCGGTCTGAGCTTCCTCCTGGACGACAGCTACGACCTGATCCTGGCGCGCCGGACGTCCTACCGCGACCTGCTCCTCCAGCCACTGCCAGGGTTCAGCTATTACCGGCCG
>JBEPZP010000218.1:0-4583 GCA_041640735.1 Thermomicrobium sp.
ATTCAGCTTATAGCTTAACTGAGGTCTCGCCTGCACACAAGAGCGATGCGGAGAGGCCAGAGAGCCCGAGCTGTGCACTCTGGCACGGGAAGCCACCCCACGCCGCAGCTCACCGACCGTTCGCTGTACAGCAGCAGAACCCCCGCTCCGTGGTGTTCTGTGAGGCATCGCGAGGACCGGGTGCGGTAGCGCTCGCGCCGTGCGCGCCGGGTGACCTGCCCCCTGTCTGCCGGTGGGTGTCGGTAGCGCTCCCCTACCCGGGGAACCTTCGTCTGTCGCCCGCCGCCCTTGACAGCTCGACCAGGTTCCCCGCACACTCCACCGTTGTCGTAGTGTGGATGGAGCTGAGCGATGACAGAGCACACGGAGAGCACGACGACCTGGTTGAATCTCCTCAGGGCGGCGGCGCGGGCACGCTTCAGTCCCGAGCGCACAGCGACCATCGACGACGAGCTCCGCGCGATGGCCGAAGCGATCGCTCGTATCCTCGTTGAACCGCTCGATTTCGATGACGAGTCACCGATCGATCCCCTGCGCGAAAGGCTGGCCAACGCATGAGTGCTCCCGTTGCATTTCTCAGCATTCGCGACATCCCCGCGAGCATCCGCCAGGGGCAGATCACAGCCAGCGAGGTCGTCCGTGCAGTGCTGGACCGGATCGACCGAACCGATCCCGAGCTCCAGGCCTGGGTCGAGGTCGATCGCGAAGGAGCGTTGCGTGAAGCCGAGCACCTCGACCACCTCGCCGAACGCGGCACGGTCCTTCCGTTGCATGGAGTCCCCGTCGGGCTCAAGGATGTGATCGACGTGGCTGGGCTGCCGACGCGTGCTGGTTTTGCACCGCTCGGCGACCGGCCCGCGCAAGCCGACGCGGCGATCGTCGCCCGCCTGCGCGAGCTCGGCGCTGTGATCCTCGGCAAGACTCACACTACCCAGCTCGCGTTCGCTGATCCCGCCCCGACACGCAACCCCTGGGCGGCGGACCGCACACCGGGGGGCTCCAGCTCCGGCTCGGCCGCTGCCGTTGCCGCACGTCAGGTGCCGCTCGCCGTGGGGACACAGACCGCCGGTTCCGTCGTTCGGCCGGCAGCGTACTGTGGCGTTGTCGGCTTCAAGCCGAGTCTCGATTGGTTCTCGCTCGAGGGAGTCATCCCCCTGGCATGGTCGCTCGACCATCTCGGCTTGTTCGCTCGCTCAGTGGAGGATGTGGCCTACACCTACGTGGCTCTGTGTTCCCATCAGCGGCTGGAGATCCCGCTGCTCACCGAACCGCCACGGCTCGTCCTCCTCGTCGACTTTCTCGAACTGGCTGAACCGGAAGTCGCGGAGCATCTCCAGGACGTCGTACGTCGCTTCCGCGAAGCAGGCGCGCGCGTCGAGGAACGGCGTTTGCCCATCGACGTGCAGCTGTTGCTCTCCATCCACCACGTCATCATGCTGAGCGAAATGGGTGCCCTGCACCAGCAAGCGCTCGAACGCCACCCGACCGCCTACGGTCCACGGCTACGCGCTGCCGTCGAAGTCGGTCAGATCGTGCCGGCCAGCGCCTTGCTGCACGCTCGCCGCCTCCGGCACCGTGTCGCGACCCTTCTGCACCAGTTCCTCGCCCAGGCTGACGCAGTGCTCCTGCCCACCGCCTCCGGCCCGGCACCCGATCGCTCGACGACCGGTGACCGTCGCTTCCAAGCCGTTTGGACCTTGCTGGGGACCCCGGCAATTTCCATTCCTAGCGGTCTCACGCGGGATGGGCTCCCACTGGCGGTCCAACTCGTCGCGCGCTACGGCCATGATCGCCGCCTACTCCACGTAGCCGCCTGGTGCGAGCGCGTCCTTCCCGGGCTGCCGCCACCACCGCTGGGTTGACGGTCAAACGAGGAGTGCACCATGGCCGTGCTCACCCGACCGGAGATCCTCCGCCTCATCGAAGCCGGCGAGATCACCATCGAACCGTTCGACCCAGCGCAAGTCGGCCCGGCATCGATCGATCTCCATCTCGGGCGCGAGTTCCGGCTCTTCCGTCACGCCCGGGAAATCCTGCATGTCACCGAGGACACCGACCACCGGGAGGTAACCGAGCTCGTCACCGTCGACGACTCTCTGCTCCTCCTACCTGGACAAGCTGTCCTCGGCATCACCGAGGAGCGTCTGACGCTCCCCGACTACATCTGCGGATGGATCCAAGGGCGAAGCCGTTTCGCACGCGTCGGACTCATGGTCCACGTGACTGCCAACTTCATCCAACCCGGTATGGTCCGCACTCGGCAAGTGCTCGAGATGAACAACGCCGGGCCGGTCCCACTCGCGATTCATCCCGGCATCCGCATCTGCCAAATCATTCTCGAGGAGTGTCGCGGCCGCGCTCGCTACACCGGCCGCTTCCAGGGGCAAGAACATCCGTGAGCGCCGCCCCGGCCACCTTACCGAGAGTCGCTCCCGGCCGGGGCTCGCTGGTTCTCCCTCAGCGCACGATCGTGCGCGGTGTCGCCGCCAGTGCTGCTTCCAGATCCTGTGCAGTGATCGTTGCGAGGTCACCGCGAATCGTCAACTTGAGCGCCGCCAGCGCCGTACCGTACCGGAGCCCTCGCTCGACGTCGCGTGCATCCAAGTACCCGTGCAGGAAGCCGGCGGCGAACGCATCGCCGGCCCCCACGCGGTCGACGACCGTGGCACTGATTCCCGGCACCGCAACCACGCGTCCCTCGGCAGTCATCGCCAGGGAACCGCGCTCGCCGCGCGTCAGCACGGTAACCGCAGCCCCAAAGCGCTCGGCTAACCCGGCGGCCACCGTCTCGGGTTCGCCGGCCAGGTTCCACACCGTCCTCGCGTCGTCCTCCCCGCAGAAGAGCACCGTCGCGTTCCTGCAGAACGGTTCCAGCGTACGCGCTGCTTCCTCCGTCGACCACAGCCGGGAACGGTAGTTCACGTCGAAGGAGACACCTACCCCGGCCCGGTGCGCTCGCTCCACGAGCCGCCAGAGCACCTCGCGACAGCCGGCACTCAACGCAGGGGTGATCCCCGTCGCGTGGAACCAGCGCGCCTGCTCCACCCAATCCACTGGGAACGACTCGGGATCGACCCCAGCCACCGCCGAGCCAACGCGGTCGTACAAGACCGCAGTCGGCCTCGGCGGAACCCCCACGTCGAGATAGTACACGCCGACTCTCCCACGCTCGACCCATTGGACGAGCGAGACGTCTACACCGTGCCAAGCTAGTTCCCGCGCGATCCGCTCCCCGAGAGGGTTGCGCGGGAGCACGGAAGACCAGGCTGTGCGCCAGCCGAGCCGGGCGAGCGCGACGAGCACGTTCGATTCGGTGCCACCGATACCGACCTCGAACGCTCTCGCCGTCTCCAACCGCTCACCGAGCGGTACGGCCAGGCGGATCATCGTCTCGCCGAAGCTGACTACGTCCCAACGCACCCTATCCCGTCCTCACACGTAGTCCAGGAGCTCGAGCAACGAGCGCACGGTGCAATGAGGCTCCTTGCCCAACGCGTCCAGCGTCGTGCTGCTCCCACGATTCACCCAGCACACCCGATACCCGAAACGGAGCGCGCCGGCGACATCGAACCCGTTCGCTGAACAGAAGAGGATCTGCTCTGGGCGCAGCACGAGCGTGGCTGCTGCCAAGGCGTAAACCGACTGCGCCGGCTTGTACTGCTGCACCGCGTCCGCACTCAGGACAGCGTCGAACCACGACCGCAGCCCGGCGTGATCCAGCAGCGCTTCCAGCATGGCAGGACTTCCGTTGGAGAGGACAGCCAAGCGCTTGTTGCGCTCGCGCAAGGCAGCGAGCACTGCTGGAACCTCGGTGAACAACTCCAGTTCCAGCCACCCCTGCAGCAGATGCGCTCGTTCCTCGGCCGTCAACTCCAGTTCCAGCTGGGCACAGGCAACGTCGAGTGACTGCTCGGTGACATGCCAGAAGTCGACGTACTCGTCGAGGATCGTGCGGAGGAAGCTTTGCTCGAGTTGTTTCGCTCGCCAGCGGTCGAGAAGCGGCAAATCCCCAACGATCGCCCGCGCTCGTTCTGCCAGCCGGTTGAACCCGAACAACGTCCCGTACACATCGAAGACGACCGCTTCGATCCTGTACTCCAATGCAGATCCCTCCGCATGCATGCGTTCTCGGTCGAATACTAGGCGTTGGCACAGCGGAGCGCAACGGCAACCCGGGGAGCGCGCCACCGGTGATGGCGGAGACGTCACGACCAGCGCAACCCCAGTGCGGGCACGTTCGTTGGTACCCTGGGAAGGGTCATGCGGAGGTCGGCGCGTGTGGAAACAAGTCCTCCTGGTTTTCGTCGCAGTAGCAGCCTTGGTCTCCTTCTTGCCGGTGCGTGAAGCCAGCGGCGTACCCTTCGCCAGCCCGGCCTTCGAGCAGCTCTGGAGTCGATCGCAGCGCGCCCAGCTCGATCTCTGGGGTCAATCGCCGCTCACCTGGCGCATCGAGCCGTACGCCGATGCCTCCGGTGGGCGTCGCCTGGTCCAGTACTTCGACCGAGGTCGAATGGAACTCACCACACCGGCGAGCGGCTCTCGGACCATTCTGACCCAGGGACGCCTCGCCTGGGAACTGACGA
>JBEPZP010000219.1:0-4568 GCA_041640735.1 Thermomicrobium sp.
CTGCATCGGGCTCAGCACCCAAGCGAGCAATCAGCGGAGCCGGCAACTGTACGAGCGCTTTGGATTTCGCCGGGTCCCCGACCTCGATTACCAGATTTGGGGACGATGGCTGACCGAAGCGCCTGACGAGTGGACGAGCCGACCGAAAGATGACGACGGAGGAGTATAGGCGACCATGGGTAGCACGTTCGGACGACTGTTTCGCATCACCACGTGGGGAGAGTCGCACGGTCCAGCGTTGGGCGTCGTCGTCGACGGATGCCCAGCGGGGCTGGAACTGAACGAGGAGATCATCCAGCGTGACCTGGACCGGCGTCGCGTCGGACAGAGTGAGGTGACGTCGCCGCGGCAGGAGCGTGACCGCGTGACCATCCTCTCGGGCGTCTTCGAGGGCAAGACGACCGGCGCCCCGATCTCGCTCATCACCTACAACGCCGATGCCGACTCGAGCAAGTACGAGCCGCTCCGCGACGTCTTCCGGCCCGGCCACGCCGATTACACCTACTGGGTGAAGTACGGGCACCGCGACCATCGCGGCGGTGGCCGCTCCAGTGCCCGCGAGACGTGGGGGCGCGTCGCAGCGGGCGCGATCGCGCGGCAACTCCTGCGCACCGTCGCCGGTGTCGAGGTCTATGGTTTCGTGCGGGAGCTAGCGGGTATCGCCATCGAAACGTTCGACCGCGAGGAAATCGACCGCAACCCGGTCCGTTGCCCCGACCCGGTCGCGGCACAGAAGATGGTGGCCGCCATTCTCGAGGCGAAAGAGCAGAAAACGAGCGTCGGTGGTATCGTCGAGGTACGCGCGGTCAACGTCCCGCCGGGACTCGGCGAACCGACGATGGACAAGCTCGACGCGCTCATCGGCTACGCCATGCTGAGTATCCCGGCCGTCAAGGGCGTCGAGATCGGTGACGGCTTCGCTGCCGCCCGGCTGCGCGGGCACGAGCACAACGATCCCTTCGTCATGGAGAACGGGCGCGTCCGGACCCTCACCAACCATGCCGGTGGGATGCTCGGTGGTATCTCTACTGGGGAGGAGATCGTCGTGCGCCTCGCCGTCAAGCCGACTTCATCCATCGCACGGCCGCAACAGACGGTCGATATCTACGGAAACGAACGCACGATCGTCGTCGAGGGGCGGCACGATCCGTCCATCTGCCCGCGGGTGGTACCGGTCGCTGAGGCGATGCTACTCCTCGTCCTCGCTGACTGCTATCTCATGAACCGGGCTGCCCGGATCTAGTGCCCGGCACGGCCGAGCGCAGCCTCGAGCCGGTCGAAGAAGTCCGGAAACGTCTTGGCGACACAGCCGGGGTCGTCGATGACGATCCCGGGCACCGCACACCCCAGCACCGCGAAGCTCATCGCCATGCGGTGGTCTCCGTACGTGTGGACGACCGCTGGCCTCACCGGCGCGGGGAAGATCGCGAGACCGTCAGGGTACTCTTCGACGCCTTGCCCGAGACGCCGGAGTTCCGCAGCGACGGCGGCGATGCGGTCAGTCTCCTTGTACCGGATGTGCTGGACGTTGCGGATGACTACCGGCCCGTCGGCGAGCGGCGCCAACGCTGCGAGCGTGGGTACGGTGTCGGAGATCGCGTTCATATCGGCCTCGATACCGCGGAGCGGGCGTCGACCGATGACCGTGATCGCGTCCGCTGCCCGCTCCACCGTACAACCCATCCGCTCGAGGAGATCGACGAACCGGACGTCCCCTTGCAGCGACTGCGTACCGAGATGGACGACCCGTACGCGCCCCCCCGTCGCAGCGGCTAACGCGAAGAAGTAGGAGGCCGCCGAGGCATCCGGCTCGATCGGATAAGTACGACCACGGTAGCCTTGACCTCCCGGCACGGAGAATACCCGGAACCGCTCATGCGTCGCACGAGAGCCGAACGCCGCCATCGTCGCCAGCGTCATCTCGACGTACGGCACCGAGACGAGCTCGCTTTCGAGCTCGACGCGCACACCCTGTGCAGTACACGGCGCGACCATGAGGAGCGCGGACAGATACTGACTAGAGATATCGCCGCGCAAACGGACAGTTCCGCCCCGCATCCCCTCGGCGCGCACCCGGACCGGCGGGCAGCCGGTCCCGGTGACCGAGACAGCTTCCACCCCGAGCTGCTGGAGCGCATCGAGCAACGGCTGGATCGGCCGCTCCCGCATGCGCGGTACCCCGTCGATCACGTACTCGCCGTGCCCTAGAGCGACCATCGCCGTCAAAAAACGGGCCGTCGTGCCGGAGTTACCGACGAACAGTTCCGCCCGGGCAGCCGGGATCCTGCCGCCGCATCCGTCTACCACCATGCACTCGGCAGTCTCGTCGACCTCCACAGGGATACCGAGCCGTCGGAGCGAGTCGACCATCACCAGACTATCTTCACTGAGGAGTGCTCCTTCCAACCGGCTCGTCCCTTCGGCCAAAGCTGCCAGGACGAGCGCCCGGTTGGTAAGGCTCTTCGATCCCGGAAGGCGGACGTCCGCGTCCACCGGTCGCTCGGCAGGTCGGATAGCCAGCTGGTCCGGATAGGTTCGGTGCAGCACAGCGACTCCTTCGTCAACGGTACTTGATCTCCCAGGAATACGGAATTTCCGGAGTGTCGTACGGTAAGCGGTACTCGTCCGGGTTCTCCGGGTCGTAGGGTTCGGTCGGGAAATTGAGCAGGTAGCACGGCTCGGTGCCGATGTTCTTGAACCCGTGCGCGACACCCGGCGGGATCTTGAGGACGATCCGGTTGTCGTCCCCCAGGAAGAACTCGTTCAGCTCGCGGTAGGTCGGCGAATCGGGACGCAGATCGAAGAGCGGCACCTTGATCATGCCGCGGATACAGACGAAGTAATCGGTCTGCTTCTTGTGCCAGTGCCACGCTCGGATCACGCCCGGCCAGGAGACCGAGACGTAACATTGCCCGAACTTCTCGAAGAACGGATCGTCGCAACGGATGAGCTCAGTGAGTGAACCACGCTCGTCGACGTGCGTGACCAGCCGCTTGATCTCCACTCCGTGGATCACCGTCTCCGCCTCCACCGCCTCACGTTCTCGTCAACGCCGAGCGAGTATAGCCGAGCCAGCCCGCCGCCGGGCCACGACCAGCATCGTGGGGCTCTCGTCCGTCAGCGGCTCCAAGTCGTAAGAACCGTAGACCGCCTCGAGCTCGAAACCGGCTGCTTCGAGCAACAACTCGAGCTCGAACCGATGCACGTAGCGGAGCGTGTAGCTCGCCACCCGACGAGACAGCTGCCCCGACGCGGGATCGACGCGGTCGTAAAAGTGCGTCGTGACGATCGTCTGTTCGGTCGCATTCACCGAACGAGTCGTCAAGCGATCGAGCCGGCTCCCGTCCGCCAGCTGCCAGCTGCCGTCCCAGGCCAGCGGCTGTTCGAGCGCGCGCAGCTGCTGCGGCGTCGGGTGCAGCACGTCGAGCACGAGCCAACCGCCGGCCTGGAGCACCCGGTGCAGCTCTCGCAATGTCCGCTGCTGCGCCTCGCGGTCGGTCGCGTGCAGAAAGCCGTTCACGGCGATGATGGCGAGCCGGTACGTCTCGTCGCGCAGCTCCCCGAGGTCGGCCATGTCCGCCTGGAAGAGCTGGACCCGCTCGAGTCCTTCCTGGCGCAGCCGCTCGCGGGCACGCTCCAACATGGCCGGAGAACGATCGACGCCGTGCACGGTGTACCCCGCACGCGCGAGCGGCACGAGGAGGCGACCCGTTCCACACCCGACCTCTAGGATCGGGTCACCGCTCCGCTGGGTGAACGCGAGGTAGAGGTCGATATCCTCTCGGAAGTCAGCGAACTCGAGATCGTAGAACTCCGCGATGACCTCGTAGGCATCCACGCGCACCACCTGCCCGCGCTCCAGTGTACTTGTCCCGGTTCGCATGGTCAGCTCCAGCGACCACCTAGAGCGTCGCGTTGGCTTCGAGTACGATTGGTGCCATGAGCAAGGGGACGAGCAAGGGCCGCGCTGACGAGAAGGTCATCGCGGTCAACCGCAAGGCGTACCACGACTACTTCATCGAGGAGGAGCTGGAGGCGGGCATCCAGCTCACCGGGTCGGAGATCAAGTCGATCCGTGCTGGGCGCGTCAACCTCCGTGACGCCTACGCGCGCATCGAAGACGGGGAACTCTGGCTGATCGGTATGCACGTGAGTCCCTGGCCCGGTGCCAGCGGCAAGCACCAGCACGACCCTACGCGACCCCGGAAGCTCCTCGTCCACAAGCATGAACTCGATTACCTGCGCGGCAAGCTGGAGAAGCGCGGCTACACGCTCGTGCCGTTGCGCCTCGTCATTCGCCGCGGGTTGGCTAAGGTCGATCTCGGCCTGGCTCGGGGCAAGAAGCAGTACGACAAGCGCGAGGCCCTGGCCGAACGGGAGGCCCGACGCGAGATCGAGCGGGCACTGAGCCCGCGCTGGTGACACCCTTCCCCGGCGGTTCGTCCCCTCATGGGCTGTCTCCCGACTCGGCGGCAGCAAGAAACGGCAGCGCCGCGCGCAGGAGCGCGAAGAGACGCGGACGGGCCTGCTCGCCGACCGCCGAGACTTCCTCGTGCGACGGCACCAAC
>JBEPZP010000220.1:0-4462 GCA_041640735.1 Thermomicrobium sp.
GAGGACCTGCGACCAGGCACGGTGGAAACGATCGCGCAGGTGGCTGAACAGCTGCACGAGGACGCAACCTTTCTGCAACACCTCGCCCGCGAGGCGCTGCACCAGGTCGCGCGATTCGACGGCACCTTCGTCCTGCTCGACCGGACACGCTTTCGGAGTCTGTCCCCACCCCTCCAGCGGCGCGTGACGGTGCTCGCTCTCAGGGAAGCCTTCGACCCCACCTGGACGCTGGCCCGCGACCGCCTGCTCGCAGTGCGTCAGGCCATCGCGCACGGCCGACCAGGCAGTCGCATCGAGCTCGGGCGTGGGATCGTGGCGCAGATCGATTACACTGAGGCAGTCCTCGGTCCGGCAGACCGGATCGGGGAGTACCAACTCCAGAGGTCGGGACTCCCGCTCCTGGAAGCGGGTACCGCAGTCCCGCTGCGGAGCTCCTCGGTCGTGCCGCTGGGCAACGACTGGGTACTGGTCGTCCAGCGAGCCGCCGGAGGTTCCTGGACCTTGCGGACACGGCGCACCGGAGACCGTATCGTCCGACCGGGGATGCCCCAGCCGGTGCGGCTGCAGGACTGGTTCGTCAACGAGAAGGTTCCACGGTACCTGCGGGAGCGGCTTCCCCTGATCGCGAGCGACGGCGTGGTCTGGTGGATCGCTGGGTTGCACGGGACTCGATTCGAAGCCCCTGATGGCTCGTTGATCGTGGAACTACGAAGGAGCGAGGAGGGACCGAGCATGAGCGGATCAGCAGGAACCGTAGCGGGCGAGCTCGAACGCGTCCTGATCGACGAGGAAACGCTGCAGCGGCGCGTCGCCGAGCTGGGCCAGGAGATCGCCCAGGCATACCAAGGGCAACGACCGGTACTCATCGGCATCCTCACCGGGGCCTTCGTCTTCATGGCTGACCTCATCCGCCACCTTCCGATCGAACTCGACGTCGACTTCATGGCGGTCTCCAGCTACGGTCAGGCGACGGTGACGTCGGGCATCGTGCGGATCCTCAAAGACCTCGACCGTCCGATCGAAGGGCGCGACGTGCTTCTCGTCGAGGACATCGTCGATAGCGGGTTGACGCTGGAGTACCTCCTCGATGTGCTGCGACGACGCAACCCTCGTAGCTTGCGCGTCGTCGTCTTGCTCAAGAAGCAGAAGCCGGACGCCCGGCACGTTCCTGTCGACTGGGTCGGCTTCGAAATCCCCGACGAGTTCGTGGTCGGGTACGGGCTCGACGCCGCCGGGCGCTTCCGCAACCTGCCCTTCATCGCTGTCTACCGTTCCCGCTGAGCGTACGTCGCTCGCATCCTGCGGATCGGTGACCGAACCGCTCGAGCGGAAACGCGCGCGTTACGAGCGTCGGATCGGTACGGAAGTTCTCCATACCTTCCGATGAGTGCTGCCGATCTCTCCCCGAGGCGACGCGGGATGCCGGGCATGGCCGCCGCGACGACGCGGGGAGAGTGAGGATCCGGCGTGCCATCCGCTTGCTATAATCGGGGGCGCCCGCGGCACGACACGACGCTGTGGGTCGACGACAGTGGAGGCTACCCCGATGGCAGACAACAAGTGGCTTCGCAACGGCTTCGTCTGGATGATCCTCATCATCGCGGCGATCGCTGTCTGGGTCACCTTCGTTCAAGGAGGACACAGCGGCGCGAGCCTCACTACCCAACAACTGGCTGCAGATATCAAGGCAGGTAAGGTCGAGCGGCTGGTGATGACCAGCGGCTCCGACGAGGTACAGGTCCACTACTTCGGTTCGCAAGAGGTGCGCAGTCTCCGTCTGCCGCCGAACGTCGATATCTTCGAGTTGTTGCAGACGTACGGAATCGACCCGCAAGCGGTCAGTATCGACACCAAGCCAGCGAGCCAGTGGGGCAACTGGCTCGGCACCTTGACCTTCCTGCTACCGACGCTCTTCCTGATCGGCGTCATCATCTTCATGATGCGCCAAGCGCAGGGGACGAACAATCAGGCCCTCTCGTTCGGCAAGAGCCGAGCACGGGTCTTCACCAGCAACCGTCCGACCGTCACCTTCGACGACGTCGCCGGCGTCGACGAAGCGAAGGAAGAACTCCGCGAGATCGTAGAGTTCCTCAAGTATCCGGAGAAATTCGCCGCACTCGGTGCTCGCATCCCCCGCGGCGTCCTCCTCGTCGGTCCACCGGGGACGGGGAAGACTCTGCTCTCCCGCGCGGTCGCTGGCGAAGCGGGGGTGCCGTTCTTCAGTATCAGCGGCTCCGAGTTCGTCGAGATGTTCGTCGGTGTCGGTGCCAGCCGCGTGCGTGACCTCTTCGACCAGGCCAAGCGGAACGCTCCGTGCATCGTCTTCATCGACGAGATCGACGCGGTCGGCCGCCAGCGCGGGGCCGGTCTCGGCGGCAGTCACGACGAACGCGAGCAGACGCTCAACCAGATCCTCGTCGAGATGGACGGTTTCGACTCCAGCACCAACGTGATCGTGCTGGCGGCGACGAACCGGCCGGACGTGCTCGACCCAGCCTTGCTCCGACCGGGACGCTTCGACCGGCAGGTCGTGCTCGACCGCCCCGATCTGCACGGCCGTCTCGCCATCCTGAAGGTGCACACGCGGGGCAAGCCGCTCGAGAGCGACGTCGACCTCGAAGATCTGGCGCGCCAGACGCCGGGATTCTCTGGTGCCGACCTGGAAAACCTGGTCAACGAGGCCGCCATCCTCGCGGCACGCCGCAACAAGAAGACGATCGGCCGCCGGGAACTCTACGAGGCGATCGACCGTGTGGTGGCCGGTCCAGAACGGAAGAGCCGGCGGATCAGCGAGCGCGAGAAACTGATGACGGCCTATCACGAAGCGGGCCACGCGCTGGTCGCCCGCATGTTGCCGCACGCCGATCCGGTGCACAAGGTCTCGATCGTCGCCCGCGGTATGATGGGCGGTTACACGCGCGTGCTGCCAGAGGAAGACCGCTTCTTCTGGACGAAGAAGCAATTCGAAGCGCAGCTGGCCGTCTTCATGGCCGGTCTGGTGGCTGAGGAACTCGTCTTCCAGGAAGTTTCGACCGGGGCGGCGAACGACATCGAGCGAGCCACCACGCTCGCTCGCCGCATGGTCACGGAGTTCGGCATGAGCGAGCGCCTCGGGCCGCTGGCCTTCGGTCGCAAGGAGGAGCTCGTCTTCCTCGGCCGTGAAATCGCCGAGCAGCGTAACTACAGCGACCAGGTCGCGTACGAGATCGACCAGGAGGTCCGTCGGCTCATCGACCAAGCCTATCGGACAGCCAAGGAGATCCTGCTGCAGCACATGGACAAGCTCGAGCAGATCGCTACCCTGCTGGTCGAGAAGGAGACGATCGAGGGGCAGGAGATCGAAGCGCTGTTCGACGAACCGCGGCCGCGACCGGAACTGGTCGGGCCACCCATCACTCGGCCCGCAGCGCTCATCAAGAATGCAGAACCAGCACAGGCCGAGCCGTCTCACGAGACACGACCGGCCCCTGCGCCTCAGATCCGGCCGCAGCCAGCCTCCTGAAGCAGCTCACGCCACGCGAGCAGTACCAGCATGGGGTGGCACGCGATGCCACCCCATCGGTCGATCCATGTTCATGAATCGACCGAACTCCCCTCGGACTCTTGGGGGAGCGGGCAGTCCACGCGCATCACCTCGTCGTAGGTCAACCACGCCCCGCTCAAGATCGGACGATACTGGTACCGGCTCAGCAAGCGCTCCGCGTCGCGGGTCGTCAGCCGTACCAGCCGCCCGCCACAACCGGGCCGAAGGTAGTAGCATCCCTCGGAGTCGCGGAACAGGAGGACGTCTGGCTGACCGCTTCGCCGCCCGACCAGCTGAAACGTTCGCATCCGCATCGGCGGCCTCCTCTCCCGGTGCACGCTCCCCTGCGAGTCCCCGACTGATCGAACGCCCGCCGCGTCGACGAGGGGGACAGCATGACCAACCGGTGTCCGTAAGATCCCGAACGGGGAAAGAAACGTGGTGGAGGCAGGGGGACTCGAACCCCCGACCTCGACAGTGCGATTGTCGCGCTCTCCCAGCTGAGCTATGCCCCCACGTTTGCCAAAGCCAAGTCTACCCGTTCGCAGCGGCCACTGTCAAGGCAGAGAGCCCAGGCGCGTGCGCGCGTTCGTCCTCGTCGCGGTTCGTGACGAGTGATGACGTGCCTCCCGCGAGTGACGAGCAGCAGTGAAGACATGATCCCCGGGACCCGAGATCCGGAGCACCTCCGACGCGACAGGGACCTGCGCGACGCTCCTGCCGCCCATCGCGGCCACGGTGCAGCCCTTCCGCGCCACGACCTCGACACGGGCTGCGGCGGCACCTCTCCGTACCACGACGTTCGACGCCCCCTCTGGACAACTGTGTCCGTCGACGCTATACTATGGAGCGGACAATGAACGCGGGAGTAACTCAGCTGGTAGAGTGCCGGCTTCCCAAGCCGGTTGTCGCGGGTTCGAATCCCGTCTCCCGCTCCGA
>JBEPZP010000221.1:0-4450 GCA_041640735.1 Thermomicrobium sp.
ACCACCCGCGCGGAAGGGTCCTCCTTACGAGCATGTTCGCCTGGTTGCTCGGCCTCCTGCTCCTGGTCCAGAGCAGCGTCGCCGCGGGTGAGCGGGTCTTCCTCCTCGAGGTCGACGGTCCGATCACCCCAGTGATGGCCGACTATGTGGCTCGTGGTCTCGACGAGGCAGCGGCTCAGGGAGCCGAGGCGGTCGTCATCCGTCTCGACACGCCGGGCGGGCTGAGCTCCGCGATGGATCAGATCGTTCGAGACATCCTGCAGAGCCCTGTGCCGGTCATCGTCTACGTCGCGCCGGAAGGAGCGCGGGCAGCGTCCGCCGGGGTCTTCATTACGTATGCGGCGCACATCGCGGCCATGGCACCAGCCACCAACATCGGGTCGGCGAGCCCGGTCCTGATCGGGCAGGACGGCCAGCCGTCCGAGACCGACGACACCATGCAGCGCAAGGTCATCAACGACGCGGTCGCCAAGATCCGGAGCCTGGCCGAGCGGCGCGGCCGCAATGCCGACTGGGCCGAGCAAGCAGTGCGCGAAGCCGTCAACATCACGGCCGAGCAGGCGGTAGCGCTCGGGGTCGTGGACCTGGTGGCTCCGACGCTCGAGGCACTGCTCGAGGCGGTCGATGGACGTACGGTCACCACGAGCGCCGGTACCGTAACGCTCCGTACCCGCGACGCGGAGGTCGTCACGCTCGACATGACCGTGCTCGAGCGTTTCTTCCAGGTACTCAACGACCCGAACATCGCGTACATCCTGCTCAGCCTCGGGATGCTGGGCATCTTTTTCGAACTCGCGAACCCCGGGAGCATCCTGCCAGGGGTCGTCGGAGGTATCCTCTTGCTCCTCGCGCTCTACTCCTTGGGCACGCTGGACGTGAACTGGGCGGGCGTGCTGCTGATGGCGTTCGCCTTCCTCCTGTTCTTGCTGGACCTCTATGTCGCGTCACAAGGAGTCCTCACGATCGGCGGTATCATCGCGTTCGCCCTCGGTTCGATGCTCTTGCTGCAGTCGCCTGCCAACCCGGCTTTCCAGCTCTCGCGCGCCGTCGTGTTCGCTGTGACTGGAACCGTCGCCGCCCTCTTCCTCATCCTGGTCTTCCTGGTGGCGCGAGCGCACGCTCGCCGTCCGGCGACCGGCAAGGAATCGCTGATCGGCGCACGCGCGACGGTGCGGCGAGCGCTGGAACCGGAGGGGATGGTCTTCGTCGAGGGCGAACTGTGGCGAGCACGAAGCCTGGCTGGCCCCGTCCCGGCTGGCCAGACCGTACGCGTGGTCGGTATGGAGGGTTTCACGCTCCTCGTCGAGCCGCTGTCCGAAAAAGAGCGAGAACAGCTGGTCGAGCCGAGGGCCGAACGGCGCCGTAAACTGCTCGCCGCAGTGCTGCGTAGAGGTTGAGGGATCAGGAAGGGAGCGCAAGTATGGATCTGTCCTCGTTGATCACCGGTGCCGTCGTCATCGTCATCGTCCTCATGCTCTTGAGTTCGATGATCAAGGTCGTGCAGGAGTACGAGCGCGGTGTCGTTTTCCGTCTCGGACGACTCGTCGGCCCGCGTGGGCCGGGACTCATCCTGCTCATCCCGATCATCGAGCGGATGGTGAAGGTCGACCTGCGCGTCGTGACGATGGATATCCCAGTGCAGGAAGTCATCACGCGGGATAACGTCACGGTCCGCGTCAATGCGGTGGCCTATTTCCGCGTCGTCGATCCGAACGCCGCAGTCGTCAATGTCGCCGACTTCGTCCGCGCGACGAGCCAGATCTCACAGACGACGCTCCGTAGTGTGCTCGGTCAGGTCGAACTGGACGAGCTCCTCGCCGAGCGTGAAAAGATCAACCAGAAGCTGCAGGAGATCATCGACGAGCAAACCGAACCGTGGGGCGTCAAGGTCAGCATCGTCGAGATCAAGGACGTCGAACTTCCCGAATCGATGCAGCGCGCAATGGCGCGACAGGCCGAAGCCGAACGCGAGAAGCGCGCCAAGATCATTCACGCCGAGGGAGAATTGGCAGCCGCCAGCCAGCTCGCCGAAGCTGCGGCCACCCTCATCAGGGTCCCCGGTGCATTGCAACTCCGCTTCCTGCAGACGCTCACCGAAATCGCTGCAGAGCGCAACAGCACGATCATCTTCCCGGTGCCCATCGACCTCCTCACACCGTTCCTCGAAGACCGCCGGGCACGCGTCACCCCGGCCGCGCAACCGAGCGCTGACGACTGAGCACTCGGGTGGCTGCTCAGGGCGCCAACTCGTAGCGGAGTTCGATCGGGTCGGTCGGTGGCGAAAGGACCGGCCCGCGCTCTTTGCCGAACAACACCATGCTGGCAGTACCGCTCAACGCTTCCCAAAAGCTCGGAGCAGCGGCGTACACGCGCACTGGAGGCTCGCTGCCCAGGCCAGCGAGCTGGCCAGCCACGGCCAGCGCATCACGGTAGCCCCCGAGTTCGTCCGCCAACCCCAGGGCCACCGCCTGCCGGCCAGTGTAGATGCGCCCGTCAGCGAGCTCGCGGACGCGCGCTTCGGGGAGCTCGCGACCTTCCGCAACCACTCGGACGAACTCGTCGTACGCCTCCTGGATGAGCTGTTCGAGGATCGCCCGCTCTTCCGGCGTCATCGGCCGGTCACCAGAGAGCATGTCCTTGAATTCGCCGCTCTTCACGACTTGGAACCGGATACCGAGCTTTTCGTACAGCCCAGACAAGTCGGCGACCACCGCGATAACGCCGATGCTTCCCGTGATCGTATCCGGCATCGCGACGATACGGTCGGCTGGCGCACTGATGTAGTAGCCTCCTGACGCTGCCGTGTCTTCGAAGAAGGCCACTACCGGCTTGCCCGACTCCTGCACCCGGCGCACTGCTGCCCAGATCTCCCGCGACGCGTTGATGCCGCCGCCCGGACTGTCGACGCGCAAGAGAACGACTTTGGCGTTCGGGTTCTCCCGCGCACGTTCGAGTTGCTCGACGATGCGTTCGGCACTCGCCGCTTCCCCAGTGAGGAGCCCCGCACTACCACGGAGGACGATCGGCCCGCGCACCCGGATCTCGGCCACATGCGGCTCCTCCAGCCACCGCTCGACGCGTCCTGAAGCTAGCACAGCAAATCCCACGGTCATCGCCACGCAGCTCAACACCAGAACCAGCGCGAGCCCAGCGATCCACCAGGCTCGTCGCGACTGTTTCTGCGCCACAGCTCTCCACCTTTCCCGCTTCAGCCGTCGTTTCCTCCCGCACCCATCAGTCCACGCAAGCGTTGCCGCTGGATGATCGAGACGACCTCCTTGGCGATTTCCTCGATCGACTTCCCCGTGATATTCACCAATGGCCAGGGATACCCGCTGCGCGCCACTCGCCGAAAGTAAATCAGTTCTTCTGCGATCTTGTCCGGGTCGGCGTACTCGCCTGGCAGTGACCCGCCGAGCGCCTGCAGACGGTGCTGGCGAATCCGCACCAGTTCGTCCTTGTCGATCGTGAGCCCGACGATCTTGCGCTGGTCGATCTGCCGCAGCTGTGGCGGCGGTGGCACGTTGAGGATGATCGGGACGTTGGCGACTTTCCACCCGGACATCGAGAGATAGACCGAGAGCGGCGTCTTCGAGGTGCGCGAGACACCGACCAGCACGATATCGGCCTCGCCGAGCGTTTCCAGACCTTGGCCGTCGTCGTGCCGCACGGTGTACTGGATCGCCTCGATCCGCTGAAAGTATTCTGGCCCTACCCCGCGCGCAGCACCGGGACGCAGCAGCGGCTCGACACCCACCTTCTGCGAGATCTGACCGAGCAGCGGTCCCAGGAGATCGACGTGATCGATCAACCGAGCGTGACACTCGCGGACGAGGAGTCTCCGGATCTCGACGATCACCACCGTGTGGACGATGATGCCTTGGGTGCGTTCGGCCTCCTCGACGACCTCTCTGACCTGGTCCACGGTGCGGACACCCGGAAAACGGCGTACCTCGAAATCGACATGCGGAAACTGCGCCATCGCTGCATCGAGAACGGCTTGCGCCGTCGTCCCTACCCCATCGGACACGAGGAAGACCGTGCACCGCGGCCGCGATGACTCGCCCATCGTTCGTCTCCCCACCGACCGGTCTCGCTCCCAACCCGAGCATACTCGACTGGTAGAATCCCCGCGACGACAGGGTGCCCGCGGCTCGAGCGAGGGTTCGTGCACATGGATGGCTCGGTTTCTTCCGATGTCGAACGGCGCATCACGATCGCCGGTCGTGTGCTCCGACCGTCCGTCGAGTCGCTCGCCTACGCCTTCATTGCCGTCGTTGCCTTCGTGACGCGTTTTTGGGACCTCGGATCGCGTGCGCTCCACCATGACGAGTCGCTACACACGTACTTCTCCTGGGTCTACGAACAAGGCAACGGGTACATCCATCACCCGATGATGCACGGGCCCGCTCTCTTCCACCTGGACGCGCTCGCGTACCTTCTCCTCGGT
>JBEPZP010000222.1:0-4444 GCA_041640735.1 Thermomicrobium sp.
TGAGTCCCCTCATCGACTACGATGCGATCCCCCAGGAGCTGCGCGCGAAAGTCGTGACGCCGCGCGACGACCGCTACGCGGAGCTGCGTTCGGTCTACATGGCGCGCGGGCGTCCGGGGCTGATCGTGCTCTGCGAGTCCGAGGAGGACGTAGCGGTCGCACTCGCGTTCGCGCGCGCACAACGGGATGCGCCGCTCTCGGTTCGGTCGGGCGGTCACGGGATCGCGGGGCTGGCCACGAACGACGGTGGCATCGTCCTCGATCTCCGTGCACTCCGCGACATCACGGTGATCGACGCCGCTGAGCGGCTCGTGCGGATCGGGGCTGGAGCGACCTGGGGCGAGGTGGCGCGGGCGCTGGCTCCCTACGGCTGGGCGATGACGTCGGGGAACTACGGCGATGTCGGCGTGGGAGGACTGGCGACTGCCGGAGGGCTCGGCTGGCTGGTGCGCCGGGAGGGACTGACGATCGACCACGTCGTGGCAGCGGACGTCGTGCTGGCTGACGGTCGGAGCGTCCACGCCGATGCGACGACACATCCCGAGCTCTACTGGGCGCTGCGGGGTGCCGGCTTCATGATGGGTGTCGCGACGCACTTGACGCTCCGCGTCTTCGAACTCCGGCAGGTCGTCTTCGCGACGCTCGTCGTGGACGCCAGCGCGACGGTCGATGTCGTGCGGCGGTGGGCCGAATGCATGCGGGCAGCGCCGCGGGAGCTCACGACCTTCCTCTGGCTCCAGCCGGGCCGGCGCGGGCGACCGGCTCTGGGCCAGCTCTACGCGGTGTTCGCTGGCGACGACGTGGAGCGTGCGGCTGCGTCGCTCGCTCCCCTGCTCGGCGTCGGCCCTGTACTGCGACAGCGGGCAGTGCTGATCCCTTATGCCTCCCTCGTCCCGCCGACCGACGAGCTGCACGTCGGACAACAGACGGTGAAGATCCGCAACGGGTTCCTCGGGAGTCTGGGTGACGACGACGCGCGGGCCATCGCAGACCTCCTCGCCCAGGCACCGACCGTCCTCGTCGAGTTGCGCTCGATGGGCGGTGCGCACGCGGAGGTCGATCCTCTGGCGACGGCGTTCGCCCATCGCTGGCAGGAGGTCTTCGTCGCGGCGTGGTTCGAACCGGTCTCGCTCGAGGAGCAGGACCGTGCCTGGGCGGTCATCGCACCGCGTCTCTCCGGTCTCTACGCCGCGTATACCTCGGACGTCCGACCCCAGCTGCTCGCCGAAGCCTTCCCCGGCGAAACCCTGGAGCGCCTCCGTCAGATCAAGCGGCGGTACGATCCGGGAAACCTCTTTCGACGCGGGTTGGTGGTAACGCCAGAGGCGAGCGCTCTGGCGCAGTCACGCTGACGAACGGTGGTGCCGATCGACGCCGAGGACTGGGACGAGGAGGAGCACCATGACGCAAACGATCCGTTTCGGCCTGAACATCGACCCGGTCGTCGACCGACCAGAGGAGGTGGCAGCGCTGGCCGAGCTGGCCGACCGGTCGGGCCTGGCCTATATCGCCATGCAGGACCACGCCTACAACCCGCGCTTCGGTGACACCTGGACGCTCCTCACGGCGGTCGCGCTGCGCACCGAGCGCGTGCACGTCCTGACCAATGTGGCGACGCTGGCCTTGCGCTCACCGGCTCTCCTCGCGAAGGCCACAGCCACCCTCGATCGCCTGACCGGAGGACGGGTGGAGCTCGGGATCGGCGCTGGAGCCTTCTGGGACGGTATCGCAGCGATGGGTGGACCGCGCTGGTCGTCCGGCGAGGCGCTGGCGGCGCTGGAGGACGCGCTGCGTCTCTTGCGGTTGCTCTGGGAGAAGGCAGAGACCGGCGACGCCGTCACCTATCGTGGACGCATCTTCCGGGTAGAAGGGCTGGCTTTCGGCCCGAAGCCTGTGCGGCCGATCCCGCTCTGGGTCGGCGCGATCCGGCCGCGCGCGCTCCGGCTCACCGGTGCCCTGGCGGACGGGCTGAGCATCTCCACACCGTACGTGCCGCCGGAGCGACTACCCGAGGTCCAGCGCCAACTCGAGTTGGGGGCGCGCAGCGCTGGGCGCGATCCGGCAGCGGTGCGTCGCCTCTACAACCTGCTCGGCGTTCTCCAGGTGCCTGGCGCACGGCCGCTCCGGGTCAACCGTCCGGGGTTCTTGGAAGGTGACGCCGCGGCGTGGGTCGACGCGATCGTGCGCTTCGTGTCCCTCGGCATGGATACCTTCGTCTTCTGGCCGGTCGCGGGAGACTACGTCGCCCAGGCCCGCCACTTCGTCGAGGTCGTGGTGCCGGAAGTGCACCGTCGGCTGGCAGCTCTCTGACGGTCATTCCAGGTCGACCCAGAGGAAGGCTTCGGCCAGTTCCAACCCGGCTAACGCGCCGGCCTCGCGCGCCCGCGTCCGGATACGAGCCTCCAGGCCACCGGGGAAGGCACTCGCTTGACTGGCGTGGCAGCGCAGGGCGGCCAGCTTGCGTTCGAAGACGGGAGCGATGTCGATGACCGTATCCGGACGGTCCGTGCCGAAGAGGAGCACGGTCCGCACCGCGTGCGGGCGCAGTCCAACGGCGAGCTGCTCGGGGAAGAACGAGGCCAGCCGGCTGGCGGGAAAGGCGGCGGCGAGTGCCGCACTCCCCACTGCCCGGTGGTCTGGGTGCTGGCGATACAGCCGCGTCAGGGGATCGTGCGTGAGGAGGACGTCGGGCCGGAAGCGACGGATCTCAGCCGTGAGCTGTGCCCGCAGTGCCAGGTCGTCGAACACCTCGCCGTCGGGAAGGCGCAGGAAGGTGACACCCTGCACGCCGAGGAGTTCCGCTGCTGCGAGCTGCTCCGCTTCGCGCACAGCGCTGAACGGTTGGTCTCCGTCCCAGTCTTCCGGTACGCCTTTGTCTCCCGAGGTCACGACGACGTAGTGGACGGTCGCCCCCATCGCGACCCACTGAGCGACGGTTCCGGCGCAGAAGAACTCCGGATCGTCGGGGTGGGCGCCGACGATCAGGACGCGCTCGGCAGGTGGTGGGCTACCGACATGGCGAAGACTCGCGTCCACAGGCGCTCCTCACTGTCCTCACGGTCCGTGCTGTCGCATCGTTGCCAGGCGCGACACCCCGGCTTTCGGGGTCGGTGCGTCCGGTCGGCTGAACGGTCTCACTGCGGCACGCGCCGTGATCGGTGTGGTGCTCGCGCGTGTCGGGCAGTCGACCGACCGCGCGACCGCTCGAAATGGCAGTATAGCCGCAGGTGGTTCGGAGGGTTGTCCCCGAGGTGGTGGCGGATGCGTGTACGTGCAGTGACGATCGGCTGGAGAGTCGAGTGGCGGGACGGCGTGATCGCCAACGCGGGCGAGCTGGCTGGCGTACCGGAGCGTATTCGCGAAGCGTGTGTGCAGCACGGTATCGAACTGCAAACGGTCCGGCTGGCCACACAGCCGTTCCCCGAGGTCGTGCCGCCGGAGGCGGTGGTTCACTTCGCGCGGCAGCTCGCCGCGCTCGCCCGGGCAGCTGGTTTCGACTACGTCTCCATGGGACCGGCGCGGCCGGGCGAGGATGCCTGGCTCGCCCAGCTCGTTCCGGCCTTGGTCGAGCAGGAGACGGTATTCGCTGCGCTGTCCGTGACCGACGGCGAGTGGCGGATCGCGCTCGCAACGGTGGGACAGGCCGGTGCGGTCATCCGCGAGCTCGCTGACCGGACGGTGTCTGGCTTCGGCAATCTCCGGTTCGGTGCGCTCGCTCTCTGCCCGCCGGGTATTCCCTTCTTCCCGGCGGCCTACCACGACGGTGGCTCGCCGGCTCTCGCTGTGGCTTGGGAAGTGGTCGACGAGGCACACGCGGCGGTGGAACGGGTCGCGACACTCTCGGAAGCGGAACGCCGTCTGACCGAGCGGTTGACAGCGGTAGCGCAGCGACTCTCGACAGTGATGGAGTCGCTCGCGGAGCGGCTCGGACTCCGGTATCTCGGCCTCGATTGCTCGCTCGCACCGTTCCCGGACGAGGAACGGAGCGTTGCCGGCCTCTTCGAGCGGCTCGGTCTACGGCCGTTCGGTGGGCCGGGTACTCTCGCGGTGGCCGCCATGCTGACGGGCGTGTTGCAACGGCTCCCGGTGCGTCGGACCGGTTTTTGTGGGCTCATGCTTCCGGTCCTCGAAGATGCACGACTCGGGCAATTGGCGCAGGGCGGGCGTGTGCATCCTGCGACGTTGCTGGCCGCATCAGCGGTCTGTGGCGTCGGGCTCGACGTCGTTCCTCTTCCCGGCGATCTCCTCCCACGTCAACTCGCCGGCCTGGTGCTGGATGTGGCGACGATAGCTGTACGCCTGAACAAGCCGCTGCTGGCACGCCTGATGCCGATTCCTGGTGCTCGCACCGGGGATCCGGTCCGTTTCGACTTTCCCTTCTTCGCTCCGGCGGCCGCGCTTCCGGTAGAGGGTGAGGTGGCAACGGATTGGTTCGTCCGTGATT
>JBEPZP010000223.1:0-4389 GCA_041640735.1 Thermomicrobium sp.
CGCCGAAATCCTCGTCGCGGCCGATGTGCGCGGATTCGATTCCCACGGCGTTGCCCGTCTCGACTACTACGTGGGGCGGCTCGAGGCGGGCGCGATCAACGTGCGTCCCACCATCCGCGCGGTCGCCGAGACGGCAGCGACCGTGGTCTTCGATGCCGACAATGCGATCGGCTTCGTCAGCGGCTACCGGGTGATGCGGCGCTGCATCGAAAAGGCCAAGGAAAGCGGCATCTGCCTCGCCACCGTGCGGCGGAGCAATCATTACGGGATCGCTGGCTACTATGCGACGATGGCGCTGGAAGAGCCAGGCATGATCGGCGTCTCGATGACCAACGCCACGCCGCTCGTCGTCCCACCCTTCGCCCGGGATGCCTTTCTCAGCACTGCCCCCATCGCCTTCGCGATACCGGCCGGCAAGGAGCGGCAGCTCGTCTTCGATGGAGCGACGAGTACGGTCGCCTGGGGCAAGATCGAGATCGCCCGCCGCACCCGCCAGCCGATCCCGCTCGGCTGGGCGCTCGATGCCGAGGGGAAGCCGACGACCGATCCGTTCGCCGCCCGCTACCTCACTCCGCTGGGTGCCTTTCCCGAATTGCGGAGTCATAAGGGGTACGCGCTGGCCCTCCTCGTCGAAACGCTGTGCGGCCAGCTGGCCGGAGGTGTCTGGGCCAAGTACGTCGGCGGCTCGCGGTCGCAGACGATCGGGCCGTCCGGGACGGGCCATGCGTTCATGGCGATCCGTATCGATGTCTTCCGACCGCTCGAGGAGTTCCTGGCCGATATGGACGATATGCTCGGGGAACTGCGGCGTGCTCGCCCGGCCGAGGGGGCCGAGCGCGTGCTCGTGCCGGGTGACCTCGAGTACGAGACCGAGCAAGAACGGCGCGCGAACGGCATTCCGGTGCATCCGGAGGTGCTCGCGAAGCTCCGCGAGATCGCCTATCGATACGAGGTGCCGTTCCCTGCCTGAACGCTCGCCACGGGAAGCCTGCGCTCGGGAGGGGGTTACGACGAGCGCGGGGCGTTCCTGCTGCCTCGAAAGACCAGATATCGCCCGATCGCGGATGCGGGCAGGAGCGCGAAGACGGCAGCGCCGAACACGGCGAACCCGAGCAGCACGAGCAGAAGACCGTAGTCGATGACTCGCCACCCTAGGTACGGCTCGCCCGCTAAATAGGTTGTCCACTCGGAGGAGAGCCACGGCAGGAGGCGAACGGCCAACCAGGCAGCTCCGATCGCGAGGAGCCACGCCGTCACTGCCTCCGCCCGCAGCGCGCGTTGGGTCACCTGCTCACCGGCAGTGCTGGCGACTTCAGCGACGAGCGTATCCGGATCGGTCAGGCGACCGACGACGTAGAGTTCGCTGCCGAGTGGGAGCACCTCCTCGGAGACGGAAATCCGGAACGGCTTGAATCCGTATTCTTTCAGCCGGTGGATCCGCTCGGCTTGCCGTTCTTCCTCTTCCCGGTAACGAGCGAGCACCCATTCCGGTGCTTCGTCGAACTCCCATTCGGCCTGATGCTCTGGCCAGTAGCGCTGGGCATCGGTGACATCGATCCGGATGCGTCCTGTCCCGTCGTCGAGCAGGATACTGTCCAAGAACGCTTCCTCGCTTTCGATGCGCTCGTGCTTGTACGGTCGGTTCGACAGCAGATCGCGTCGCTGCCACAACGCCTTCACCTGCATCCGGTACCCGGCAGCCTCGAGGCCGCTCAGCGGCGCCCGCTGCGGTGCGTCGCTGGTCGCCCGTCCGGTGAGTTCGACGAGCCGGTTCGGTCTCCCCGCTCGGGCACTCGCGACAGTCCCCGTGCGGGATCGGCTCATCTTCAACGATCGGAACCATTGTCGAAGGCCGAACACGAGCCCAACGATCGTCACTGTGATCAATGCCACCTCGACTCCTGCACTGAGGGCCGCATCGAAGAACCGTTCGCAGGCTCCCACGCACCGGCTGGCGAGGGGGATGAGGAACCAGTCACCCGCCATCGCTCTCTCCCGTTCCGCTCGCCCGCTTCCAAAAAGCGACGAATTTCCGGATCCGGTGTCCCTTGGCTGGTCACTCGCGCGATCGCCTGCTCACCACCGGTCGGTTTCCCAACATTCCGGACACTGATAGGAAACATACCGCGCCCAGGCCAGAACCTCCTCTACGGGAGGAAATCTGTCCTCGAGGCCAGCTGACCACACCTGCCAGGCCGTTCCTGTGTCGTCGGCGATCACCAGCGCTGCTTCGGGCGACCCATCCGGCCGGGAGAATCCGTACCGGCGATGCAGGGCATCCCCCTCGGCCAGCACGACGGGAAATCGTGGTACGGTGCCTTGCCAGTCCAGGACGAGGGTGTGCACGAGTGGGACGACCGCGATCACTTCCATCCGTTCGACCCGGAACTCCTCGAGGTGTCGGTCGAGTTCTGCGAGATACGCTCGACAGTCCGCACATGGCCAGGCATGGGTGAAGGCGAGCACCAGACCGGACCGGAGGTAATACCGGCGCGTCGCTACCAGCTGCCCCTCGATCGTCTCGCCCACGAACTCGGGTAGCCGCTGACCAGGTTCGATCGACATCCGCTCGCTCCTGGTATGTCCTCATTTCGTGGCTTGTCGGCCCGAACCGATGATACACCAGGCGTCAGCGTTGCCCATCCTGGCCAGAAGCAGCATGCTGCACCGTCATCGACTCCGTCTCCGCCAGCTCCGCGACCAACTGGCGCCAGTGGCTCACCCGTGGCGCGATGGCGACTGCTCGTTGTCGGTCGAGTTCGCCTCCGAAAAGAGGTCCTCGACCCAACGTGCAACCGCTCCGTGCCAGCGCTACGTACACGGCAAACTCCTCGATCGAATCGGCGAGACTGATCGCGGTCAAGTCTCGGGCGACCTGAACGAGCGCGCGTGCGAGCGTCGCGGCACGCGGGTCAACGAGGAAAGACCGCACGAATCCGTCCGGAATTCGGATTCCGGCACGGTGGAGATCGACCAGTGGATCGATGCCTTCCGGCGTGAGGATGGGATCACGGACGAGCACGCCGATCTGGTACCGTCCCAGTGAAGCCAGTCTGTCGCGTGTCCCAGGAGTCGCGACGACACTCGCCGGAAGGTCCAACCAGAGTCTTCCACCGTGTGCAGGTCGGGAGGCCAGCTGTTCCGCGAGGTAGTCGGTGACAGCTTGATCGAGCAGTGCTGGACTGGGAAAACCGAGAACGACGGCCCAGCTTTCCGGCAGCTCGCTGAGCCAGCCGATCGCTTCGGCTACCACCCGTTGGGCGAGCGCCACATCGATCCCCGCACGCTCGGCCGTGCGGGCCAGGCTTTCGGCGCGATGTTCCGTTCCTTGCGGATCGATCCAGAACGGGATGAGTTCGATGCCGAAGAGCTGGCCGTTCTGGAGGTGTACGATCGGGAAGCCACGGAAGCCGATCGCCTCGCGCTCGAATGCCTCTCGCAGCGCCTGCCCCAGCGTGAGCTCGTGCGTGGCTTCTTCTGCGAGCACCGGCTCGAAGAACACGATGCGTCCCTTGCCGCGGCGCTTCGCTTCGTAGAGCGCGAGGTCGGCATCCCGCAGGACGTCGCGTGCCGGGCACGCACCGTCTGCGCAGAAAAACACGCCGATACTCCCACCGAGCGAGACGGTGCGGTCCTCGATACTGAGCGGTTGCGACAGTGCCACGAGCAGGCGCCTGGCGAGTTCTCGAGCCGCCTCCTGGTTCTGCACCGGAGCAACGACGAGAAACTCGTCACCGCCGAGTCGTCCGACCATGTCACCGCTGCGGACAGTGTGGCGGAGCCGTTCGGCAACTGCACGGAGTATCGCATCGCCGGCCAAATGGCCGAAGGTGTCATTGACGGCCTTGAATCCATCGAGGTCGATGAGGAAGACCGCGAACGGCCGAGCAACTCGTTCCAGCTCCTCCAATCGCGCGATGAGGGCCGCGCGGTTGGCGAGTCCCGTCAACGGATCGGTGGTCGCCATTCGCTCGAGTTCCTGCTGTGCCCGGACTTGCTCGGTCACGTCGAAGGCGATACCGACGACCCCGACGATCTCGCCCCTCGAGTCCCGCAGCGGCTCGAGGCGCACCCGGTAGTGCCGTCCGTTCGTATCGAACTCGTACTCTTGTGGTTCACCAGCCAGCGCTCGGCGATGTAACTGGATCGGCAGGTAGTCGGGGTCTTCGGTCCCGAAGTACTCGAAGAGCGTCTGCCCCACTACCTGCCCCGGCTGCAAGCCGAGTTGCTGGAGCCCGCTTCCTTCGCTGGAGGTGAAGACGAGGTCACGATCGACCGTCCAGACGATGGCCGGGAGTTGACGGAGCATGGCTTGCAGCCGCGCTTCGCGCTCGGCCAGGATCCGCTCGATCGTCTTGCGTTCGTCGATTTCTTCGAGCAGCTGCTGGC
>JBEPZP010000224.1:0-4261 GCA_041640735.1 Thermomicrobium sp.
CTCTCGCGCCCCTTCGTCGCTTCGCGGGTCCTCGACCAGTTCCGCGAACTCTCCCGCCTCGACCGCTCCTCGAGCGGCTTCTTCTCCCCGCTCACACCGCGCGAGATCGAGATTCTCGACTGTGTGGCACGCGGCTATAGCAACAAGGAAATCGCGCAGGTCCTCAACATCAGCGATCAGACGGTGAAGAACCACATCACGTCGATCCTGCGCAAACTGGCGGTCAACGACCGCACGCAGGCCGTCATCTACGCCTTGCGTCACGGCTGGATCAAACTGGAAGACACCGAAGAGAGCCTGCCCGGCTCGGGACCCAGCTTCGGGCGCGAGCGCGGGCGACGCTAACGACGGCCGAAGTGCCGCTCGAGCTCCTCGGTACTCAGGTGGACGACGGTCGGTCGACCGTGCCCGCACGCGTTGGGGGCACGACACTGTTCCAACTGCCGGACGAGTTCGCGCATTTCAGGGAGCGAAAGTTCCTGCCCGGCGCGGATCGCCGAGTGGCAGGCTGTACTGATGGCTACCTGCTCGAGCGGAGTAGCGCCGCGACCACCGCTGGCCAGGTCGTCCAGCACGGCCGTGAAGACGCGCTCGATATTGCGCTGTACGACAGCCGGTACGGCACGTACCCGAACGCTCGCCCCACCGAACGGTTCGACGTCCCACCCCAGCCGAGCGAGCTCGGCCCCGTAGCGTTCGAGAGCCTCCAGGTGCGTCGTCGAGAGTTCGAGGACGAGCGGCTCGAGGAGTTGCTGTCGCTCGACGTCCTGCCCCTCCAGCTGCGCGAGCAACCGCTCGAGGAGGATCCGCTCGTGCGCCGCGTGCTGGTCGATGAGGTACATCCCGTCCGGCCCCTCGGCGATGATGTAGGACTGCCGGACCTGCCCCAACACACGGAGGACCGGCAAGCGTGACGCTCCGTCCGGGGCTTGCGCCACTGGAGGTTCGACCGGCACCGCTGCCGGTGCACCGCCGACGCGCGAAGGATCGGCCACCAGCAGCCGCCGTTGCAGCACCGGCGGCTGGAGCGGAGCGAACGACACGACCGGCGGCGGCTGGTTCGGGAGATGCGCCAGCAATGTACGACGCACCGCTTCGTGCACTGCGGCGGCGACCGCCCGCTCGTCGGCGAAGCGGACTTCGCGCTTGGTCGGATGCACGTTGACGTCGACCTGCTCTGGTGGGAGCGACACCGCGATCACGCCGACTGGATAGCGGCCGACCATGAGCAACGTGTGGTAGGCCTGCTCGATCGCCGCGACGAGCGTCCGGCTCTCGATCCAGCGGCCGTTGACGAGCAGGAACAAGGACTGCCGGTTCGCCCGCGAAACGCTGGGCAACCCGATGGCGCCGTGGACGGCGATGTCCCCACCCTCGAGCGCCTCGAGCGACACCATCTGCGCGGCCACGTCCGCCCCGAACACGCCGACGAGCGCGTCCGAGAGTTGCCCACTGCCTGTCGTCGCCAAGACCGTACGGCCATCGACGACCAGTTCGACGCGCACTTCCGGGTGGGCGAGCGCCAGCGCTGCGATGACGCGCTGGATCGCGGAGACCTCGGTCGCGTCCTGCCGGAGAAAGCGCCGTCGGACCGGAACGGTCGCGAACAGTTCACGTACCGTCACGACCGTTCCCGGCGGCAACCCGATCGGTTCGACGCGACCCATCCGACCGTAGCGGACACGCAAGCGCGCACCGTGCGGGGCTGCTCGCGGGCAGCTAGCGATCTCGAAGTCACTCACGGCACTGATCGCCGCGAGCGCCTCACCGCGGAAACCGTAGCTGGCCAGGCGGGTGAGGTCCTCGAAGGACTGAAGCTTGGAAGTGGTGTGACGCTCGACGGCCAGTGGAAGCTCCTCTGCCGGGATACCGTGACCGTCGTCGCGTACGCGAATCAACTCGCGGCCACCAGCCGCGACCTCGACCCGGATGGACCGTGCACCGGCGTCCAGCGCGTTCTCGACCAGTTCCTTCACCACCGAGGCTGGTCGTTCGACGACCTCGCCCGCAGCGATCCGCCGAATGGTCGCCTCGTCGAGTCGCACGATCGGCATCGCCCGCCTACTCCCGGAAGAGGAGTATACGCGAGTCCTCCCCTGGGCACCCCCGCGACGTCGGACGCTGGCCGTTTTCAACCGAACAGTTCGCTGGTATGCTGCCGAGGGCACTAGTCGTCTGGGGAGGGCAGGCGATGGCATCGGCGACTGTCGAACTCAGCCACCTCGTGACCGTCAAGGTCGTCCTTCCGGTACTCGACGCACTGATCGAACGGACGTATTCCCGGCTCGACTCTGCGGACGAAGCACCGCCGTACGTCTGGTGGATACGCGAAAACGGCTATGCGCTCCGCGACCGCTTGCACAGCAGGTTGGAGAAGACTCCCTGGGGAGCGAAGCCGCTCCAGATCGCGCTCAGTGCCGACGAACTCGGCCTCCTGGCGCTCGGCATCGGCGCGCTGCGACAGCAGCATCGACGCGAGGCAGAAGCGGACGATGCGGTTCTGGCAGAGGCACGCCAGCGACTCTGGCTGACGCTGCCACTGCACGCCGAACTCGTCTGGTGGCTACCGCGCCCACTCGTGTTCCGGGAACTCTTGCCGCTGGTGCGCGCTGTGTCGGCCAGCTCGAACCCAGCAGCGAGAGAACACGCCCGGCGGTTGCAACGGGTCGTCGAAGAACGCCTGGCTCAGACGGACAGCGACACCGTACGGCTCCTGACCCGCTTGGACGACCTGGCTTGGCTCGCCGAGCAGGCGGCGGCGAGCGGTCGGGCGCCGCAGCTCCGCCAGATGCTCGAGCGCCTGGTCGACCCGCTGCTGGTCACCCGTGCCAGCGCCTCGACAGGGGGACGAGCGGAGACACGCACGAACGGCGTCGGCGGAACCACTGAGCGCAGAGCGCACGAGCGCCCCAGAGGCGAGTCGCACCACACGACCACAGGACAGCGCGGAGGTCCCCAGAGCGAGCAGACGCACAGTGGTGCTCCGTCCCCAGCACCGGTCCTGCGCCGCATCGCTGCCGGTATCCTCGACGCCGCCGTCTTTCACGTCGCCAGTGTTCCTGTCATGTTGATCATCGGGTTCGTGCACTCGACGATGACGAGCAGCACGAGCGGCGATACCACGCTGGCTGACCTCTCGGCGATGCTCGTCTCCTTCGGTTGGGGCTACCTGTACTGGATCTACCCGGTCGGTCGCTGGGGCAGGACAGTGGGTAAACACGTCCTCTCGCTCGCGGTCGTCACTGCCGCCGGGACCCCACCGGGGCAAGCCAAAGCGTTCGTCCGCAGTGCTGTCGCCGGGATATTGGGGTCGCTCCTGTTCTTCCACTGGTGGTTCGTCCTGTTCCGCGGGGACCGCCGCGGCCTCCACGACCTGGCCGCCGACGTGTGGGTCGTCAAACACCGGTAGCTCATCCTTGCATCGACCACCGTACGGAGCGACGTTGTCCAGGACGAAAACCGCCTGGGGCATATCGTGCATCGATGCCCCAGGCGTCGTGTCTTCGGCACGGGAGAAGCGCGCCGACTGCGCTCAGCCGCCGAGACTGAGCGGCCAGGGAGTTGGGATCCCCATCAAAGCGAGAGCTGTGCCCGCGAGCGCCAGATTCTTCATGAAGTGAGCCAAATCGTTCGCGCGGGCCGTCGCGTCTGTGTGCGTCCAAAAGTTGTGCACCATGACGGCGGCCACGACGAGGAACACGATGAGGAGGATCGAGCCGACGACGGGCCAGAAGCCCAGGATGATACTGAGCCCGCCGAGGAGCATCATCAGGCCGGAGACGATCGCCGCAGCCTGTGGCGCGGGGACGTTCTTGTAGGCCGCATAGGCTGCGACGTCACGCAAGAAGACGAAGTGGCGCAGCCCGTAATAGACGAACACTGCCCCATAGATCACGCGCCCGATGAGGAAGACCCAATCCACTGCTGCCCCCTTCCCCTTGGTTCTTTCCGACCTGAATTCACCACTATAGTGACACAGAAAGCTTGCTGTGTCAATCGTTCCGTGCGGACTATCCTCTGACAGGCGATGAGGAAACGGGAGGTAGAGCGGCGCACCGCGTATCCTGCGAGCGCTCCTGCGGCGCCGCTTCCGGCTGCGCCGACGCCACACACGATGGAACCGAGAGTGTCGCGTGGGAAGTCCCTGCGCCTGCGGGGGCGTGCTGAGAGCCCAGCGCGGCCACTGACGCACACGAGTGCTCCGCCGTTCTTTTCGGGTCACGCAGCGCGTTCGGGGAAGGGTCGACGCTGCACCGCACGT
>JBEPZP010000225.1:0-4206 GCA_041640735.1 Thermomicrobium sp.
CTGTGCCACCAGGGTCCTCGCCGGGCGCGGTGGTGCTGGCCATCGGGGCAGTCTTTCTGGGCGTCGACCTCCTCGACAGCGTGTGGGAGGGATACCGCTTCAGCGCTGCCGACGTGGTAGCAGATAACGCGTCCGGTGGCGTGTTCCTCCTCGGTGATCGGGCGCTTCCCTGGCCGCTCGACGGGGAGCTCTCACTGTACCTGGACGGTGAGCTGGTGGCGAGTGGACCGGTGCGTGCGCTCGAACCGGTCACTGCGCACCTCGCCTGGTTGGCTGACGCGGTCGGGGGACTCGAGGCTGGCCAAGTCGTCTTCCTCGGTTCGCCAGCGCCGGCTGTCCCGGTGCGACCGGGGCTCTTGGAGTTGCATGGTCCGTGCGGGGCGCTCCTCCTGGCTCGACTGGAGGCGTGAGATGGCCGAGCAGATCGTGACGCTCGATACGGCAGCGATCGCGCAGCAACTAGAACAGGCCCTACAGACAAAACAGCCGATTCCGCCACTGACGGAGACGTTGGGACCGTTGACGCCCGAGCAGGCGTACGCGATCCAGACGGCTTGGACGGCGCTCCGGGTCGCGCACGGTGAGCGCATCGTCGGGCGGAAGATCGGGCTGACCAGCCGCGCGATGCAGGAACAGTTAGGGGTGCGCGAACCGGACTACGGGAGTCTGTGGGCGTCCCGGTTTTTCCCGGCTGCGGGGGGACGGGTCGAGGTGCCGGTCGACCTCCTGGTCCAGCCGCGCCTGGAAGGAGAAATCGCTTTCCTGATCGGGCGGCGTCTCGCGGGACCGGGTGTCACCCTGCAGCAGGTGCTGGCAGCGACTGAGGCGGTCGGCCTGGCGGTCGAAATCATCGATAGCCGGATCGAGGCCTGGCGCATCAAGCTGGCCGATACGATCGCCGATGACGCTTCGTTCGGGGCGTTCACCGTCGGGGCGTGGAGCCGCCGGCTCGTGCAGGAGGATCTCCGCACGGTGGGGATGGTGATCCGGCGGAACGGCGAGCAGGTGACGGAAGGGATCGGCGCGGCGGCGCTCGGCCATCCGGCACGGGCGGTCGCCTGGCTGGCGAACAAGCTGGCGGAGTTCGGCGTCGCGCTCGAACCGGGGGACATCGTCCTCTCCGGGTCGCTCGGACGTGCCGTGCCTATCGAGCGCGGTGACCATTTCGTCTTGGAGTTGCACGGGCAGCCGCCGTTGACGGTGCGCTTCGTCTGAGCCGCTCACCACTGTCGCGGCACGCAGCCCGGCTCGTCCGGCAAGAGCGGACGTACCAGCAGGCCGTAGTACTGACCGTCGCTTTCCCAACGAGTCAACGCGGTCGCTGTCTGCAGCGCCTCGAGGAGCGGCGGCAATTCCTTCCGGCTCGTCACCACGGCACAGGTCGCTCCTGTTCCGACCCAGTGAGCCGGCTCGCCGAAGCTGGCGAGCGGCGTCGGTAGCGGCCACTCTCGCACGGGAACGGTGAGGTCGGGTGGCACCGGCTCTGCCTCGTCGGCCGGAAGGACGACGACTTGAAGCCGGGTGATCACGTAGGGTGCTTCGCGCTCGAGGACCGTCTCTGGGGGTAACCAGGAGAGCAGGTCGCGCGCTTTACGCGCGAACTCAGCGAGCCGGCTCCGGGCCTCGCGCTGCTCGGCGGTCAGGCGCGGGTCACTGGGATCTTCCAGCCCGAGCGCGTAGACCGAGACGCGCGTGCGGCGACCACCAGCGTCCACGGTGAAGAAGGTGGTCGGTGCGTCGACGACTCCCTCGAGGGGGTAGTCGGCATCGCCGGCCAGGAGTCCCGCTGCTTCAGCTTCCCGGAGGAGGAGCTGGATACCCTCCTCCGAAATGCGGCTCTGCAGGACGTTCGGCAGGGCTGGCGGTGGATAGATGAGGATCTGTGGCCCGAGCGTAATCACTGTCCCGTCACCGTAGAGCGAGAACTCGGGAAGTTCGGTCACGGAGCGAAACGGCGCGACGAGTCCGCCGCTGGTCTCGATCCGCAGTACGAGCTCGTCCGAACCGGTCGGATGCAGGATCGGTGTCGGCGTGGGGGAAGGTGTCATTCCGATCCCCTGGCATCCTGACAGCAGAGTGGTGACGAGCAGCGCGACGAGTGCGACCAGAGTACCACGGTGGGTGGCTGGGGAACACGTCTTGCCTTGCGACGACATACCGGAACCTCCTGCTCAGTCGAGTATCCCATGGATGGGACGCTCGCGGACGGCAGGAGGTTCCCGGTCCCGCGGTCATTCGGCTGCGAGCGCGAGGCCGCGTGGCTTCTCGGCGGTCGCAACGGTGGTAGCCGATCCTGTAAAGGCGCGCGCTGCTCGGCCGAGCGTCATCGACTGGTCCTGAATGAGATGGGCCAACCGTGCCGTTTCATGCGCTGCCTCAGTCAGGATGTCCGCCTCGCTGGACAACTGTTCCGTATGACTCGCGTAGGCGCGGAGATGTGTCTCGAGGTCGCGCCACTGCTCGTGGACGGAGCGCATCGCAGCGTGTAGCTCTTCGGCTGCTGCGGCGTGTTCGCGTGTGACGCTCATCACCGACTCCAAGAGGTCACTGACCTGGACGGTCGCCTGACGCACCCGTTGCCCATCCGCATCGATCGCCGCGATCGCCTCGCCGAGTGTCCGGATCCCGGTGACGATGGTGCTGATCGCTCGTTCGGCGTCGCCCGCCAAGTGGGACCCCTGCTCGGCACGCTGGGCACTGTGCCGGGCGGCGGTCGCTGCTTCGGTGATCGAGCTGCTGATAGTCGCGACGAGCTCCAAGATCTCGGTGGTCGCCTGCTTCGCTCGCTCCGCGAGCTTGCGGACTTCCTCAGCGACGACGGCGAACCCCTTGCCGGCGTCGCCGGCCCGGGCGGCCTCGATCGCCGCGTTCAGCGCGAGCAGGTTGGTTTGCTCGGCGATCTCTTCGATCGCGTGGCCCATCGTCGCGACGCGTCCAGCCAGTTCCGTGAGGTGCTCGACTCGCCCGGCCAGGTTCCGCATGTCGTCGGCCAGCGAACGCAGTTCGCTCAGCGTTGCGGTGACGACGCGCCCGCCTTCTTCTGCCGTCGCCAGTGTCGCCTTGCCGTCAGCGGCGCCCTGGTGAGCGCTCCGGACGATCGCGTCGATCCGTTCTCCGAGGTCACGGATCGCTTCGTGCAGCGAGCGGACGGCGGTGTCTTGCTGACCGGCGCCGCGCGCGATCGCCTCCCCGGCCTGGTCGATCTGTGCGTGTGCGGCGGCGACGCGGTCGACGAGCTGCTGGTCGTGCCCGACCATCTCGGCGAGCGAGCGACTCATCGCGCTCATCCGTGCCGCGATCCGCTCCAGGTCGTCGCTCGTCCGGGCGAGTGCGCTGGCGTGGTCGGCGGCTGTCCGGCAGCTGCCGACGACACTGCGGACCGCTTCGGCGAGGCGGGTCCTCAGTTCACCGTGCTGGTCGGTGATGTCCTCGCGACGATCGCGTACCGGGACATCGTCCAGGTCGAGACCGACCGTGCGCAGGTAGTCGAGAAAGAAGGCGTCCGCGACTGCTTGAAGGTCGTAGTTGAAGACCGTAAAGAGCGCGCGCTCGAGGCGCGCACGCCAGCGCGGCTGGAAGCGAAAGGCGCGGCGCAGCTCGTCGCGGACGAGGGCGAAGTAGAGCGCGTAGCTTCCGAGGTACCACTTGAGGGGAAGCTCGATCCGGTTGTGGACCATCCCGATCTGTAGTCGCATCGCGTAATAGTCGGCCCCGAAGTCGCCGCCGCGCGCTGCCTCCTCGAAGATCGAACGGAAGTACGCCGCTTGCGTCTGCTCCAAGCCGCGGCGCAGTTCCTCGAGTGCGATCCCCTTGCGGTGGGCATACCGCTCGAAGAAGCGACGGGTTTCGGAGAAGCCGAACTGGTGGTCGTAGAAGCGCCGGGCGATCCGGTCAGCGACGCGGTCCGCCCACGGCGCTGCTTTGGCCAGCGCAGCGATATCCGCGGCGGTCAACTGGATGAAGGCCCGCCGCAGCGCCAGATTCTCATCGGAAATCCGCAACAGCCGCACAAGTTCGCGCCCCGATTCGCTCCACCGAGTCGCCACGCGAGAGGACGTTTCCTTCCGCACGACTTCCGCCTCCTTTTCCCACCATGAGACGGTCGACAGCGGCAGGGCGATCCGGGATAGCCAAATTGTCCTACCGAGCGATCGAGGGAAATTCCTGCCCTCGGTAGGACGGATGCGAAATGGTAGACTCAGCGAA
>JBEPZP010000226.1:0-4182 GCA_041640735.1 Thermomicrobium sp.
TCGAAGCGTCTCAGCGCTGGAGCCAGGTGCCGGACGACCAGCGTGGCCCTGTGCGAGTGACCGCGCCAGCTGACCTCGACGGGGTCGAGGAGGCAGTCCTGCTCGACGTGGTGGAGCAGCTCCAGGGGAACCTCGGCATCGCCGTCGAGTTGGAGCGACTCGAGCGCGAGCCATGGGAACGGGCAGTCGAGGAGGGGGCTTTCCAGCTGCTCTGGTGGCGTTGGCCGTTGCCGTTCCCGGACGCTGCAGCCGTGTACGAATGGCTGCTGAGCCGCGACCGGAAGGCGTTGCGGGGGCTGCGCTGGGAGCACGACGAGTTGGAGCGGTTCCTGGCCTTGGCGCGGAACGAGACGAGCACGTTGCGGCGTCTCGGCGCGTATCGCCAATGCGAACTGCTCGTCCAGGGTGCTTGCGTCGTCATCCCGGTCGTCTACCCTGTCGTCACCTATCTCGTCCAGCCCTGGGTGGCGAGCTTGCCGCGCGCCCGCGACGGCATGGTGGTCGGGCCAGGGTTGCTGTTCCATCGCTTCGCCAGCAGTGTGGTGCTGGGTCGCCGTTCCGGGTGAAAGCGGGGACCGGCAGCCGGAGCGATGCTGGCCGGTCGGAAGCGCTGGAGTTCTCTCGTCCGCGCTCCTCGGGATGGCTCGTGGTCGAGGAGCCGTGAGTCGAGCGACGCGTTCGGTGGTACCAGGCGACCATCCCGACCAGGTTCCCCAGTACGCGTGCGTGTGTTACGATGACCGTCGGTCCTAGAGAAGGTTGGGCGTGCTGCTCGGGTCGTCGGAAGAAATGGGGGCGAAGCGTGAGCGAGACGCATCCGCGCGTGCTGTGGTGGAACGGGCGCTTCGTGCGCTGGGAAGAGGCGACCGTTCACGTCACTGAGCTCGGCTGGTCGACGGTGGGAGCGGTCTTCGAGGGCATTCGCTCCTACTGGAATCCCGAGGTGGGTGAGGCGTACGTGTTTCGCCTGCGCGAGCACCTCGAGCGGCTGTTGCGCTCGATGCGGTTGGTCCGCCTGTCGGCGCAGTGGAGCATCGGCGAATTGACCGATGCGATCGTGCAACTCCTGCGCGAGAACGAGTGCCGCGAGGATACCTACATCCAGCCGGTCGCCTATCGTGCCAGCGGTCCGAAGACGCTCAGCGGCTTTTCCGAGGAGGCCGGCCTGTACATCGCTACCCGGCCGATGCCCTCGCACCTGCTCAGCGGCCGGATGGTGCGTGCGAAAGTCAGTTCGTGGCGTCGGATCAGTGACGACGTGATGCCCCCGCGCATCAAGAACATCTCGAACTATCGCAACGGCCAGCTGGCTGCGATGGAGGCACAGCTCGACGGCTACGACCAAGCTCTTCTCCTGAACGACCAGGGGAAGGTGGCTGAGGCGCCGGGTGCCTGCGTCATGCTGGTGCGGAACGGCAAGCTGATTACGCCGGACGTCACGCAGAGTATTCTCGAGAGCATCACGCGCGATACGTTGCTGCGCCTGGCGCACGAAGAACTCGGTCTGCAGGTTGAGGAGCGGGCGGTCGACCGGACCGAGCTCTACGTCGCCGAAGAGGTCTTCTTGTGCGGTACGGCCTACGAGATCACACCGATCGGTGAAATCGATCACTACCCGATCGGCGATGGCAAGCCTGGTCCGGTCACGCGCGCGCTCGAGCGCCTGTACCACGACATCGTGCGCGGGATCGATCCGCGCCGTCCGGAGTGGCGGACGCCGGTCGGCTTGGCCGAGCGCGCTGCGGTACACAGTGGCGGAGCCTGAGCGCTCCGCCACTGCCACCACTCAGGGCGCTCAGTCGAACCATCCTTCTGCCTGCATGCGCCGGAGGGCGCGCTCGAAGGCTTCGATCGTGCGATCGATGTCTTCCGGTGTATGGGCGACGCTCAAGAGCCCGCCGCCGTGGAAGAGGTCGACCCCCTCGTTGACCATCGCTTGGTAGAGGGTCGTGGCCAGGTGCGGTGCCATACCCGTCTTGAGAACCACCGGGGAGACGCCCTCCGGCATGCGGATGTCGTCGCCGCGCTGGTTGGTGCAGGTATGCCCGAGCGCGATGTGGAAGACCGAACTTTCGCCCCAGACGAAGCCAGGAATGCCGAGGGTGACGAGCACCTGGTTCATACCGCGGCGCAACCGGGCGGCCATGGCGTCGGCATGCCGCTGGACGGCGGGATCTGCCACGAGTTGCAGGCAGGCGCACCCCGCGGCTGCCGAGAGCGGGTTCGCGTTGAAGGTGCCGGGGTGCGAGACGCGCCGGCGGTTCCACTCGGGGTCGTCGCGGAACTCGAGCAGTGCCATGATGTCTGCCCGTCCACCGACTGCACCACCCGGGAGACCACCCGCGACGATCTTCGCCATGGTGGTCAGGTCGGGACGGATACCCAGGAGACCCTGCACACCGCCTGGTGACCAACGGAAACCGGTGATGACTTCATCGAAGATGAGGAGCGTCCCGGTCTTTTCGGTGATGGCGCGGAGCCGGTGGAGAAATCCTTCGGGCAGTGGAATGGAAGCCCACGAGGCACCGCTCGGTTCCAGGATCACGGCGGCGATGTCTCCCGCGGCGAGGCGGCGCTCGACGAAGTCGAGGTCGTTGACTGGGGCGACGACGACGGATTCCAGGACGGCACGCGGGACACCCGGAATCGGCCGGTCCTCGAAGGGCGGCTTCTCGCCGGGTAGCGCATAGTCCTGCCAGCCGTGGAAGTGACCGGCGAACTTGAGGATCTTCTCCCGCCCGGTGTAGGCACGGGCGAGGCGCATGGCGAGCAGCGTCGCCTCGGTCCCCGATGCGGTGAACTTGACGCGTTCGCAGGAGGGCTTGAGTTCGCGGATCCGCTCCGCCCATTCCAGTTCCAGGTCGTGCCCAGCGCCGTAGTGCGTGCCGCGCCGGATCTGCGCTTGTACCGCTTCCACGATCTGCGGATGGGCATGGCCGAGAAGGAGCGCGCCGTGTCCCATGGTGTAGTCGATCAATTCGTTCCCGTCGACGTCCCACTTGCGCGACCCTTGGGCACGTTCGACATAGAGCGGAAACGGCTTCTGGTAGCGGACGTCGTGCGTGACGCCGCTCGGGAAGTCGCGCACAGCGCGCTCGTATCGCGCTTGCGAGGTCGGATGTTTGACGCGATATTCTTCCTCGATCGTCAGTGTCCGCTGGGCCATCGTTCGTCCCTCCTGTACGCTCGGCTCACTGCAAGCGATTATCGGATACCGCACACGGCGCGGTAAAGGGACACAGAGGAGGTGTCGGCATGCACCTGTGCGATCTCCCGCGGTTTCCGCTTGCGCACCTTCCTACACCGCTCGTCGAAGCACCGCGACTGAGCGCGGCGCTGGGTGGTGTGCGCGTTCTCGTCAAACGTGACGACCTCACCGGGCTCGCGCTCGGCGGCAACAAGACGCGCAAACTGGAGTATCTCATCGGCGACGCTCTCGCGCAGGGTGCGACGGTCGTCCTGACCGAAGGGCCGGTGCAATCGAACCACTGCCGCCAGACTGCGGCGGCAGCAGCGCGCGCGGGGTTGCGCTGCATCCTCGTCTTGAACAGTGCGGTGCCGAACCCTCCGGTGCAGGGGAATCTCTTGCTCGACCACCTCTTCGGTGCGGAGGTCCACCTGGTGAGGACGCGCGAAGAACGCGCATCTACGCTGGAGCGGCTCGCCGAGGAGTGCGCTGAGCGGGGCGAGCGACCGTACGTGATCCCGACCGGGGGGTCGACGCCGATCGGTGCCGTCGCCTATGTCCGAGCGACGCTGGAACTCGTCCAACAACTGGTCGAGTGCGGCGTCAGTCCCAGCACCGTGTTCGTCGCGACCTCCACGTCGGGTGGCACGCACGCGGGCTTGGCGCTGGGTGCCGAGTTGCTCGGGCGCCCGTTCCGCGTCGTCGGGATCGCGGTGGAACCCGATGCGGAGGCGATCCGCCAGCGAGTCGCCTGGCTCGCCGACCAGGCTGCGGCGCTGTTGGGACTGGACGTGCGTGTGGAACCGGACGCGATCGTCGTCGACGAGCGGTGGGTCGGTCCCGGCTACGGGGTAGCGGACGAGCGCACGCTCGAAGCCCTCGTGCTGGCTGCCCGCACGGAGGGGCTCGTCCTCGACCCCGTGTACACTGGCAAGGCGATGGCGGCTCTCGTCGGGTACGCTCGGGCCGGGCTGGTGCAGGCCAGCGAGACCGTC